>JBDNRM010000085.1:0-16142 GCA_047718615.1 Bacillus sp. (in: firmicutes) | reverse complement strand
CCTCCTGCCTCTAAAAGTAAAAAGCACTTTTTGAGTCAGGAGAACATTTTTCTTCAGGGCTTACCAAGTCGCTTGCGCTTTTCTTAATTGTTGTGCATTTATTGCTCAATGTTTCACAAGAAAGGTTTATGGATTGTAAGGAGGAGAAAGAATTGGAACAACGAGAATTAAAGAGGGATTTATCTGATCGACATGTTCAATTAATCGCGATTGGCGGCACAATTGGTACTGGGTTATTTTTAGGATCCGGCAAAGCGATACAGCTAGCAGGTCCCTCTATCATCTTTGCTTACTTAATCGTAGGTTTAGCCATTTTTTTTGTTATGAGAGCGCTAGGAGAACTACTATTATCTAAAGAAGGTGCGCAATCTTTAACAGACATTGCCGAAACGTATCTTGGACCTTGGGCCTCGTTTGTTACGGGATGGACCTATTGGTTTTGTTGGATTATGACAGCTATGGCTGATATTATTGCAGTTGGTGTATATGTACAATATTGGTTTCATATCCCGCAATGGATACCTGCACTTATTTGCTTAGTCATTTTATTAGGACTTAATCTATTAACGGTAAAGCTTTTTGGCGAATTAGAATTTTGGTTTGCTTTAATAAAGGTAATTACCATTCTCTTATTAATTGCTATTGGGATTATTTTGTTAGTGATAGGATTCAAGACGGATGCAGGAGCGGTTGCGCTTCAAAATATTTGGCAATATGGAGGATTTTTTCCGAACGGAATTTCAGGCTTTTTACTTTCCTTTCAAATGGTTATATTCGCATATGTTGGGGTGGAATTAGTTGGGGTTTCAGCAGCGGAAACATCGGATCCAGCAAAAAATATTCCATCGGCTATTAATAAAATCCCATTAAGAATTTTATTTTTCTACGTTGGTGCCATTATTGTTCTATTATCTATTAACCCATGGATGGAATTAAATGCAACAGAAAGTCCGTTTGTTAAAACATTTAGTTTAGTCGGAATTCCGGTTGCCGCAGGAATTATTAATTTTGTTGTATTAACTTCAGCAGCTTCTGCTTGTAATAGTGGGATGTTTTCAACAAGCCGAATTTTATATAATTTAAGCAATAATGGCCAAGGACCATCTAAGCTTGCAAAACTGAATAAAAATCATGTACCAAGTAACGGATTATGGATATCTACACTTGTTCTAACAGTGGGAGCTCTTTTGAGTAAATTGATACCGGGACAAGCCTTTGGAATCGTGACAACCATTAGTGCTATTTGTTTTATTTGGGTATGGGGTGTTATTCTTATTTGTCATTTAAAATATAAAAAAACACAGCCGCAATTACATGCAAAATCAACATTTAAGGCACCTTTTACACCATTTATAAATTATGTTGTCTTAGCTTTGTTTGCTATGGTTCTCATTATTATGCTGTTTGCTAAAGAAACACGTCCAGCTTTATTATTGACACCGCTATGGTTTATTCTATTATTTATTTTATATAGGGCTAGAAGGAAAACGAACTAAATAGAATGATAGAACACAACAAGTTATGCTAGGGATTAGGGTAAAAACATATGATTAGTATAAGTAAATGAGGAATTAAGCTATACTCGCCTTCTTCCCAGCTTACAAACTAGCATTCTACTGAAAAAATGTTTTAAAGGCAAAAAAACGCTCCCCTTTTAAGTAAGCAGATTTTTATTAGTACACTGCTGCTTGAAGGGGAGCCTATTTTTTGAATCCAAGGTTATTTCTTAACTATTTTCCAGCGTTAGCTAGATGCTTTCTCTGTCTTAAGACTTCTGTTAGTTGGTTTAATGACTTGATCAAAACTTCCATATTTCTCTTGTACTAGTAAAAGGGCAATGCCTCCAATAATACTTGGCACTGCAAATGCCATAAAGGCTTGCTGCGGTTCTAAATTAGTCGCTAGCAAGAGACCGATTAACAGTGGTGCAAATATTGCTCCTATTCGTCCAATGCCAACCGTTACACTAATGCCTGTAGTACGTATTTCTTGTGGGTAGAATTCAGATATATATGGATTTACTAAGTTTTGCGTTCCGCCTGTGCAAGCACCACCAATGGCAATTAGTACATACAGTAAAAGCATATTAGACGTTAAACTAAGAGAGACAAAACAAATAGCCCCTGTTAAGAACATAAAGACAAGTACTTTTCGATGGCCCAATCGCTCCACTAAGTAACCGCCTAATAAGGACCCACCAATTTGCCCGACTCCTAACGCTAGGCTGAATGATAAACTGGAAGTAATTCCATATCCAGCACCTTGCATAATTTTAGGAAGCCATGTATTTAAACCATAGATCATCAGAAGACAGCTAAACACGACAGTCCAAAAAGCTAACGTACTAACAATTCGATTTTCTGAAAATAATTTTTTGGCTGGAAATCCTTTTGCCCGCTCTTTGACAGTCTCATATTCGAAATCGTCTGTTGGTTGATAGTTTCCTTTAGGATCTACCTTATTTAGAATACTCGCTATCTTTTCACCTCGGTTACGAAGGAGATAATAGGATAGTGATTCAGGAAATTGTTTAAGAAACAAAGGTAGAGTAATAAGCGGGATAACCCCTAGCCAATACAAAAATCTCCATCCTAAACTTTCCATTAAGTACATTCCTGTAAGAGAAGCCGCAATCATTCCTAATGAATAACCACAATACATTGTTGCAACTATTAATGCCCGTTTTTTTTTAGGGGAATATTCTGTCATCATGGCAATTACAGCTGGCATTAATCCACCCATCCCAAGAGCAGCAATAAAACGCATAATCGTAAAGGTCAGTGAATTTGGTGCTAAACCAGCACATAAGGAAAATACACTGAATAAAAGCATACAAATTGCTAATATTTTTTTACGTCCAATAATATCAGAAAGAGAACCGAGTACAAAAGAACCGATCATCATTCCGATTATAGAATAACTTCCAATTGCTCCGGCCTCTACAACCGTTAAATGATAATCCTTCATCATCAACGGTAATCCGATTCCATAAAGGGCAATGTCAAAACCATCAAATGCAATGGCAAAAAAACACCAAATAAAAACGAGTAAATGAAATTTATTAAACTTACTTTCAGCTATTACCTGAGAAGTTTGAACAACGCGCATGTCGTTCCTCCTTGTTTCTTTTTCTTTATCCTAAACTTTTCTTTATTTCCAAACTTCTTTGGAGATTTCTACGACATGGCGAAGTTTTTCCCATTGTTGTTCCTCTGTCAATAAGTTGCCTTCTTCCGTAGATGCAAACCCACATTGAGGGCTTAAGGCTAGCTGATTTAAATCAACAAATTGTGATGCCTCTTCAATTCGTTTTATAATGGTATCTTTGCTTTCTAATTCACCAAATTTTGAGGTGATTAAGCCTAAAACAATGTTTAAATCTGATCTATTTACATAACGAAGAGGTTCAAATCCACCTGAACGATCATTATCATATTCTAAGAAGAAACCATCGACATTTAGATGTCCAAATAATTGTTCTGCAACTGGTTCATATCCACCAGAAGAAATCCAGGTAGAGCGGAAATTCCCACGACAAATATGCATCGTAACCTTTAGATCATCTGGTCGGTCTGCTAGCGATTTGTTTAGTGTATCTAAATACATTTTGATTAGATAATCAGGATCTATTCCTTTTGAACGAAGTTGTTCTTTTTGTTCTTTTGAACAGAGATAAGCCCAAGAAGTATCATCAAGCTGAAGGTAGCGACAACCAGCATTATAAAATGCTTGCAATGCTTTTTTATATGTCTTAGCTAAATCATCAAAGAATTCTTCCTCGTCTTTATAAACGGACTTATCAATTTCTCCGCGAAAGTGAAGCATGCTTGGACTTGGAATGGTAAATTTAGCTGTATGGTTGCCAGCGGCTTGATGAAGATATTTATAATCTTCTATCATTGGGTGATTGCCAAAATCTAATTTACTTGCTACTTTAATTGCACGAGATTTTGTTTGTTTTTGATGAAATTGAATGCCATTTCCTGTCCAAAAGCCATTAACGCCAACTAAATTTTCTAAGAAATCAAAATGCCACCAAGCTCTGCGGAATTCTCCATCAGTAACAGCTTGCAGCCCAACTTCCTTTTGTTTTAAAACAATTCTTGCGATTTCCTCATCTTCAATGATGCGTAATTGTTCTAAAGAGATTTCTCCAGCAGCGCTCTGTAAGCGTGCTTTTTTTATTATATCTGAACGTAATAAACTCCCAACTTGATCCGCGCGAAAAATCGTTGAAGGAGTGTTAGATTTATTTAATGTACTCATAAAAATTCCTCATTTCTTTCTACTTTATATCTGATGTAAGTATCCTAACATGATTAGAGGGATATAGTGTAACTGATAAAGGTGATCAGTCGTTATAACTAAAAGCTATAACGACTGAAATTATCATGTATTTATTTTTTACCTATTCTCTAAAAAAGTCCCAAAAAGCAAAGGGAGCTATCTATAACTTAAACTCTCTTCAGGTTAAAATAGAAGAATAAAATAAAGATAGAAGTAAGTACATAAATCCCAGAGTGGAAAATATTTGACCGAAAGAAATATTCGACCAATAAAGATCATCCTTTAGAGCCACCGCAAGCGTTCAAAAAAACAGAGAGTGTAACGTCACAGAACAATACAACTCATGCAAAAAAACGCACTACGAACCACGGCACTTGAAAGAAGCAGGTTTCTAAAGTTTATAAGCAGGGAGCAGCCAGAATACACGAAGACTCCCGCGGGAATGCGAGAAAGACGAGACCCCGCAGCGCAGCGAGGAGGCTCGACGCTCGCCCGCAGGAAAGCGAAGTGTATGCTGGCTGCGGACTAATTTAGATTCAGCATAGCTATTCACAGGATAGACAACCAGACTAATAAGAATTTGCTTCACGGCACATGAAAAGGTGCATGTTTCTATTTTGTTTTATGGAAAAAGTTTAAAGCAGAGAGCAGGTGGAATACACGAAGACTCCCGTGGGAAAGCGAAGAGTATACTGACTGCGGACTAATCGAGAGAGCTAAGCCCTCTTTCCACGGTAGCCTAAGAATAATAAACCTATTTAAAAAGGAAGAAAAAAGAGGTACGAAAGATGAAATTGCACCAGTTAAGATACGTTATAGAAGTTGTTATGTGCGGCTCCATTAATGAGGCTGCACGCAGATTATATATATCACAGCCAAGTCTGTCAAAAGCTATAAAAGAACTAGAAAAAGAAATGGGCATTACTATTTTTAATCGTACATCTACAGGCATCACACTCTCACCAGATGGAGCAGAGTTCCTAGGATACGCAAGACAAGTAGTAGAGCAAGCGGAACTACTAGAGCGACGCTATTTTAATACAGCTCCTTCCCAGCAATTATTTTCTATCTCCACACAGCATTACGCATTCGCCGTAAATGCATTCGTTGAAATGATAAAAAAACATGGAGGAGATAAATACCAATTTACTATGAGAGAAACTAGAACCTATGAAATTATTGAAGACGTTAAGAATTTACGTAGTGAAATTGGAATTTTATATATTAGCTCCTTTAATGAAAAAGTAATGATGCAGCTGTTAAAGGAGGAGGGAATTGATTTTCATATACTTTTTAAAGCCAACCCTCATATCTTTGTGAGTTCTCAAAATCCACTTGCGAAGAAGTCCTCTGTAACCTTAGAGGATTTAGAAGATTACCCACGCTTAAGTTTTGAACAAGGAGAGTTTAACTCCTTTTATTATGCAGAAGAAATTTTCAGCACCATTCCAAGTAAAAAAAGTATTCAAGTTAGTGATCGGGCAACGCTGTTTAACTTATTGATTGGCTTGAATGGCTATACGATATCCACTGGAATTTTAAGTGCGGATTTAAATGGTTCTAACATTGTATCTGTTCCACTGGAAGAAGGAGAAATCATTACTGTTGGTTGGGTAGTGCATAAAAAAACTCAATTGAGTCGAATGGCTAAATTATATTTAGAAGAGCTTAAGCTAATCATTGATTTCTATGCACCATGATACAGGTGATAAAGTGATAAAGATTAGAATAAAAAAGGAAAAAAGCTGTCTACAAAAGTTACTTTTGTAGACAGCTTTTTTAATAGATAGAATTTATTAATTACGAATAAGATAATCGAATGCACCTAAGGCTGCAGTAGCTCCAGAACCCATTGAGATAATAATTTGTTTATATGGAGTATCTGTGCAATCACCTGCGGCAAACAGACCAGGAACGGTTGTAGAACCGAACTTATCTACAACAATTTCACCCATCCGTGTGCGTTCAACCGTATCGCCTAACCAATCGGTATTCGGCACAAGTCCGATCTGAACAAATATACCTTGTAATTCGATATGGTGTTCTTCTTGTGTAGCACGGTCGATATAGGTAATACCATTGACATTATCTGTACCAGTTATTTCTTTTGATTGAACGTTCTTTAAGACAGTCACGTTTGGCAGACTATAAAGACGTTTTTGAAGAACCTCATCCGCTTTTAGTTCTGGCATAAATTCAAGTACTGTTACATGTTTCACAATACCTGCCAAATCAATTGCTGCCTCAATACCAGAGTTACCGCCGCCAATAACAGCGACATGTTTACCCTCAAATAATGGACCATCACAATGTGGGCAGTATGCAACACCTTTGTTTTTGAATTCCTGCTCACCAGGAACACCAACATTACGCCAGCGGGCACCAGTTGAAATAATAACAGTTTTACTTTTTAGAACGGCACCATTTTCAAGCTCAAGCTCAAAGAGATCCTTCTTTTCGATATGACTAGCACGTTGTAAATTCATAACATCGATATTGTATTCTTTCACATGTTCCTCAAGATTTGCAGCAAGCTTAGGACCTTCAGTAGCTTTCACACTGATAAAGTTCTCAATGCTCATCGTATCTTGGACTTGGCCGCCAAAACGTTCCGCAACAATACCTGTGCGCAAGCCTTTACGTGCCGTATAAATGGCAGCACTTGCTCCAGATGGACCGCCGCCGACAACAAGGACATCATATGGCTCTTTATCAGCAAACTCGGAAGCATCAGGACCATTGCCCATCTTCGCAAGAATTTCTTCAATGGTCATTCGACCACCACTAAAGAATTCACCATTTAGGAAAACGGAAGGTACGGCCATAACGTTTTTGCTTTCAGCTTCTTCCTTAAATGCTGCGCCATCAATCATTGTATGTGTGATGTTAGGGTTGAGAACACTCATCGCGTTAAGCGCTTGTACAACGTCAGGACAGTTATGACAGCTTAAGCTAATGAAAGATTCAAAGTGGAATTCACCACTAATATTTTTAATTTGATCAATAACTTTTTGATCAATCTTTGGTGCTCTTCCACTAACCTGAAGAAGAGCTAATACTAATGAAGTAAATTCATGTCCTAGTGGAATACCAGCAAATGTAACACCAGTATCTTCACCGCCACGATTTACACTAAAGCTTGGCGTTCTTGTTAGTTGCGCTTTCTCGACAGTGATTTTAGATGACATGGAAGCTAGCTCATCAACAAGAGCTAGCATGTCATTCGAAACTTTATCAGATCCTGCGCTTACTTTAAGAACGATATCATTTTCTAATAATTGAAGATATTGATTTAATTGTGTCTTAATTTCAGCGTCAAAAATCATTTATCGCACTCCTTATAACTTTCCTACTAGATCAAGGCTTGGTTTTAGTGTTTCTCCGCCTTCTTGCCATTTAGCTGGGCAAACTTCACCTGGATTATTTCGAACATATTGTGCTGCTTTGATTTTGTTCACAAGAATGCTTGCATCACGACCGATGCCACCTGCATTAATTTCAGCAGCTTGAACAAGGCCATCTGGATCAATGATGAAAGTACCACGATCAGCAAGACCTTCTTCTTCATTTAGAACATCAAAATTACGAGAGATTGTTTGAGAAGGATCACCAATCATAGCATATGTGATTTTACCAATTTTTTCGGAAGAATCGTGCCATCCTTTATGTGTAAAATGAGTATCTGTTGAAACAGAGTATACTTCAACGCCAAGTGCTTTCAGTGCAGCATATTCGTTTTGCAAGTCTTCTAGTTCAGTTGGACATACGAAAGTGAAATCTGCTGGGTAAAAACAGAATACGCTCCATTGACCTTTTAATGTTTCTTCCGTAACATCGATAAACTCACCATTTTTATAAGCTTTTGCGTTAAAAGGTTTTACTTCAGATCCGATAATAGACATAATAATTTTTCCTCCTAATATATATTGGTTTTTTTGAATCATTATAAATTGATTTTTTATTTATAATAATTATAATTATAAATTCATTATTAAATAACATTGATTTTTTGTCAAGAGAAAAGAACTTTTTTTATTAAATCGCATAAAGGGAGTTTGGAATTTATGATAAATAATGTTTCTCTTAATAAATCTTCCTTCGGTTAATAGTCCTCACTTACATAAGTAAGTATAGATTTTGAATCTTTATCGCTAATTACTATGCTGTTTGAACTTTCCTCTATTGTCATTCATCCAATATCTTTATCAATTGCTTAAAATATAGAACTTTTTTATCTTTTGGTTCTTTTTCCAAAAATATGTATGCAAAGTGTTAAAATTCTATGTTGTTTTTTTATTCATCATTCTTATTTAACTAGATGAATGATCGGAGTAAATTATCATTGACTCTTTTCAATTATATAACAGATTGAGCGTGAAGGATATCAAGAAGGGATAGACTGCGAATAAATTTCTACGACTAAAAACACAGACTAAATAAGATTTTTTCGTGTTATGGCAGATGTAATAATTCATCAATAAACAATCATAAAATGTTTGAAGTTAAAAATTCCCCTAGTATCGCCAATGCATGTGAGTTAGATGCTTAGTATGGGTGATAAATTTAACAGGTACTGCTTTTTTACAATCAGAATTTTTTGTAAAATTTTATTGTGTTTTGTCAGATTATATCATATTATAAACAATAATGATAATCATTATCACTTAAATAGTGAATATTTTATTTTAAGGGAGGTGAATTTTTGAATAGAAAGGATGCAAACAGATTAGGGATGGGAAACATCTATTATATCGTTATTTTTCTTTTATTATGCCTTATTATATTATCTGCTGTTTATTCTGTATCCATTGGACAGGTTAGTATCCCATTCAAGCAATCTATGGAGGTATTATTGCATTCATTGACAAATGGTAAATTTGGATCACTTGATACTATTGAAAGTGAATCCTATTTGAATATTATTCTACAAGTTAGAATGCCTCGAGTTATTTTTGCTCTCCTTATTGGCATGGGACTTTCATTGTGTGGAGCCGTTATGCAAGCTGTTGTGCAAAATCCTCTTGCTGATCCATATATCCTTGGCATTTCGTCGGGAGCTTCTCTAGGAGCAACATTTGCGATTCTTATTGGGTTTAGCAGCAGCGCGTTTTTGTCTCAATTTGGAATAGCATTTGGAGCCTTTGTTGGAGCAATGATCACTTCGATTGCTGTTCTCGTTTTATCAAGCATTGGTGGAAAAGCAACATCGGTAAAGCTTGTACTATCAGGAGTCGTCATTGGTGCGCTATGTAGTTCTTTTTCTAGCCTTATTATCTATTTTGCTAATAATGCAGATGGAATCAAAACAGTTACGTTTTGGTCTATGGGAAGCTTGGCTTCAGCTAGCTGGGATAAAACACCTATTATGGCAATTGTAATCTTACTTGGGTGCGGTTTGTTTCTTTTTCAGCATCGAGTCTTAAATACCATGCTATTAGGTGATGAATCAGCTATTACACTCGGAATTAACTTAAGTGTCTTTCGTAAATTTTATATGATCATTGCTGCTCTAATTACTGGAACAATGGTTGCATATGCAGGAATGATTGGTTTTGTAGGTCTTATTATCCCGCATATATCTAGAGGGATATTTGGTGCAGATCATAAACGATTAATGTTGGGAACATTGCTTTTAGGAGGCCTGTTTTTAATATGGGCTGACATTTTGTCAAGAACGTTAATACAAAATGTCGAGTTGCCTATTGGAATCATTACATCTGTCATTGGTTCGCCATTATTCATTTATATGATTGTGAAAAAAGGCTACAATTTCGGAGGGTGAAAAAATGGAATTGCTTGCAAAGGAAATAGAAGTGAAGATTGGCAAAAAAGAAATTGTGAAAAACATTTCAATTTTAGTGAAAAAGAAGCAGTTTGTAGGCTTAATTGGACCAAATGGATGTGGAAAATCAACGCTTTTAAAAGGGATTTATAAAAGTTTAGTTCCTCAAAAAGGCACCGTTTTATTAGATGATTTGAATGTCTTAAAAGCATCAGAAAAAAAGGTTTCACAGCGATTAGGGGTTGTTGGTCAATTTAATGAAATGAATTTTGATTTGACTGTACAGCAAATGGTGATGTTAGGTCGAACTCCTCATAAAAAAATGCTAGAGTCGGATAAACAGGAAGACTTTGCAATTGTTGAAGAAGCACTAACGAGAACGAATTTACTTGATTACAAGAATCGTAGTTTTTTATCTCTTTCTGGCGGTGAAAAACAACGGGTTGTTTTGGCGAGGACTATTGCACAGCAACCGAAATTTATGATTTTGGATGAACCGACAAACCATTTGGATATTCGTTATCAAATTGAAATTTTATCATGTGTAAAGGAATTAAATATTGGTGTTCTAGCAGCTCTTCATGATTTAGAAATGGCTGCTTACTACTGTGATTATATTTATGCGATAAAAAATGGCGAAGTGTATGCCCATGGTACACCTGAACAGGTGCTAACACCTGACACAATTGAAGCATTATATGAAATAAAGTGCCAAACATTTATTAATCCAGTCACGAATGGATTAGGATTTGCATACGGCATATAAATTAGGGGGATACGTAGTTGAAAAAGAAATTATTGCTAGGGATTGGTTTGGCAACAATGTTAACATTAACAGCTTGTGGAGGTGCTGCGAAAAAAAGCACCACAGATGAAGCGGATACGAAGGAGCATTATCCACTGACAGTTCAAAACTTCACAAAAGCAGAGGGCGGCACAGATTGGAAGAACAAAGATCAAGTGTTTGACAAAGCACCTGAACGAATAATGGCCAATACGCGACCAGCTGCCGAATTATTATTGCATCTAGGATTGGCGGACAAAATCGTTGGGGTAGGTGCAAATTTTGGAGCACCCGATAAATCAGTAGAAAAAGAATATGCGAAATTAAATATTTTAAGTGATGAGTATGTTGGAAAAGAAGTGACATTAGGAACAAACCCAGATTTAGTATACGGTCGAGGCGGTTTATTTGATAATGCAGATTGGGGTGTAGGGACAGTAGATACGATTAATGAGATGGGTGTAAAAACATATGTCCTTGAATCGTCTGTTACTGGCGGAACGTACAACTCGATTTACAAAGATATTGAGAACTTAGGTAACATTTTTAACGTACAAGATAAAGCGGAAGATTTTACAAAGGAATTAAAAGAGCGACAAGCAGCTATTGCTTCTAAATTAGCAAGTATCAAAGAAGAAAAAACATTTGCTTATTTACATATGAGTGATCCAAAAGAAGTATATGTTTATGCAGCAAATAAGGAAACATTCTTTAACGATTCCTTTAAAATGGTGAAATTAGATAATGTGTTTAAAGAGGAAGCGGGAGAAGTCAGTATTGAAATGCTTATTGCTGCTAATCCAGATGTGCTCATTATTCCTGATTGGGAAGATACAGCTGATAAGATAAAAGAAGGACTTTATACTAATCCAAAGTTATCTAGTATGAAAGCGATAAAAAACAAACAAATTTATGCAGTTGATTATAACTATATGTTTGGGTATGGCTATAACTCAATAGATGGAATGGAAATACTGGCAAAAGAAATGTACCCTGATTTATTTTAATAGATTTGTCCGCAAATTAAGTGGGAATATAGAATTCTATTAATAGTATGAAAGTGTTTTGTTCAATGGGATAATTTGAAATCACCAACTGATAATAATAATTAATATCAATTATTATTACAAATTCTGTAATACTTTCTGCTTATACCATGGGAGAATCTCTCATGGTATAAGTACTTTTTTACCAAGGAAAATCTTTATTCTCACGACTTTTCATGTTGCTTATATTGATTTTGACAAGTTCTTGGGGAGATTTGTATCAAAAGGAGGAAGATATAATCGTATGTTAAGGCAGTTTTTTTCCTATTATCGACCATATAAGTGGTTATTTATTCTTGATTTTACTTGTGCCATTTTAGCTGCTTTACTAGAGCTTACCTTTCCTTTAGCGATTAATAAAGTAATCGATGATTTATTACCTAAGGGTAACTGGATGTACATCATATGGGCATGTGTCGGTTTGCTGGGGATTTATATAATAACCTCCTTTCTTCATTATATTGTCACCTATTGGGGGCATATGCTAGGTATTAATATTGAAACAGATATGCGAAAAAAATTATTTAATCATGTTCAGAAGCTATCATTTCGGTTTTTTGATAATAACAAGACAGGGCA
The DNA here is from genome assembly GCA_047718615.1 of Bacillus sp. (in: firmicutes). Taxonomy (GTDB): domain Bacteria; phylum Bacillota; class Bacilli; order Bacillales; family Cytobacillaceae; genus Niallia. Next base: position 3,664 of record JBDNRM010000085.1, on the reverse strand, counting down.
TCTTGTTTCACGAATGACCAATGATTTAATGGACATTGGCGAAATTGCTCACCATGGTCCAGAAGATTTATTTATTGCGGTGATGACTTTAACTGGAGCTTTTGGTTTAATGCTATCGATTAATTGGCAGCTTGCTGTATGGACCTTCATTATTATTCCATTCTTAATCTGTCTATCTATTTTCTTTAGTGGAAAAATGTCTCGTGCTTTTCATCAGATGTTTGCGGATATTGCTGATTTTAACGCAAGAGTTGAAAATAACGTCAGCGGTATTCGTGTAGTAAAAGCCTTTGCTAATGAAGGGTATGAAATGGAGCAATTTGCAGTAAATAATGGAAGGTTTCGAACAACAAAACTGGTTACTTACAAGGTAATGGCTTGGAATGCATCCATAAGTCATTTGTTGATGAAAGTTGTTTCATTGTTTGTTTTGGGATGTGGCACTTGGTTTGTTATGAATGGACAAATGACTTTTGGAGAATTTATGGCATTTGTGCTTCTTTCCAATGTTTTTCTTACACCGATTAAACAAATTAATTCTGTTATTGAAACATATCCAAAGGGAATTGCTGGATTCCGGCGTTATTTGGATTTATTGAACACTGCACCTGATGAGAGAGATGCTCCGGATGCTTTGGAAGTTAGCTCCATAAATGGTGTTATTGAATACAAGGATGTAACATTTGGATATGAAGGAAAAGACAAGATACTAAATAATATTTGTTTTCAAGTTAATAGGGGAGAAACTATTGCACTTGTTGGTCCCTCTGGAGCTGGAAAAACGACGATTTGCAGCTTGCTTCCCAGATTTTATGATATTAAATTAGGCAGTATTGAGATTGATGGCCTTAATATTAAAGAGATGTCACTTCAGTCATTACGTCAGCATATTGGAATTGTACAGCAGGATGTGTTTCTTTTCGATGGAACTATTCGAGAAAACGTTGCCTATGGAAAGCTTCATGCAACAGATGAGGAAATATGGAGTGCAGTGAGGCGAGCTCAGATGGAGGAGATGGTTCTTAGTCTTTCAGATGGGTTAGATACATTGATTGGTGAACGGGGTGTTAAATTATCAGGAGGTCAGAAGCAAAGGGTTTCAATCGCTCGCATGTTTTTGAAAAATCCGCCTATTCTTATTCTTGATGAAGCCACCTCTGCATTAGATACGGAAACGGAAGCAGCCATTCAAAAAGCATTAAATGAATTATCTCAAGGAAGAACGACACTTGTCATTGCCCACCGTCTCGGAACAATTAAAAATGCGGATCGGATTTTAGTTGTAACAGAGGAAGGTATAAAAGAACAAGGAACGCATAAGGAATTGATTGAAGTTGGCGGTGCATATAGCAGACTTCATCATGCACAGTTTCAAATGGAGTAGCATGTATAATAGATGGAAAAAATTTTAAAACTGTTCATATTTAGAGAGATACCGATCAGAAGTATAGTTAGTTGAAGAACTTGGCGTTACACATAAAATCCATAAAGAGGCAACTAGATATCTAGTTGCTTTTTTTTACATATAAAACAATGCTAAAGAGAAAACTTGTAGATCCTCTGATGATTTCTTAGAATGTCAGATGGTTCATTCTTTGCTTCTATTCTGATCTTGTGAAATATTGTTTAGAGGAGATGCGTATTTCAAAAAACGTCTATACGATACCATCCATTTATTTTCTCAAAACAATAATAGGTTCATTTTCCTGTTTATCTGCTATCAAACCTTTTATGGTATTATATGATGAAGGATAGCAAGTCTAACAAAAAGGAAGAAGAGAACGCACTTTTCACATCCCTTTCAAGTATGTTTATTTTGCCAACACAACAAATTACTTACATAAAGCATGAAATCATAACGAAATAAATTTTACCTCTATTTCCCAGGAAAGATACAAAAAGGAATGTTATAGGAAAATAATTAATATTCTTTGAGGTTGTTTTCTTAAAATGTTTTTTAGTGAAGAAATAGAAAGTGGTCGTCTTAACAGCCAGGATATAAGTAGAATCCTACGGGAAAGTGAGGAGAGCGAAATTCTCGGAAAACCTAGCGTATCCTCACGATTTTTATCTTTTTTCCTTTCACTTGATGACAGCGAGGCCAGACCTATCCTGTGGAAGCAGAGGGATTAGGCTACAAGTTTAAAAGCAACAATCTGTACGAAAAACAGCTTTCTTTTTAAATAGTAAAAGATGAAATTAGATGAAATAAACAACAGTTATTGTGGAGAGGAGAGAAAAATGGAAAATATTAATAAGCGTATTGCAGAGATTTTTCCCGAAATGAGCAAGTCTTATCAAAAAATTGCTAAATATATTTTGGAAAACCCTAATACAGTTCCTTTTCTAACGGCTGATAAATTAGCAAAAGTAGTAGGTGTTGGTCATGCAACAGTCATTCGATTTGCTACATATTTAGGTTACTCTGGATACCCAGAATTACATCATGAATTGCAAAACAATGCCCAAAGACAGCTTACCTCGACTGAAAAATTCGCATTATCAAAGAAAGTGTATGTGGATGAAGACCAAGCAGTATATGATATTTTTTTAGGAGATATAGAAAATGTGAAAGCCACCATTGAAAAGCTAGATATGGATTCCTTTAAAAAAGCGGTAGAAGCTTTGGTGAAAGGAAAAAATATCTATATTGTAGCGAATAGAAGTGCAACCGCTTTAGGTGTTTTTCTACAATACTATTTACAATTTATTTTGGAAAAAGTGGAATTAATACATCTTATTGAAAATGCTTCCGAACATCTTTATGATCTGAGTAAAGAGGATGTTGTAGTTGGCATTAGCTTCGCTCGGTATGCAAAAAGTACGGTACAAGTATTATCCTATGCAAAAAAAAGAGAGGCAACCACTATTGCTATCACGGATAATCTGTTATCTCCTCTTATTCCTCATGCAGCTATTGTTTTAACAGCAAACAGCCAAATGTTAAGTTTTATTGAATCGCTTGTCGCACCTTTTAGTCTCATTAATGCATTAATTGTTGCTGTAGCAAAAGCAAGGCAAACAAATTTTCAAGATAAACTGGTTTTGTTGGAGGATATTTGGGAAAATTTAGATGTTTTTTATAAAAAGGAATAAACATAAGCTATAAATGGCTTATGTTGTTCAGGCTGTCGATAAACTTTGCTATATTCGGCTGTAACGGTTTAAAAATTATTCTTCTCCATTTTTTGTATTTTTGTTTGCTTGTTGCTCACAAAATCGAAATATTTCTTGCTAGTTGCTGCAAAATTTAATTTATCTTTTCTTAGAGGCTGAGACATAACTAAATAGATAATAGGTAAAGATGAACATTTACTAATTTAGCACTTAAATGGTTACTTCCTATACTGGTTATTTATGTTTTTAAACTAGTTAAGTATAAAAACTATGTTGTTCCATTACGCTACAGGCACTCGCTTTCCGCGGGGTCTCAGCCTTTCCTCTACTTCCCGCAGGAGTCCAGTGTCTTCCGCTCCATTCCACGTCGTTTTAAAGGCTATTTTCTAAAACCTAATTCTTTTACCAAGAAAAAAATGAAATAGATTGGAAAAATGGAGCAACCTGCGGGTGATTACCACAATCCTTCTTTTTTAAATGAAAAAAAACCCGAACCATGATACGAAATATTTTTTACATCTTCGTATCATGGTTCGGGTTTATCTTC
>JBDNRM010000084.1:0-16231 GCA_047718615.1 Bacillus sp. (in: firmicutes) | reverse complement strand
AAACGAAGTGGAATAGAGCGGAAGACACTCGACTCCTGCGGGAAGTAGAGGAAAGGCTGAGCCCCCGCGGAAAGCGAGTGTCTGTAGCGCAATGGAACAACCTAGTTTTCTACTTAACTCTATTAAAAACATAAATAACCAGTAAAGGGAAGTAACCATTTACGTGCTAAATTAGAGAATGTTCGTCTTTACCTATTATCTATTTAGTTATGTCTCAGCCTCATTTGAAAAGGCCAGCAAGGGAGGCGTAATAGCTATACTTTATTTAAGACACTAGCAAACGTGATCATAGAGGAGAGTTTTGTCCCAGCCTCATTGTTATTTTTTACTATTTTTTTCTTTTTGCTTCAAGTATTTACACGTGTAGCTACTTGAGTTCCATAAAGAGATGATAATATATAATTATAATCATCAAATGAATCCCATCCAATAGCTATAATATCATTAAGTCTATTCTTAGGTACGATTATACAATCCATTTTTTCACTTAATAAAAAGGTACTACTAGTTAATTTTTTTATTTTTACTCACAACAAGCTATTCTATAACTTTTAGTCCTAATAATTTTGAAAAACCAATCGCTTGATTAGAGGAAACCACACACCCCTTCAAACTTTCAATTGATACATTAATTTGCTCAAAATAACAAGTACTTATATCTATTTCATTGAGTTGTGTCTGTGTAAAATCTACATCATTAAGATTACATCTATTTAGATAAACTTTTGCTAATTTAGAATTAAAAAAATTAGCGCTATTCAAAGGAGTATTCTCGAAACAAACCTTCTTTAAGCGAGCCTCCGCAAAGCTACTCAAATTTAATTCACAGTTCTCAAAAAGAACATTCCCAAGATTAGCAGTTGATAAATCTATCCCTAATAATTTACAGTCTTTAAATTCAACTCTATGTATATTACCTTCACACATACGTGTATTAGATAGATTGCAATTTTCGAAAATCACATCAGTCATATCTATATTCATAAAGGAACTATTAATAAAAGTAATATTTTTAAAGATAACTTTTGACAGAATTAGTCTATCTATTTGCTCATTATTTATTTGGGAATTTATAATCATACAGTTTACTAATTCTGGATCTTCTTCATAAAAAACATCATGAAAATTAGCACTTTTTAAATGCAATGATATTTTTGGGGACTCAATCTTTTTTACATTTGACATAATACACCTCTATCTTCCTGTAAGCTTCATTAATACTATACAAGAAAAAAAGATATTTATTAGTCTTTATTTTTCACAAATCTTGTGTGCAATTTAAAATAACAAGTTATAGACATTACTGATAGTTAGTTAACCAATCGGACATTTACGGGCAGTTATCCTCCTTCTCCTAGCTTTCACGATTTCACATCATTCCGAGGTAAAACTTACTCTCCACAAAGAATGGAATAAAAAACACCCCACTCCGAAGAGCAGGGATTATGTTACATTTTATATCTTTCTCGAATAAAAAAATTGATTTATTAATGAAATAATCCTGTGTTTAAAAGGTTTTTCTACTAATAAATCACACTGGTATTAATGTTAACAGCAAATTCTTATACGCTTTGAACTAAAATTAGAAAAGGTTTCATGCATACATCTGTCCCTCTTCTTCTTTCCGAAAAAAGCTCGTCATGGCGTTAAAGACATCGGATTTCTGTCTTAATAAATAATAGCGGAATTTTTCATCTTGAATATTTTTGTAGGCTGACATTAATGTACTGTGGCGGTTGTACTGGTTGACTTCTCCGTATCCAAACATATTCGATACTTTCATCAGCTCTTCGACAAGCTTTACACATCTTGCATTATCTGATGTTAAATTGTCGCCATCGGAAAAATGAAATGGATAGATATTAAAACGCCCTGGATCATATTTGCTGTCTATTAATTCAAGCGCTTTCCGGTATACGGATGAACAAATCGTTCCACCGCTTTCCCCTTTTGAAAAGAAGTCTTCCTCTGCTACTACTTTCGCCTCTGTATGATGGGCAATAAATTCAATTTCAACTGTTTCATATTTCGTTCTTAAGAATCTGGTCATCCAGAAAAAGAAGCTTCTCGCCATATACTTTTCCCATATTCCCATTGAGCCGCTCGTGTCCATCATTGCAAGAACAACTGCTTTTGATTCTGGTTTGATTACTTCATTCCAAGTTTTAAACTTTAGATCTTCGGGATAAATTGGATAAAAACCGGCTTTACCAGTCATCGCATTTCGTTTAAATGCAGACATCATTGTTCTTTTTTTATCAATATTCCCCATCAATCCTGTTTTACGAATATCATTAAATTCGATGTTTTCGACAACGATTTGATCTTGTTCTTTCTTTTTTAAATTCGGAAGCTCTAATTGTTTAAATAACGCTTCCTCTAATTCCATCAAGGAAACCTCTGCTTCAAAATAGTCTTCCCCAGGCTGATCCCCTGCACCTTGCCCTTTTCCTGGTCCTTTTTGTCCTCCCGATCCATCTCTTGCCACGACATCACCAACTTGGCTATCACCATTGCCTTGCCCAACATGTTTGTTTTTGTCATAGTTATATCGAATTTTATATTCATCTAATGACCGAATTGGAATTTTTACTACTTCTCTTCCATTTGACATCACAATATTTTCTTCCGTTATTAAATCTGGCAGATTATTGCGAATAGCCTCCTGCACTTTTTCTTGGTGACGTTGTTGGTCATCATGACCTTTTCGGTGGAGGGACCAATCTTCTTGGGAAATTACAAATTGATGATTATCCTCATGCTTCGTCAATACTTACCCCTCCTATAAACATTTTTTGAAATTTTATTGCACCTATTAGTCTTTCACCGCATACACTAATTCGGGTAACATCCATTTAAAAAAATAGTGATTACTCTATCTTATGCCATACAGAAAAAATATTTACTAATTATTTCGATAATTAATAATTCTTTTTGAAATAGACAAGTTCCTTTTTCTTATAAAAAGAGGGAAACGACATTCTTAGCTCGTTCCCCCTTCGTTCTATAGTTTAGACTTTATCGATTTAATAGACTTCCGACATAACGTAATAATTCATTGGCAGAAGTGGAATTATAGCCATGTTCATCAATAAGACGGGCGACTACTTCATTTACCTTTTTCAGCTGCTGCTCATCAGGTGTTTTTGTTGATGTTGTAATTTTCACGACATCTTTTAAATCAGCAAATAATTTCTTTTGGATGGCTTCACGAAGACGGTCATGGGAGTTATAATCAAATCTTTTTCCTTTTCGTGCATAAGCAGAAATTCGGATTAATATTTCTTCACGGAATGATTTTTTGGCATTTTCTGAAATGCCGATTTGTTCTTCAATAGAACGCATCAACTTTTCATCCGGATTTATCTCTTCACCTGTTAATGGATCACGAAGTTTATTTTTATTGCAATAAGCTTCCACATTATCTAAGTAATTATCCATTAGCGTTTTCGCACTTTCTTCATACGAATAAACAAATGCTTTTTGCACTTCCTTCTTCGCAATTTCATCATATTCTTTCCGAGCAAGAGAAATGCAGTTTAAATATTTATCCTTCAATTCGTTCGTAATGGAAGAATGCTGATCCAATCCATCCTTTAAGGAGCGAAGAACATCCAGTGCATTAATACTTGTAATATCTTTACGAATAATAGTAGATGAAATTCGGTTAATCACATAACGAGGATCTATTCCACTCATGCCTTCATCTGCGTATTCATTTTGCAGCTCTTTTACATCTGCTGAACTGAATCCTTCTACATTTTCCCCATCATAAAGGCGCATTTTCTTCACTAAATCAATATCACCTTTTTTCGGTTCTTTTAAGCGTGTTAGTATGGTAAAAATCGCCGCTACCTTTAATGTATGTGGCGCGATGTGAACATCTGAAACATCGCTTTCAAAAATCATTTTTTCATAAATTCTTTCTTCTTCCGTCACTTTTAAATTATAAGGAACAGGCATCACGATAATCCGAGAATGCAATGCTTCATTCTTTTTATTAGAAATAAAAGAGCGATACTCTGTTTCATTCGTATGGGCAACAATTAGTTCATCTGCCGAAATAAGAGCAAATCTTCCAGCTTTGAAATTTCCTTCTTGTGTTAGAGAAAGTAAATGCCAAAGGAATTTTTCATCACATTTCAGCATCTCTTGAAACTCCATCATTCCTCTATTTGCTTTATTTAACTCCCCGTCAAAACGATAGGCTCTTGGATCGGACTCGGATCCATATTCAGCAATCGTCGAGAAATCAATACTTCCAGTTAAATCTGCAATATCCTGAGATTTTGGATCAGATGGACTGAATGTTCCAATCCCAGTACGTTTATCTTCTGAGAAGAATATTCTTTCTACAAGCACATCTTCAATTCTTCCACCATATTCTTCTTGTAATCTCATTAAATTAAGTGGTGATAAGTTTCCTTCAATTCGAATTCCATATTCATCATAAAAATCTTTACGCAGATTATGTGGAATCATATGAAGAGGATCTTCGTGCATCGGGCAGCCTTTTATCGCATAAACTGCTCCTTTTTCTGTATAGGTATAAGCTTCTAATCCCCTTTTTAACATGGTTACAAGTGTTGATTTACCGCCACTGACTGGACCCATAAGAAGCAAGATACGTTTTCTGACATCTAGACGCTTTGCAGCAGGATGAAAATATTCTTCTACTAATCTTTCTAACGGTTCCTCTAGACCAAATAGCTGATCTGAGAAAAATTTATACATCTTTTTCCCGCCAACTTCATCGACACCTGCGTCATTAATCATATTGTATACTCGTGAATGCGCAGATTGAGCTACCCAAGGCTTCTCTTTTAAAATCTCCAAATACTCACCAAATGTCCCTTCCCATTTAAGCAACTCTTCTTCTTGTCTATACATCTCGATTTTCTTTAATATATTCATATGGACCTCCCCTGTCACATTATCAGAGACGATTAATATAATGTATGCACTACTGTGTACGAACATGCTGAAAAGAAAGAATAGTTTTTTCTATCACCCTGGGACGTTTAGAAAAATCCTTTCTAATAAAAAGCATCACTCCTTGGCAAAACGTTGCTAGTTTTTAAAGAAGATGGATAAGCCTTTGATTTAGCTTATGCGGCTGCTTTCTAGATTATTAGAGTTATTTTGAAATTTTTCGAAATTCCTATAATTACAGGTTCAGAAACAAATGAAATAATAGTACGAGCAATCAAGAGATTTTCAACTTCTCATCATTTCTATATAAATAAATTCAAGAATTTCCCCTTAATTTATGTGCTGATACACTTCAATTACCTTAATTTTCTTTAGGGAAGGTCTTACTTGTTAAGAGTGGGATAAAGAATTGAGTTTTTTGTCTTTAGGAGAGATACTTTGAAATGAAATTATTATAGAAAATGACTTTTTTCATCATGGAGTAATCTTTGGAAATAAAAAAAAAGCAGGGGTTCTCATTCCCCTGCTTTTCTTAACGCAAATTCATCTTCTTGCTTTTCACAAATTCATTCATGTATAAGCGGGATTTTCCTTCTAACATGTTTGCCATTTGTGCTGTCCATGTATCACTTCTTGTATTCCCGGTTCTTTCTTTGTAATAAGCAGAAATTACTTCATTATAGTCTGCAAGTTCTTTTTTATAGACACTAGCATCTTGCTCATACTCATTTTCATGATAAATATGGTTAAATGGCACTCTTGGTTTTTTTTCAGTCTGTTGATCTGGATAACCAACAACAAGTCCAAATAATGGGATAATATATTCCGGTGTTTTTAACTCATTGCACACTTCTGAAAGATTGTTGCGCAATCCTCCAATATAGCAGATGCCCATCCCCATAGATTCTGCTGCAATGCTGGCATTTTGAGCTGCTAGTGCCGCATCAATAACACTAACCATAAATTTCTCCGTTGTCTGAAGGGATGCTGAAACATTTTTCCCTTCCATTTCTGCAGCAACCTGATGGCGATATAAGTCTGCACAAAAGATAAATAAATGACCGTTGTTTTCTACATAGGATTGATTGCCTGCAAGTTCTGCAAGGTGTTTCTTTTTTTCTTTATCTGTCACGCCAATAATGCTGTATGCTTGAATAAAGCTTGAAGTAGATGCACTTTGCGCTGCTGCTACTATTTGCTTAATTTGATCTTTCGTTAATTCTTTGCTTGTGAATTTACGAACAGATCGATGTTCTAGCATGGTTTTTATTACTTCGTTCATCTTTTCCACTCCTTTTTATTCAAGGGGTTCCGCTCTCTCAATGAGTCCGCAGCCGGAATACACTTCGCTTTCCATAGGGGTTCACCTGACTCACATTTTCACGGTAGTCTTCGTGTATTCCACACCTGCTCCCTGCTTCAAACTTAAACCATAAAACAATAGGGAGAATTTGTTTGATTGGTTGTCTATCCATATTATAGTCAAAAAGGCAGAATATTTTTAGTAATTTGCTTTGTAACTGTTACTATGTTTTTCAAATGATGCTTATTCACTCCAAAAGAAAAAAGTTAATCAGAAAAGCGCAAGCGTCTTGTTTAGCTCTGAAGAAAAATGTTCACATGACTATTTATGCTTTCATACCTTTTAAAAGAGAAGCTGGGACATAAGTATTCCAGCCGAAGATAAACCCGAACCATGATATGAAGATGTAAAAAATATTTCGTATCATGGTTCGGGTTTTTTATTTATGTAAAAAAGAAGGTTTGTGGTAATCACCCGCAGCCTGCATACACTTCGCTTTCCGTGGGGCTCGCGCTGAGCCGCTTCGGCCTGCAGGGGTCTCAGCTGTCTCGCTAATCCCACAGGAGTCTACGTATATGCAGGCTGCTCCATTTTCCAATCTATTTTATTTTTTTCTTGGTAAAAGAATTAGGTTTTAGAAAATAGTCTTTAAAACGAAGTGGAATGGAGCGGAAGAGACACTCGACTCCTGCGGGAATTAGAGGAAAGCGAGTGTCTGTAGCACAATGGACAACACAGTTTTTCTACTGAACTATATTAAAAAACATAAATAACCAATATAGGAAAGTAACCATTTACGTGCTAAATTAGAAAATGTTCGTCTTTACCTATTATCTATTTAGTTATGTCTCAGCCTCTTAAAAAAAACCATCCAAAGATTGGATGGTTTAGTATGCAGTCGAAAAGACCAGTTATTTCAATAACTCCCGATAATCCTGCTGGCGCAATGCCTCATATACAAGGATTGCCGCCGTATTAGAAAGGTTTAGAGACCGAACATTATCGTTCATAGGAATACGCAATGCACGTTCCATATTCGCCTTCCTAATTTCTTCAGGCAGCCCCGTTGTTTCTCTTCCGAAAATAAAATAATAATCTTTGTTTTTGTCACTGTAATCAAAAGAAGAATATGTTTTCTTTCCGAATTTTGTTAAAAAGAAGAATTCTCCACCTTTATTTTCTGTGAAAAAATCCTCGATTGAATCATGATAATGAATATTTACGAATTCCCAATAATCAAGGCCTGCACGTTTTAACATTTTATCATCTGTAGAAAATCCTAAAGGACGAATTAAATGAAGAATAGTATCTGTTGCTGCACATGTTCGTGCAATATTTCCTGTATTTGATGGAATTTGTGGTTGATATAGTACAATATGTATTGCCAAAACTTTCGTCACCTCTATATAAAATACATTTCAGTGATTATTATACACTTTGTTTACAAAAAACAATAATCTAATACGTGAAAACTATTCCTTATCCATCAACAATAGTAAAAAACTTATACTTCATATTTGGTGTATACGCAGTAGAATCTTCATAAGCCCAATACCTATTTCTACTATTATAAGTATGAGCATTAACAAGTGGTTCACCGTTCTCATCTTTCCCAGTTACGATAGTTGTATGATCATACTTTCCATCTCCTTGAAAATCGTAGCAAATAACATCTCCTAACAATAAATCTGTAGCTTTTGATACTTGCTTTGCTCTTAGACCTTTTGTAGAAGTAGCTAAATATTTAGGAAATGCGTTTGCCACAGACCAGCTGTAGCTCCAATTATTATTTTGCATCCACCAGCCGTTATTTCTGTTAGGATATCCTCTCATTGGTGCTCCCCCTGCACGCACACATTGTGAAATATAATTAGTACAATCCACTTCAAATGTTTTGTATGCTGGGTTATAGCTGTTCCACCATTTTTCAGCATATTGAACGGCCTTTAAGCGATTATACGTATAACCTCTGCCCATTTCATCAGAAAATTTTTCTTCTGTATCCTCTAGAAAACACTCATCTTCTGCTGGAAAAGAAATAGGCAATTCCTTATCTTCAATAAGTACCCCTTTGTAGAACACCGCTTTTCTTTTTTCTATTTCTTCTTCTAAATAAAAAAACTCCTGTTGTTTAATAAAATATTGCAAATGTGCTTCATAATTCACTTCTGCTGTTTCATTCCATTTATCCACCGATAGTATATTGCCTTTTGCCCTTACTTTTACGATTTCAGCTTTTCTTTTTTGAAATAAATTCTTTTTTCTTTCCATTTTATCTTCTAACAACGGACTTCTTTTCGATGAAACATATTGCTGCATTCGCTTCTCTAATAATTCTAGTAGCTGCTGTTTCATGTCATCCTCTCCCTGCATTGTGCTACTTTTTTTGATCAAGCAACATTTCCTCTTATTATAGGTATGTAGAAGCAGTGATTTTCTGTACAAAAAAAAGAAGGATAGCTTATCCTTCTTAGGCTGTTGAAAATTATAGCAGTAAGATTCAAAGTTAGTTATCAAACAAACAGTCTTTTGAAAAAAGCTTCTTTCATTTACAATTTGTCTGTTGTTTCTATTGATGAAAGCCTCTCTAACGCATCTGTTATTTCGGTTTGGACTTCTTCATCCGATTCCTTTATCAAACTATTATTTAATGCCTCTTTCGCAGCTTCTCCACCAATTTTCCCCAACGCCCAAGCTGCTGTCCCTCTTAATACAGGTCTTGGATCTTTATTCATTACATCAATAATATCATCCACAGCACCCTCTTCTTTAAAATGTGCAAGTGCTATAAGTGCATTCCGTTGTATTGGTTTCTTCCCACGCCAAGAACCTGATATATATCCGTATTTTTCTTTAAATTCTTTGTTGCTGATCTTTAGTAAAGGTAGAAGCAAAGGCTTCGCAATTTCTGGATCTGGCTCCATTTCTTCGTGATTATGAAAATCCATGCCTTTATTTTTTGGACAAACAGTTTGACATGTATCACAACCATATAATCTATTCCCTATTTTTTCTCTAAATTCTTCTGATAAGAAACCCTTCGTCTGGGTTTGAAATGCAATACAGCGTTGAGCATTTAATTGCCCTCCTTGTATTAATGCACCAGTTGGACAAACTTCCACACATTTATTACAAGTTCCGCATTGATCTTCCATTGGCGTATCAGGTGTTATCGGAAGATTGGTAATCATTTCTCCCAAGTAAACATAGGAACCAAATTCTGGTGTAATAATGGCACAGTTTTTCCCCGACCAGCCGATTCCAGCCCTTTGCGCAACTGCTCGGTCTACTAGTTCACCCGTATCTACCATTGATTTACATCTTGCATCCGGTACTTTTTCGAGAATATACTTTTCTAACTTTTGCAATCTGTCTCGCAGCACAACATGATAATCCGTTCCCCATGAAGCCCTGCAGAAGATCCCTCTTCTTGCTCCTTTTTTACTTGTCACTCTTTCCTTCATTTTCGAAGGATATGCTAAAGCAATCGAAATGATTGATTTTGGTTTATCCAATAAAAGGGAGGGATTTACACGTTTTTCAATGTCCTTTTCTTCAAAACCAGACTGGTAATTTAATTCTTGCTGCTGAATTAATCTTATTTTCATTTCTTCAAATGTGCTAGCATTCGTAAAACCAATTTTATCAATTCCAATTGTTTTACTATATTGGATAATATCCTGCTTTAACTGATGATAATTCATAGGTTTCCCTCCTTAAATATTGGATTTCAAAATCATATAAGATAAACTATTACATAAATAACAACGCCATGCAGCATAGCCTAAGTTGGTATGGAATTATAATGATTGGAGGTTTATATAGTGGAGCTTTCTATTCAAAAAGAACTAAAAAGCATTATTCCTGATTTAAAAATTGGATTTATTACATATAAAAACATAGAGGTGATCCCTTCGCCGCAAATGATAAAAGGCAGGCTTCAGTTATTTCAAGAAGCGATCTATTTTGATTTAGAAGATGCTAATGTGAATGATATTCCTTCCATTAAAGAGTGGCGTCAAATTTTTAAAGCAGCAGGAAAAGATCCAAATAGGTATCGTCACTCAGCAGAAGCCTTATTTAGACGCATAAAAAAGCAGAATTATCTGCAGCCGATTAATAGCAGTATTGACCTTAACAACTTCTTTTCTCTTCAATTTGGCGTGCCAATCGGTATTTATGATTGTGCCAATCTTGCCGGCAATTTAAACATGCGCATTGGGAAAAGTGATGAACAATACACTGGATTAAACGGAAGAAGTAATTCACTGGAAGATCTGATCATCAGTGAAGATTCACTTGGTCCATTCGGCAGCCCTTTTGTGGATTCTATTCGAACTCCAGTTACATTCAATACACATAATGCTGTACAAATCATTTATTTACAGCCTTCTACCAAAATGAAAACAGCCAATAAAATGATTGAGTCACTAATGAACATGTTTGTCCAAATTCATGGTGGAGAAAGCAGCTTTAAAATAATTACATAATGTATTCTTCTTTTTCTGCTCATATAGAGCAGAAAGGGATTGTAAGAATATAAACTACCTTGAATGATTCTAACATAATTTACTGCACAATAAAAAACGCAATGCTTCGTTCTTTTTGAACCGAAACACTGCGTTGTGACCATTATGTATGGAGCGGGTGATGGGAATCGAACCCACGACATCAGCTTGGAAGGCTGAGGTTTTACCATTAAACTACACCCGCATATTTAATTTTTTTAATGTTTTTTTAACACGTTTTTAATTATATATCGATTATTTAAAAAAAGCAACTATATTTCGACATTTTTTTCTTTTTGATTACAAAGTTCTTCAAATTTATACGATGGATCGATAAATGGATTCCGTAAACCCCAAACTTTCTTCTATTAAAGGTTCGCATTCCATCTCGTCTTTTTGATATAACGAGTCGTTTTACTCTTCTTTTTTTTGTTTGATAATTATCTTATTAAAAATAATTAATCTTATTCCATCTTCTTTTAACAATTTTCTTATTTTTCTATAATTTATCCAGTCAATGTTTTCCCTTTTTTTTCGGTAAATATAGGAAAAATAAAATTACAAACCGGCCTTCCACTCAATAGGGACCCTATATTTCACCAATCATTCTGAAAAAAAAGAATTGACTTTTTATTATAAGCAATATATATTTTAACTAATCGTTTAACTTAAACTTTATAGAATAATTCTTATCCAGAGTGGCGGAGGGAAAGGCCCTGTGAAGCCCGGCAACCAAATTAATTCTTAATTCAGGTGCTAATTCCGACAAAACTAATAGGTTTTGTTAAGATAAGGGAAGATACTACATTAAGTACCACTTCTCTTATTAGGGAAGTGGTTTTTCGTATAAGTTTAAGCAGAACTACACATAGGTTAATTATAAATAAGGGGGAAATAAAGTTGAAAAAATCATTTGCACTATTTGCAGTATTATTATCATTAGTTCTTGCATTGGCAGCCTGCGGAAAAGATAAAGATGAATCTGCAGCACTTAATACGAAAGAAGTATTAGTTGGAGTTACTGGTGGTCCACATGAACAAGTTATGGAAAAGGTTGCAGAAATAGCGAAAAAAGATGGACTTGAAATTAAACTAAAAGTTTTCAATGATTACAATACACCAAATACTGCATTAGCTGATGGAGACCTTGATATCAACAGCTATCAAACAAAACAATTTTTAGATGCACAAAAAGCGGATAAAGGCTATAAAATTGGCGAGGCATTTAAAACATTAACTTTCCCAATGGGGATTTATTCTAAATCTGTAAAAAATCTTGATGATATTAAAAAAGGCGATAAAATTGCTGTTCCAAACGATCCAAGTAACGAGTATCGTGCTTTAAAACTTTTTGAAGAAGCTGGTTTAATTAAATTAAAAGAAGGCACTGGAGAAAAAGCAACAAAAAGAGATGTTGTTGAAAATAAATTAAATTTAGAAATTCTTGAGTTAGATTCTGCACAGCTTCCTTCCCAATTAGGAGAAGTTGCAGCTGCTGCAATCAACACGAACTTCGCTATGGGTGCTGGATTAACAATTAAAAAGGATGCAATTTTCCATGAAGAGGCAGAAAACAATCCTTATTCCAACTATTTAGTAGTACGCAATGCTAATAAAAATGATGAAGTAGTAAAAAAAATACAAGAGTATTACCAAAATGACGAAGTAAAACAGTTTATTGAAGAAACATTTAACGGATCAATTGTTCCTAGCTGGTAAGGAGGTTCTAGCATGATAAGTCTACAACATGTGTCAAAAACATTTAGTGTTGGAAAGAAAAAAGTGGAAGCATTAAAAGATGTTTCCCTTACTATCCAAAAGGGTGAAATTGTTGGAGTTATTGGATACAGTGGTGCAGGAAAAAGTACCCTAATCCGTTGCGTAAATTTATTGGAAAAGCCTACAACTGGAAAGGTTCTTATTAATGATGTAGATATCACATCCCTTAAGAAAAAGGACTTGCAAAAGGTACGTCAAAAAATTGGAATGATTTTCCAGGGTTATAACCTTTTAAAAACAGCAACTGTTTATGAGAATATTACGATTCCTCTAAAACTTGAAGGTGTGCCAAAAGAAGAAATAAAAAAACGAGCAGATAAATATTTGCATATTGTCGGTTTAGAAGATAAGCATCATGTATATCCTGGACAATTGTCTGGTGGCCAAAAACAAAGAGTGGCTATAGCACGAGCCCTCTCCCATGAGCCGGAGATTTTATTAAGTGATGAAGCAACAAGTGCACTTGATCCAAATACAACAGAATCGATTCTTGATTTATTACTTCAAGTAAATAAAGAACTGGGCATCACTATCTTTTTAATCACCCATGAATTAGATGTAATCCAACGCATATGTGATCGTGTAGCAGTCATGCAAAATGGCGAAATTGTCGAAGAAGGAAAAGTTCTTACGATATTCTCCAATCCTAAACATTTACGAACAAAACAATTTGTATATGGTGAAGCTGGAATTAAAGTTCCCGATCATTTGGTTGGAACTTTGCCAAAAAGCGGAAAAATTGTTTCATTAACCTTTATTGGCGAATCTTCAAAAGATCCCTTTTTAGCTTTAATCTCTAAACAGTTCAACGTACTGCCAAGTATTCTTGCTGGTGGTATTGACCAATTAAAAGATCAATCTGTTGGAAAGTTGATTGTTCACATTGATGGCGAAGAATCTGAAGTCGAAAAATCCATTCACTTCCTTACCGAGAAAAATATATTAGTAGAAGAGGTGAATCAATAATATGGCTACATTTTGGACAGATTGGGGAGAAGTAATTCAAGAAGCGTTTTGGCAAACAGTGCAAATGACAAGCATCTCTCTTTTGATCTCAATTATTATTGGTTTGCCTTTAGGTGTTTTGCTTGTGCTGACTCGTAAAGGCGGCCAAGCAGAAAATATTGTTTTTTACACGATAATGAATACTTTAATAAATGTTATTCGTTCGATTCCATTTATTATTTTATTATTTTTTATTCTTCCATTTACAAAGCTTGTTGCGGGAACAACCATTGGTGTAGAAGGTGTTATCGTACCACTTGTTGTCTATACGGCACCGTATATTGCTAGGTTAATGGAATCTTCTATCCTTGGAGTAGATCGTGGTGTTATTGAGGCTTATCAATCAATGGGGATCTCTACATTCAAAATTATTTGGAGTGTATTAATCAGAGAGGCCCGTTCTTCTATTGTTTTAGGTCTTACCATTGCAACGATTGGCTTAATTGGTGCAACTGCAATGGCTGGTTTGGTTGGGGCTGGCGGCTTAGGTGATGTTGCTTATCAATACGGTCATTTACGTTTTGAGCCAACTGTAATGTATACCACTATTCTTATTCTTGTGATAATCGTGCAATCTATTCAATCATTTGGAAATGTGCTAGCACGTAAATTGAATAAAGATTAATAAAAAAATTCAACCCCGAAGAAAAATGTTCTCCTGCCTCCAAAAGTGTTTTTAACTTTTAGAGGCAGGAGTTTATACTCACTGGGGCTAGACGCTGGTCGGCTAAATACACGTAAAAGATACATAAATAAAAAGGATGCTCATATGGGCATCCTTTTATTTATGTATCTTTTATTATTTGGCTACCCTGAAAAAAAGTTCTGCAAGAATCGAGTGTCTTCTGCTCTATTCCCCTTCGTTTTCAAGGCTTTTCTAAAACCTAATTCTTTTACCAAGAAAAAATAAAATAGATTGGAAAATGGAGCAACCTGCATACACGTAGACTCCAGTGAGATTAGCGAGACAGCTTCGGCTGGAATACTTATATCCCAGCTTTTTTGTGCTTTTATTCTCGTATTTCTGTTATGGTTTGCTTTTTTCCTTAGTGGATTACGATTGTAGCGGCAAGTTCTTTTTTTATTATTATTTTATAAATATATTTTTTTGTTCTTTTATTCCATAAATTACAATGAACGTAATAATGACTCCAAGCAGTGCTACATAACTATTAACTGCAGCTGAAACTCCAATTGCTTGAGATAAAAAACCTAAACCAATTACGGGAATACTAACTCCTAAGTACGTAAAAACAAAGAATGTAGAAATGATGTTCCCTTTTATGTGATTTGGTGCTACTTCATTTAGTAAAGCAAGGCTTCCAGCATATGCAGGACCATTTCCTGCACCTATTAGAACAGCGGACAACAGCAATAAAATTAATGATTTGGTGCTTAGTGTAACCACGAGCAAAATAAGTCCAAGTACCATTAAAATATAGCCAATGCTGATCATTGTTTTTAAAGATAGCTGTTTTACAAGTATTTGATTGGCTGCAGCTGCAATAAGACCTAATGCAACCACTAATCCTGATATTGTTAAACTATGCACGCTCGTAAAGCTTGATAAATTGGAAGGAATTATGGACATAAACATGCTGATAATAGACCACGCTAAGAAAGATGTTCCCGTCGCTAATAAAAATGGCTTCATAATTGATTTTGGTACATATGGTTTTTTGAGCTGAACCGGCCGTAAGCCAGGGCGAACATTTTCATTTAAGAAGAATAATCCAGCAAAACATGGGAGAATAAAAAGTAGATGTACATAATATGACAATCTTATTGGAAATGGCGCGTAATCTCCTAACACACCTGATAAAATAGGTCCGATTGCATTTCCTAATGTTACAGCTAGAGCACAAATTAATGCCGTTTTCTTTTTATTTCTTTTCTCATCGAGCTCCGTAAGCGCCGCAACAGCAACTCCATTTAAAACGCCAACGGATAAGCCTTGAAATAATCTTCCTATAAGAAGCATTCCTACACCATTTGCCAGTGTAAAACAGGCTGTGCCGATAATAGCAAAGAAAATACCTGGAATAAGTACTTTCTTTCTGCCTATTTGATCTGATAATTGACCAGCTATAATAATTGCGGGAATTACAGTAAATGCATAAAAAGCAAAAACTAATGTGATCATCCCTGAAGAAAGAGCCCATTCTTGACGATACAGCGTATAGAGAGATGCTGGTATATTGGTTCCAAAGAGCGTAAGAAACAAGCTGCAGGCAACAAGCCAAAAAGATACCTTTCTACTTAAAGTTTTCTTCTCTCGTAGTTCTTGAATAGCATCTGCTTTAAGGAGTAGCTTTTGCTGAAAGGCAGATCGCTGAACAGCGGTTGTATCTATCTCCATAACTTCCATCAACCCCTGCAGACCGACGACAAGATTTTGCACTTGCCCCTCCTCTGCACAGCTTGCTATTCGTATTCTTGATATTTCTTCTTTTTTATATTTTTTTGTAGTGATCTGTTCGATATTTATTTCATGCGCAACAAACAAATTAGAAATTCGCGCTAATACTCCCGGCCCATCTTTCACTAGCATCGAGATACGATAAACTGACATGAAGAGCTCCACTCCCTTTTTTAGACAAAAAAGTACTTATATACATTGTAAAATTGAATAATTATAAAGTCTATACATTTGTAAGAAAATATAACATTAAAAATAACTTTTTTTATTTCCAGTTTAAAAACC
>JBDNRM010000083.1:0-16239 GCA_047718615.1 Bacillus sp. (in: firmicutes) | reverse complement strand
GTATAATATATTGATGAAGATTGAAAAAACAACCAACAGTTCAAGTTGATTTTTTTGGCTGAAAAGCTTGCTAAAAACTAAAAATTTTTATTTCGTCTCACTATTATAAGTATACTTAGTGATGAGACGGAATTTTACTTTGTTTTGATTGCTGCCAATAATATATATTATGGAAACGGCGTTTTAATAATAGCCAAAAAAGGCTTATTCTATTCTGTGTTTGTGACTTCTATCTTTTACGTCCTCTATATTTATAAATTGGCAGCTGTATTCTATTACATCATTTATGTATAACTTATGTTGTTTTGCAAACTTTTTTATATTTTCAAGTAATTCTTTATCATATGTTGTTTTATATTGAACACGATCTTTAGGTCGTAAATCTTTATTAAAGGTAATAATTTGTTGGTTTAATACAGCATATAAGCCGTTTTCAATCAAATAATTAATATAAGTATCATTTTCCTTCGCAAGGTTATTTAGTTTTTGAATTAATGCTTTGCTAATATTTGTTCTAAACTCAATCCTTTTATTATCTATAGTTTGTACTAATTTTCCATTTGTTCGTTTCCACATGGTCTTGCCTCCAAAAGTGTTTAATGATTAAAATATTGAATGTTTCATCATTCGTTCTTTTTTATAATAAATATAACTGTCTTCTGTTGTATTATATATTATTTTTGCTAATAAAGGCAGATCAGATTTACCTTTTACCCAAACTCGGTAAATAGTATTCTTAGAGTAAAGATTAGTAAATGTTATTTCTGCTCTTAAATTCCATGAAAGAAATACAGACAGCAAGCCTTCAGCAAACTTTTTGCTTGCTGTTGTAATATTCATAACATAGCCCCGGTCTTGGACCCAGCCATCACCATCAATTACACCTCTAACAAAAGAAGGTAAATATACTTTTGGTATATCGGGGAATGGAACAGTTAAGGATTTATTTGGAGTAATACCAAAGTTCTCTAAATCTATTTTTATTTGCTTAGAGTTTATAATAAGTGTTGGTATTTTTCTTGTAGGTAAAATTGGTGCAAGATTATAACTTGCATCTAAATATTTGGCAATTATTCGTAAAATTCTTTCATCTTTTTGTGTAATGGTAATGGTATGAGTCTTTTTAGATATTGCTCCATCCGTTAAAATAATACCTAAAACCCAAGCCATTTCCTGGGTCCAGACCTTAAAAAAATCCTCATTTACCTTGTGCTTTCGAGGCTGTCCGGATGATTTTTCACGATTCATTTTTATGCCATGTTTGGACATCACATTTCTAATAGCTCGATCAGATATACCTATAAGTGGAGCCATTTCTTTAAAAGGCATCCCGCTTTTGTACATGCTTATAATCATATCATCTGTTACTCCTAGTTTTCTTGCCATAAGAAAAAAATCCTCCTTTTTCCTTCTATTCATTATATTATAGAACAAATATTCGTAAGAACAAGTGTTTTTTGTGTAAAAAATTTGAATATTCTCTGTATATAACACAATTAATTAAAAAAACAGCCAAACATTCTATGGCTGTTTTTAAGGTTATTTAAATTTTTTAAAAAATTAACTATAAATCGGCCTTTTTTCACTTAAACGCAGGGTCCGTGCTGTTGAAGCATGAATGTCATGTAGAAGCTTTGGGTTATCCATTAGTGACTTTCCATATGAAGGAATCATTTTTTTCATTTTCGCTTCCCAATCTTTCCGATGCTGCGGGAAACATGTTTCGATTATCTCAAGCATAACGTGAACTGCGGTAGATGCACCTGGAGAAGCGCCTAGTAATGCTGCGATTGAACCATCATCAGAAGTAATTACTTCTGTACCAAATTGAAGCGTTCCTTTGCCTCCATCTTCCGTATCTTTAATAATTTGCACTCTTTGTCCAGCTACTACTAAATCCCAATCTTCCGCTTTTGCATTCGGTATAAACTCACGCAGCTCTTCCATCCGCTTTTCTTTTGATAACAAAACTTGCTGAATTAAATATTTTGTTAAAGACATGTTTTTTGCACCTGCTGACAACATGGTGAAGAGGTTATCTGATTTAACAGAAGTGATCAAATCAAACATAGAACCAGTTTTTAAAAACTTGGGTGAGAAGCCGGCAAACGGTCCAAATAGCAATGATTTTTTATTGCCAATAAATCGTGTATCAAGATGTGGAACAGACATTGGAGGAGCACCAACCTTGGCTTTCCCATATACTTTTGCATGATGCTTAGCTATAATATCTGGATTATTGCACACCATAAATATTCCACTAACCGGAAAACCTCCATAATGTTTTCCTTCAGGAATTTTGGATTTTTGCAATAAATGCAGACTTCCTCCACCTCCGCCAATAAAGACGAATTTAGCAGTATGACGTTTCATCATGCCATTATCTAGATTCTGCACTTTCAATTCCCACAGGCCATCGCTAGTACGTTTAATATCATTCACACTCTGTTTGTAATTTATCTCGACATTGTTACTTTCTAAATGGTCAAATAACATTCGTGTTAATGCCCCGAAATTCACGTCCGTTCCAGCGTCCATTTTTGTTGCTGCCATCGGTTCATCTGATGAGCGGTTTTGCATAATAAGTGGAATCCATTTCATTAGTTTTTCCGAATCATCGGAAAATTCCATTCCTTCGAATAGAGGGTTTTTTGATAAGGCCTTAAAACGGTTTCTTAAAAACGCTACATCTTGTTCCCCTTGCACTAAACTCATATGAGGTAATTGTCTAATAAAGTCCTGTGGATTATGTATCAGTCCGCTTTTTACAAGATAAGACCAAAATTGCATAGAAACTTGAAACTGTTCATTAATTTGAATCGCTTTACTAATATCGACAGATCCATCCGGTTTTTCAATCGTGTAGTTAAGCTCGCATAGTGCTGCATGCCCTGTTCCGGCATTATTCCATTCATTGGAGCTTTCCTCTCCTGCTTTTGAAAGTTTCTCCAATACGGTAATATTCCAGTCAGGTGCTAATTCCTTCAAAAGTGTGCCTAGTGTTGCACTCATGATTCCTGCACCAATCAAGACAACATCTGTTTTCGTTTCGCTGTTACTCATGTTTACCACCCCTATCCACTAAAATACATAAAATGTAAGCGTTATCCAGAAAAGTCGTGCCGACTTCATGACGCCACTAATCCTATAGTTATTTATAAATGACTGTACTACAATTATATGATATTTAAAAACCGATAAAAAGTGAAAAGTTCATCCGCGAAAATTTGTTTTCCATTACGAGTGAACTGCTCTGTTTGAACAGTAAGGATTAGGTGCAAGACCAATAATTTAGCAAATACCTTCCGTGCGTTCTCGTAATTTAGATGCTTTTCCTAGCATTAATTAAATAATACCATAACTTTCTCGAACATGAAAAAACGTTTATTCACCATAATTATCAAACAAGCAAAATAAGACAACTGGCTGTCTATCCATATTTAAGTAACAGTAAGACGGTAAGGTATTTTATCACATGGATTATAAAGAATCTCGCTGGGAAACAATGAGAAGCATTTTAACACTTTTCAAAAGCAATCCTAATCCTTTCAGCTATTGAGAAAAATGGTTTTTAATAAATTCATAGGTTCTAGAATCATGATTATACCAGCATTTACAGAATAAGCATCCATGCTTGCCATCTGCTGCAGAAAATTTAACAGCATTACAAAAAAATTTTGTGAGGTGCTGCCAATTTATCGAAGCAAACCTGAACAATTCACATACATGGTGCTAGCCAAGTTGTCTTTGTTAAAAAACTTGTATCTTTTCCCCTTCACAACGCAATTTATAAAAATAGTGAATAAGCGGATGTTCCTTTATTATTGTATTTTCCATCTTACGTAATGTCCTTTTTCCAATTCTTCGATCTAATAGACAAAAAATTTTGATCAATAGATCTGAAGACTTTAGTAATTCTTGAATTGGTGTGTAAAAGTATTCTTCCAATGCATCAAAAAAATCATATTGTGCATAAATACCTTCAGCTTTAATGAATGAATGAGCCTGATTTTGTAATGCTCTATTTTGGGCTATATCATGATAGTCATATTGGTTAGAATTGGATCGCAGGAGACGTTCTCTATAAAACTCTTCCCTCTCGGCAATAATGGAACACATACTCCATACCTCTACTTTATCGACAGTAATAACAGCTCTACCTAATTGATCATGGGCTTTACGGTAATTAATTACTTGAAAATCCACTCTCGAACGTAAAGAGTCACAAAGAAAATTAGATAAATGTTTTTTTGCTTTACTCCACTTTGGACTGTACAATAACTGGTCTCCTCTCTAACTTTTAGTTCTGAAATAATTCCTTCTACTTTTAGTGTACAATAATTAGGAAAATTAAACTGCTATTTTTAACTTTTTGCAATACTAGTAGTAACTTGAATCCTCCGATATGAGATTATCAAGCGTAGTAAAAACGAATTTTTTCAGCTGATCCCTCTAATAATTCACCTGTAAGTGAAAATGGCGAACAATCTTGGTATGGATAGGATAATCCTAAGATTGTTCGCCATCTTCCATTCCACTCGATTTATACAGGTGGTATAGACAAGATAGATTGAATATATTTTATTATCTTAAAAAAACATATTTTTAGTCTAAACTCGTGATTTTTAGCATAATCCTGTTATTTTTATATATAAGAATAATAAAATCGCGCATTTGACATGCATTTAATCATACTTCTGCCCTTTCGGAGTCATATAAGTTCCTTCAGCCTTTTAACAACAGAATGGACTGTCAATCGATGGAAAGTGATAAGTTCGCCTTTAAAAATTACGGAATATATTCCGTAAGGCGTTGGGGATAATTCCATTAATTGTTCTCTGTTTTTTACATCAATGATGTTCACACATAAATCAAGTCTTTTAGCACCCTCGATAATATTTTCTGTTGCGACCTCTACATAGGGACATTGAAAAGAGCGTATGATGGTTAAATCGGTGAATTTTTTCGTTCTCTCCTCCCAATTAGTAGGAAAATAAGGTAGTGGATCATCCTGTTCGAATTGGTAAACAAGTAATTCAAAGTGAGAAGGACCTTTTTCTATGTATGTAAACTGATTTTTGATAAAAACCTCTTTGCTTGGTGTCCAAGATGTTTTATCGTTTGTAATCACTACTACTCCTCGTTTTAAAAACTTTTTTGCATCCTGAATACATCTATTAATTAGTTTGCTTCCATATCCTTTTCCATGTTCAGTTACCCACAAACAATGGATCACTAAATAATCATCGGCATGGACTACCCTGGAAGAATAATTACTTTCTGCATACTCAATAAATCCAACTTGTTTATTGTTTTCTGTTAACTGTATGTATTTTAATCCTTCTTCCAATCTTTCAGTTAGCCAATTATTTTTCTTTATATACCCATTCGATTTTTTTTACTTCTAAGGCAGTAACTCCCTGTGCTTTCCAATAATTCATTCGTTAATTCGATCATTTGAATTTCTGACAAAATGATTCCCCCTTTATGAAACTAATATTTCTATAAATGATGTAACACTCCCTGCTATTTTTACAAAATAGTGGATAAGAAAGCATTAATATAAAACCACTCAAAAAAACCATCCTTTTTGTAGGATGGTTTTTTAGTTATTATTTTAATGCTTTGCTGACTTTCAGCTTCTTGCCTTTTACGGTGGTTTTTTCCATTGCCTGCAACACTAATGAGCCTTTTCCGTTGAGAATATCTACATATGTTAACTGATCTTGTATCGTAATAATACCGATATCTTCTGCTGTTACTCCCGGGATTTTTGCAATGGTTCCTACAAAATCGACTGCTCGAAGTTTTTTCTTTTTGCCGCCATTAAAATGGAGCTTTATAATATCCTGATTAATACGTGCGGTTTTATTATTTTTAACGATTCGGCGTCCATTTCTTTTTTCATCAAATGAAGCTTGTGCTTTTGCTACTTCGTCATGTATTGGAGCTTCCATTGCTGGTATCTCAAAGCCAATATATCTTTCAATGGCTTTGACGAATTTTCCTTCATAGGGTGTAGCAAACGTAATCGCCTTTCCTTTGTTTCCAGCACGTCCTGTTCTTCCCGTACGATGAACATAGCTCTCTTTCTCTAATGGAACATCATAGTTAATGACAAGGGTAACATTGTCAATATCAATGCCTCTTGCCGCTACATCTGTTGCAACAAGATAACGGAAATTTCCCATTTTGAAACCATCCATAACAGCGAAACGATCTTCTTGTTCTAAACCGCCATGCAGCTTTTCACAAGCATAATTTGCTTCTTCCAGTTCATGAAACACCGTATCAACATTTTCTTTCGTTCGGCAGAAAATAATACAGCTGTCTGGATTCTCTACTACCGTTACATTTTTCAGCAAGGAAAGTTTGTCGCTTTCTTTGCTTTCTATTAATCGATGTTCGATGGTACTAGTTGTTATTTCGCCAGCTGCGATTTCGATATGATGCGGTTCTTTCATATATTGATGGCAAAGGTTTTCCACATCTTTCGGCAATGTTGCAGAAAAAACCATGGTGACTCTGTTAGAAGGCAGCATATTGATGATTTCTTCTACTTCGTCAATAAAACCCATATTCAACATTTCATCGGCTTCATCAATGATTAAATACTTTATTTTGTCTAAAGATAACGTTTCTCTTTCAATATGGTCGGCCACTCGACCAGGTGTACCGACAACAACATGGTTTTTTTGTTTTAATTCTTCTTTTTGTTTCGAAAAAGGCTCCTTGCCATAAACAGCCATTGCTTTAATTCGTTTAAAGCGGCCGATATTGGTTATGTCTTCCCGCACTTGAGCAGCAAGCTCACGGGTGGGTGTAAGAATTAAAGCCTGTGGATTTTTTTCCTCCCATTCTACCATTTCACAAATAGGGATGCCAAAGGAAGCAGTCTTTCCGCTGCCTGTTTGAGATTTTACAACAAGATCTTGATTATTTAATGCTTTTGGCAAAACTTCTTGTTGCACCTCTGTAAGTGTTTCATATTTTAACACTGTAAGTGCTCTTTTTATTTCTTTGCTTAAAGGAAAATCTTCTATACTGCTTTTACTCATATAATAACCTCGTTCTTTTTATTATCCAACTTCTATATAGAATTCTCCAAACGGAAATATCTTATGCAAAATCTGAATATATCCATTATACATGAAATCGAAAGACTAGTAGCATAATATCTTGATTGTTATACATAACAACCAGCTATTTTTGAGGATAAGCTCTTTCATCATGAAGCAAAATGAAAATAGTTACGATTCCTTTTATGTTACAGTTCCCTAATTGTATGGTTGCTCCCTCCTTTGCAGAAGCGTTTCTGATGTAGACGATTGTTCTAAAGCTGTACGTTATTTCATAGTTTATATTATATGGACAAGAAATTAATTCGAATAATAAGGAGAGAATGAAAGATGGCGGTCATACATTTTTTTGAAAATAGATCTATCGTATTAACACAGCTCCTAAATAATATTCCTAATGTGGAGGAGCCTATTAAAATTAAAGGCAGGAAAGGAATCATTTCCAATGTGCAGAAAATAGAAGACAATTTATTTCACGTACATATTTTGTTTGAACAGGTGTTAAAAAATCAACCATTAGTAAAAGATACAAAAAAGAAAAAGCGCTAACAAAAAGGGAAACTTCGATCTGCGTGAATTCTCTTTTATCCCCCATCTAATTGTCTCTTGTTCTCTGAATTTTGTGAGGTTGGATTCTTACTAACTCGTTAGGTGTGGAAAAGGAGCCGCTTTAAATAGCTGCTCCTTCTTTTTGCAAATTCAAAATTTTCCCGATCGAAAAATGGAGATGATTAACCATAAAAACATCAATCCTGCAACGAGAAAACCTATCTCAATTGCCGGCACTTTCCATAAGAGGGTTGACTGTCCGCTTATAGAGGATCCAATGATTAAACCTACCATTAGAATGCTGAAGGCAAGTAATACGATGCTTAAAGACAAGCGATTGGATATTTTGTCCATCTTTTGCAAGACAGCATGCATATCTGGTGTGGAAATTTCAAATCGCAGCTTTCCTTTTTTTAGAGCTGTCGTAAGTTCTTTTATATTTTTAGGAAAGGAACTTGCTAAATCCGCATAATCATTAAGATGATGCCAGGCGTTTTCGGCAAGCTTTTTGGGATGAAATCGTTCTTTTGCAAGTTGTTCTGCAAACGGTTCAGCCAAATCCATCATATTACAGGAAGGATCAAGAAACTCGACAATGCCTTCTACTAACATAAGTGATTTCCCGAGTATAGTTAACTCAGCAGGTATATGTATTTGATGACGTTGAGCAATGTGAAAGAAATCATGTATAATTTCACCGAAGCTTAACTGGCTAAGTGGAACATCATAATATTTGTCCCGCATTTTTTCTATATCCAAGCGAATGGTTGTTAATTCTATATCGTCTGGCAATACACCCATTTGAAACATGACTTTTATTATCGCATCACTGTTTCCCTTTTTTAAGGAAATAACGAAAGATACAAATTGATATTTCATTTCATTGCTTAATCTTCCTACCATGCCAAAATCAAGAAAGCCAATCCGTTCGCCTGGCAAAATAAGAAGGTTTCCCGGGTGTGGATCTCCATGGAAAAACCCAAATTCCAAAATTTGTTTTAAAAGGCTGTTTGCAAATTTCCTCGCTACTTTTTTGCGATTGTAGCCTAACTCTTCCATCTGCTTTATATCATTAATTTTAATGCCTGCCAAATATTCCATTGTCAAAATTTTTCCTGTAGAATAATTCCAGTATATAGTCGGGACTTGGACAATTTCGCTGGATTTAAATTGCTTGGCCACTTTTTCGGCATTTCTTCCTTCAATTGTGAAATCTAATTCTTCTTTTAAAGAATGGGCAAATTCGTCAATAAGTTCTATAATCGGATATTTTTTTACCCAATCTAATTTCGAACTAGCTAATTGCGACAGATCTTTTATAATTTCAAGGTCGGTATAGATTAACTTTGTGATATTTGGCCGTTGTACCTTAACAGCTACATGCTCTCCTGTATGAAGTCTTGCAAAATGTACTTGACCGATGGAAGCGGAAGCAATCGGTTTTTCTTGAAATTCAGCAAATATCCCCGCAATATCCCCGCCTAATTCTGCATCAATAATCTCCGTTACCTCTGAAAAGGAAAAAGGCGGCACATTGTCTTGCAACTTTTCTAATTCATGAATAATATGCTGTGGAAAAAGATCTCTTCTTGTGCTCATCACTTGACCAAACTTAATAAAAGTTGGGCCTAATTCTTCTAATAATAATCGAATTCTTTCTCCTAAAGTGCGGCGATAGGAAGGCTGCATTCTTCCCATCTTTTTAATAAGAGGAGAAAAGGCTTCTGTCAGTCCAAGATCTTTCACCAGATAGCCGAAGCCATTTCGAAGTAATGCCCTAATAATCTCTTGGTAACGATGAGCATGTTTCATTCTCTTGCTGAACATTCCTATCCCTCCCAAGAATCACTTGAAATCTTCATTCACTCTTCTGTTCCAGTAAGGCAATTCTGCGCTCCAGCTCTCGATATTCCTCGATTGTTACAACATCCAACTCTTTTAATGCCTGCTGTACTTTTGTTTTTATTACAGCATCCATATCTTTTTTTGCTTGTTGTCCTTTTTCTAATAATTGATTCACCATATCTTTTGATTCGTTTTTACTAATTTCTCCTTTTGCTACTAGTTCATTCACAAGCTTTTCTACTTGCTCCTTGCTTGCAGCAGCAACTCCAAGGCCTAAAGAAATGAATTGATTGATTGTATTTTTCATGTTTTCCCTCCTAAAGTTCTTGTTATACATTATATTAATTCATTTGGTTCGATATGAAAAACAATAAGTTAGAATATACAGATTAATTTTTCTTTTTAGAGTTATTTTATATATAAGCTTATTATATTTCTCTTTTGTAAATGCATTCTTCCTTTTTCTTAAATTTGGAAAGTATCAATCGCGTTTTATAGGGAAAATTAAAGCTTGAACAAGATATAGAAAGGAAGATGAAGAATGAAATTAGCAAGAAATGTATTGGCATTAGCTGGGGCAATGGCTATTATGGCTGGCTGTAATAACAATGATACAGACAAAGACACTGCCATGAATAATCGAGATAATAATGGCAATGTCAATGTTGAAAATGTTGGCTATAAAACAGATAAAAGAACAACAGCAGATCTTGATTTAGCGGATAAAGCGGCAGATAAAGTGAAGGATCTAAAAGAAGTAGAAAGAGCGGTTGTTATGAAAACCGATCATAATGCTTTTGTAGCTGTCCAATTATCAGATCATCAAGAAGGCGATGTAACAAATAAATTAGAGGATAAAATAGCAGATAGAGTCAAAGCGGCGGATAATGATATTAATCGTGTATATGTCTCTGCTAACCCTGACTTTTATGATCGAATGACGAATTATGGAAAAGATATAGAAAATGGAAATCCAATCAGCGGGTTGTTTGATGAATTCTCAGAAACAGTTAGAAGGGTCTTTCCTAATTATCGATAATCGTAAATCCACTTTAGAATAACTATAGGGCTATCATTTGTAGAGATTTTCTATTCCAGTTCTACAAATGATAGCATTAACTATGCCTATTATCTGGACAAAAAATTCCTGTTCGAAGTATCATCACATTGGCGATTAATCGCGCTGTTTTTCCTTCCTGGTTTTGTTGTTTGGTCTTAGCTTGTACACACCGAATGAGTGCTCGATCACATAGGCAGCAAGATCCATATTTGCTAACACAATTATCATGGGCTTTGCAGCAAGAATCTACATAATTGATAGGGACCCCAGGACCGCTGCAACCTGGTCCGCAATAACGATACCCACCTGGCAGACAAAATCCAATCCTTTTCCTTCTTGAAGGCTGAGTTCTTTTTATCATAAACATTCTCCTTTCTGCTTTTCTCTCTATATGTATGTTTTATGATGGAATAAGCATTATATAAGTACCCAACAGCTAAAAAAATTCTTTTTGCAAAGAAAAATCAAACATTTCCCTAAGAAAAGCACCTTATCCTTTGCACCACCTTAAAACTTGCCATATATCTAATTTGAGTCGTTATAATAAAAAAGATACCTATGCAGAAAATGCAATAGGTATCTTCAAGTGCTATTGTTTTTTAAAGATAGTCGAAATAATTTTATCAGAGGACATGCTGCTATCCATTTCATATGTCCCAGGCTTTAAGTAATTGGCAACGCCTTTTTTATCCACCTTTTGGGAAAATTCAAAAGCGCTTTCTTTGATGATTTTGGCACTTTTTAATGCTCGTCCAACATCTATACTTGTCATCCCATTAGACACACTGATCATGGTACGATAAACAACTTTATCATTGTTCTCTTTATTATCAGAGTTTGCTTTTTTGGCAGCATCTTCTGCTTCTGCTACTTTTTTCTTCCATTCTTCTTCAGTCGCAGCATCTTTCTTTTCTATCTCTTCTTTTGTTTGAACAACATATCCAGATGAGGCAAGAAGATTTTGCATTTCTTCAATAGTAGGTGTTTTCGCTACTATTTGTTCTGTTTGCGTGTCGTTCGTTTTAGCGCTTGTAGCTTCTCCTTTGTTTGAGAAGTATACAATACCACACACAGTCGAAGCTAAAAGAAGTCCTGCCGAGAAGCTAGTTACAATATTAGACTTCATGTGCAACTTTTCTCCTTTCATCTTTTGCTGTAAAGTAAGGAGACAGCATACGTTCTACTTCTGTTTCAGCTAACTTTTTTTGTACGGCAATGCTCTCTATAGAGTATTTACGTTTATACAGGTCTAATACTTCACGCATTATTACACGCTCTTTAGAAGATAATTGAATACCTGATTGTTTTTCGATTATCTCTAAATCAAGCTCCAGGTTTCGCAATTGTTTTTGCAACTGTTCTACTTCATCCATTACAGAAAGATGAATCATATCGATTTCTCGTTGTTCTGCTTTAGATGATTGACGACTCTTAGCAATCGACATAATCAATAACAAGAACGCTGCACCAAACAAAATGGCTAAAGTCCATTCCATCCTTAAGATCCTCCCTCTTTCAGAATCTAGTACCCTAAGTTTCTATTATACATTCTTTTTCTATATTTTTCGATTCATATCCACAAAATCCTTCAAAAGTCAGGAGAATTTGTCGATTTTTTGCGAAAAAAGGTATTTTGCTCAGCACTTAATGCCCATACTTTTTTATATTAATTGAATGCGATTGTTGAACCCATGCTTTTTTTAAATAATGTTTTCCTATTCTCAACAGGAAGTAAAATAAGGCCAAAAGAGGACTTTATACCCCTCTTTTATTTCCCCATACGAACGCATGCAATTGTGGCAGTACCCTTACATCATTCATTTCACTGGATTCAATCGTTTTTTCAATAAGCCATTCATATTTACCTAATAGTTTCGAAAGCAGTTCGTCGTTATTGCCATTATGAATATCATCGTTTCCTACTTGAAGATAAAAAGAAACAGCAGGGTAGCGAGCATGAACTTTTATCGCGTACTCAAAATCATCTTGATCGAAAACAACCACTTTTAGACTAAAGACATTCTTGTTTTCTTGTAAGTTAGCAATAATAGTATCTAATAGAGGGAAATTAGTCTGCATGCCAGAACTAGGTGGTTTTGGCGATATCGTTAAATCATCAATTTGATAAAACCAATCTTGCCATTTGCTTCCTTGTGTTTCGAGTGCTACAGAAATTCCTTTTTCTTTTAATAAAAGAATAAACGGATCCAGAGCTGCCAGTAATGCTGGATTCCCTCCGGATATCGTCACATGATCAAAGCGCGTACCTCCTGTTAGAACTAACTGCTTCCATATTTCCTCCGCTGTCAAAAGCTTAATATCCTCTTTACCCGTACCATCCCATGTAAAGGCAGAGTCACACCAAGAGCATTTATAATCACAGCCCGCTGTGCGAACAAACATCGTTTTCCGTCCAATGACCATTCCTTCTCCTTGAATCGTTGGTCCGAATATTTCCAGTACAGGAATTTTACTCATTTTCCATCCACTCCCGTCTTGCTTCCGCATAACTTGTAGGCGTTTCATAAAGACGGACAAATTCTAAGCGTGCACCTTGTTGAGCAGAATAGGAATCTCTTAATGCGTCTTGCATTTTTTCATATATCCATACCACCATATTTTCTGCGGTTGTATTCATTTTTGGCAAGGTTTCATTCAGATAGCGGTGATCAAGATAAATTTCTATTTTTTCTTTCCATATCTTTTTTATATCACCAAAGTCAATAACGAGTCCAATTTCATTCGTAAATCCGCTAATACCGAATACTGCTTTATACGTATGCCCGTGCAAATTTTTACATTTACCCTCATAGCAATGCAAATGATGGGCTGCGTCAAATGTAAACTCTTTGCTGACAAGCACTCTTTTTTTATGATAATTTAATTCGTTTTTGTTAATATCTTGATTGATTTTCTGCAAGCCTTCTACGATGCGAAAGCCAAAAAAGTTCTGATCCATTATTGTATTTCCGCCTTTTGTTTTGAAAGTAAATAAGTATCTAATCCAGCTTTTCTTAATTTGCAAGCAGGGCATTGTCCACAGCCATCACCAATAATGCCCTCATAACAGGTTAAGGTGTTTTCTCTAATATAATCTAATTGCTGCAGTTCATCGGCAAGCTTCCATGTTTCTGCCTTATCTAACCACATTAATGGGGTATGAATCACAAATTGGCTATCCATTGCTAAATTAATGGTAACATTAAGGGATTTTATAAAAGCATCTCGGCAATCAGGATAGCCGCTGAAATCTGTTTCGCAGACGCCGGTTATAATATGTTTTGCTCCAATTTGGCTAGCCAAAACGGCAGCAAAGGACATAAAAAGTAAATTGCGTCCTGGTACAAATGTGGATGGCAATTGGCCGTTTTCCCCTTCTTTTACTTCTATATCCGCTCTTGTTAATGCATTAGGAGCTAATTGATTTAATAATGCCATATCCAGCACATGATGATTAACATGAACATTTTTGGCGATTTTTTTGGCGCATTCAATTTCTTCTTTATGGCGTTGATTATAGTTAAAGGTCACTACCTCTACTTCTTTAAAAGTCTTTAATGCCCAGAATAAACAAGTAGTACTATCCTGTCCGCCGCTAAAGACTACTACAGCTTTTTCCTCTTTTAACACAATTCCTACACCCTTTCTAAAAAACAATCTATTCAAAAAAACAGTTGTTATAAAATCAAAAGATAGCCATTACTAAGAAAAGCGCAAGCGCCTTGTTCAACCCCGAAGAAAAATGTTCTCTTGCCTCAAAAAGTGTTTTTTACTTTTAGAGGCAAGAGGCAATACTCACAGGGGCTAGGCGCTGGAGCTGGACGCTAAAGAAGCAGTACTCCAAGATGGAAGTACTGCTTCATCTTAGTTTTTTTTAAGAGGGGGGCTACAACCTCTGTTATTCATTTATATCTTCATTATCCTACCATATTTTTAAGCAAAAAACTACCTTCATGAAAGAAGCGAATTTTTCTCCTTTTTTACAAGGGAAAACATTATTTTTTTGAAAGAAGAAAAAAATCGAATAAGAAGGCAAAAAATATACCGAAACAATACCGCAGCAAGTCAACCCATAAAAATCCTTTTCCAAGAATCAACCCACCGATTAAGGTGTTTCTTATGTTGTTTATCCATTCCTCTTGATACAATTGACTGCATTCGATTAAGATACAAAACCCTAAAGCTAGAATCGCCCCATTAAATTGGGAATAGCGAGAAAAAAGGATTCTAGCAAAAAAATAAATCATGCTAGCCCATAGTGCATCTCCTAAATGAATAGAAAGAAACGGAGGAAAGATGACCGAATATCTCGATAACAAACCGAATGCAATACATAATAGAAGGAAGAAGCAATAGTAAACTTTAATCGTTTTCTTCATCTGCATACCACTTTCCTTTATATACGTCATAACCAAGCTGTGTTTCGCTATCTAGTGTCTTTTTGAAGGAGTATTTTGTTATATTCTTCTTCCAATTCTATCACAGTTAATTCAAACAGATGCAAGGACTCTTTTTTATAAATACCATGATCCAAAAGTTTTTCAATGAGAATATCCTTTTGGTTGATTTGTGATGATGGTTGATGTTCCATAGTTATTCTCTCCTTAAAATGCATTTTACTTATTGTTTTAGTCGGAATTGATAAAATAGTACATAATGCTATTATTTATAGCGAATAAAGAAAAAGAGTTGTGGCCTATTATCTCTTTCCAATTAATGAACTTTTTAAACATGACCACTCAAAAAATGAAAGCGACTTATAAAAGGGAATTTCCATAAGTAGATCCTCTTTCCCATCAAGAGTGGATAAAACAAAAAACCCTCTTCTGCAGACAGAAGAGGGAATAAAATATGTTTTCTCTTCTTATCTTGCAGACAAGTAGTTGCCTGCTGGAATTGGCACAGTATTCAAAAGAACCCGCTGCCGAGGTATCAAAGGGCCATTTCCCTCCACCTCTCTGGATAAGATTTATTCAATTTTTCATTATAGTTAATTTTACAAGTAATTAGACCATATAAATCTTGGAATGTCAAGGGGAACCTCTGCTTTAAGAAACTTTTGTTGCTATGTTCTCTTGTGTGGCAGGAATAGGAGTTGGTTTGGAAAAGAAATACCCCTGAAACAGTTCATAACCCATATGACGGAGAAAGTGATAATCTTCTTCCTGTTCGACGCCTTCTGCAAGTGCTGTTGCACCGATTTTTTTTGTTTTCTCTAAAACAGATTGTGCTACTTGCTGTTTATAAGGATCAGTAGATACTCCATTACAATATTCCAAAGCAAGCTTTACAATATCCGGCTGTAGTTGTTCCAGCTTGCTTACATCGTTATAGCCAACTCCGACATCATCCAACGCATACCGAAAGCCATGTGAACGGTAATAAGCTAAAATCTTTTTTAAATGGTTCATATCTTTCACTTCATCTGTTTCTACCACTTCAAATATAACTTGGCTTGGTTTGATATCCAATTCATTGATTAAAGAAAAGGTGCTTTCTAAACAATGCTCAGGGACGTAAATAGCAGTGGGAATAAAATTGATGAAAATTAATGAATCACCTACAATAGAGGCATTGCGTACTGATTGCAGACGGCATGCACGGTCTAATGAAAACAAACGATTTCGTACTCTTGCTGCCTCAAACATCTTAAAAGGAGCATTCCTGTTAGAAGGATTTTCGGGGACTTGAACAAAAAAGAGCCCT
>JBDNRM010000082.1:0-16313 GCA_047718615.1 Bacillus sp. (in: firmicutes) | reverse complement strand
GTGCGAAGTTTGAGTAATGACTCTAAAACAATTATTAAAAAATAGCAGAATAGTAACCACTCACTTATTCTAAAAAGAATAACTGTTATTCATTCAAGTTTCAACTATATAGTCAGTTTATCTAAACTCACATAGATTAGGAAAGTTAACGAAAACACCCATGCAAACAAGAAATAGCACGAAGGCAAATGAAAAGAAGTAGCTTCATGAACTAACTTTGAAGCAGGGAGCAGCTGGACTACACGAAGACTTCTATGGGATAGCGGGACAGGAGAGATGCCGCAAGGAGCAAAGTTCCGAGGAAGCCTGTAGATGAGCAAGGTTTTCTAATAAAATCGTCAAAAAAAGTGAAATAATAGCACTTCCAAGCCGAATGGATTATTTTTCTGTTGGATAACGCTTTTAAATCAACTATACTAGTACTAGCATCTTTCAAAGACATACAGAAAATGGTGGAATATGCAATAATGTAATTTTATTAGGATTTTGGTGAGATAATGCAATATAATGTGAAAATTGATAGTTTTGAAGGACCATTAGATTTACTTCTTCATTTAATTAATAAATTAGAAATAGATATATATGATATAAATGTAGCAGAGATTACAGAACAATATTTAGAGTATATCCATGCAATGACAGAGCTGCAGCTCGATATTGCTAGTGAATTCCTTGTGATGGCTGCAACCTTGCTGGCAATTAAAAGTAAAATGCTATTGCCAAAACATGAGGAAGAATTATTTGATGAAGATTTATTGATGGAACCCGAAGAAGATTCAAGAGATGATCTAATTGAAAAATTAGTAGAGTATCGGAAGTTTAAAGAAGCGGCAGGAGATTTAAAAGCGATGGAGCAAGAACGTGGTTTAATTTATACAAAACCACCTAGTGATTTATCAGATTTTGCAGTAGAAGCAGAGGAAGCTTCAAAAAAAGAATTGGATGTTACATTATATGATATGTTAGCTGCTTTTCAAAAGCTAATAAAAAGAAAAAAACTTCAAGCGCCTTTATCTACAAAAATTACACGTCAAGAAATTCCGATTGAAAGTAGAATGGGTGAAATATTACAGATTGTACGAAATAGAAAAGGGAAAATTTCCTTTGAAGAACTTTTTCCTATTCATGATAAAACCCATATTGTGGTTACTTTTTTAGCTATATTAGAATTAATGAAGCGCCAACAAGTATTTGTGGAGCAAGAGCAAAACTTTGCAAATATTTTTGTTATTGGAAAGGAAGTTGAACAAGCAATTGAAAGCGAATAAATGGAAAGGAATCATCGAAGGCCTATTGTTTGCAGCTGGAGATGAAGGACTTACAATAAAGCAGTTGACCCATGTACTAACAATGGAAAGCAAGGCAGCAGAAAGTATTCTCCAACAGTTAAAAGATGATTATGCAACAAATCAAGATCGAGGCATCACGATTATAGAAATTGCTGGTACTTATCAAATGGCAACAAAAAAAGAACATTCTATGTACTTGAAAAAGCTCGTAGAATCTCCCCATGCTTCCACCTTGTCACAGGCTGCGTTAGAAACATTGGCAATTATTGCATACAAACAGCCAATAACACGAGCTGAAATTGAAGAAGTAAGAGGAGTAAAAACAGAAAGACCGCTTCATACCTTAGCTGCTAAAGCGCTGATTAAGGAAGTTGGCAGAGCAGAAGGTGCAGGAAGAGCGATATTACATGGAACAACAAAGGAATTTTTAGACCATTTTGGCTTAAAAGACTTAAAAGAACTGCCTCCGCTTGCTGATAACGAAGAAGAATTTAATCAAGAAGAAGCTGATTTGTTTTTTGAAACATTTCAGCAAAAAATGGAAGAATAGTTGATAAGCATGGGATGAAGTGATAAATAGGAAGATGACTTTTTATCACTGGGTTCCAATGCAGGAAAAAGCATAAGGTTTTAGTGTGGATTCACATAAAACCACATGCTTTTTTTTGCTTTAGTGGATAAAAACTTTTAGTAAGATATAAAATTGGGTGTGAAAAAAGTAAAGAAAGAATGTGTTAATAGTAACGGATAGGAGAAGGGGAGAATAAGGAAAAAAAACTAATTATTCCTATTTTTTAAAAAGGACTATTAGCTGAATCCATTAAAATTTATTGTCTAGTTAAGCGTTGAATATCTGTTTCAACAGCATAGATTCTTTTATTTAATGCTTCCGTTTTATCATCAACATGCTTAGCGATTTTCTCTGTGTACTGACCAAGACTTTCGATGATATTTTTCTGGAATCGTACTTGTCCATCTTTAAGTTCTTTTAATTCTTCTGAAAAAGTATCGAACCGTTGTTCAATTCCGCTAAACCGTTGCTCAAATCTACCGAGGTGTTGCTCAACTCCGCTAAACCGCTGCTCAAATCTACCGAGGTGTTGCTCAACTCCGCCAAATCGTTGTTCAATTCCACTAAAGCGTTTCTCAAATCTACCAAGACGTTGCTCAACTCCACCAAACTGTTGTTCAAACCCACCAAGTTGTTTTTCAACTCCGCTAAAACGTTGTTCAAATCCATCAAACCGTTTATTTATCGGTTCCAGCTCTTCTTTTAAAACGGCACGTAACATTTCTTTTAATTCGTTACCCATTAATTATTACCTCCTTTTCTCTCATTTTAGCATGAAATGTTAAGCTATGGTGAAAGAATAAAGTTCTTAAAAGCTTTTCATATGAAAAATTAAATGTAGGCGAGGATTCGTCCAATTTCCCATATAAAATTAACATGTTCTTGTAAGCTTCATCATATCATTTAAGGAAGAGTACTGTTGAAATGAGGTGTCAAAGATTGAGCAGCTACAATGAATATGTGAAAGAAGTCTTAGTATGGAATGAACAATTAAAGAAATTATTAGAATCAGAACAAGTTCAAAAAGAAGAACATATTTGGAAAAATATTGATAACTTTTCTAATTTAATGGATAATGTGCAACGGAAACCACTTGATACGGAAGAACTGATTAAAATTCAACATGAAGCAGAAGAGCTTCATGAAAAAATGGAACGGTATTTTTCAGATCGACAAAATTTGGGTACTATTTATATCAATGAACCGATTGTTCAAGCAGGAAAACATGTTTTGCCAAAATTACCTTATGCTTATAATGCGTTGGAGCCTTATATTATCACAGAAATTATGGAGCTTCATCATAAAAAACATCATCAGTCTTATGTGGATGGATTAAATAAAGCAGAATTGAAGCTAGTGCAAGCCCGGAAAGATGGGAATTATGAGCTTGTTAAACATTGGTCTAGAGAATTAGCATTTCATGGTTCAGGGCATTATTTACACACTATTTTTTGGAATAATATGAGCCCAAAAGGTGGAGGAATGCCAAAAGGCGCTTTGCTGGAAGAGATAAAAAAGTATTTTGGCAGTTTTGAAGCATTTAAAAAACATTTTACAGAAGCCGCAAAGGAAGTAGAAGGGGTAGGATGGGCTATCTTGGTATGGTCGCCTCGAGCACGTCATTTAGAAATCCTTCAATCAGAAAGACATATGCTTCTTACCCAATGGGATACGATTCCACTCTTGGTACTGGATGTTTGGGAACATGCTTATTATTTGCAATACAAAAATAAAAAAGCAGACTATGTGCAAAACTGGTGGAATATTGTCAACTGGAAGGATGTAGAACAAAGGTTTATGAAAGCCAGTGAATTAAAATGGAGACCTTATTAAATGGAAAAATGCATAATAGTTCGTGCAATGCTAGTATTTCATTGAGAATGCTGGCGTTTTTTTTTGGAGATAAGAAAGCTTGTAAATTTTGCAGATAGATTTTGTAATATTGTCATAAGGCTACTTGTCCTGCATAAACATGTACAAACCACTTAAGGAGACGAGGTAGTGTTAAATGAAATTATATAAATCGATTATACTTTCTCTTATCACTTCCATTTTAATACTAGCTATTCCTCATAATACAAATGCAGCGATGTATGTAAGTGCCAATAGTGCGGTATTAATGGAACAGAAATCAGGACGGGTTCTTTATGAAAAAGATGCTAATACCAAAAGAAGAATAGCAAGTATTACAAAAATAATGACTGCTATTCTAGCAATTGAATCAGGAAATTTAGACAAAAAAGTGACCATTAGTGAAAATGCCGTAAAAGCAGAAGGTTCATCCATCTATTT
Source organism: Bacillus sp. (in: firmicutes) (assembly GCA_047718615.1). GTDB lineage: Bacteria > Bacillota > Bacilli > Bacillales > Cytobacillaceae > Niallia. Next base: position 12,161 of record JBDNRM010000082.1, on the reverse strand, counting down.
AAAAGCAGGTGAGAAAATTCCTCTGAGAGATTTAGTTTATGGATTAATGCTTCGTTCTGGCAATGATGCTGCTGTAGCGATTGCAGAAAGTGTTGGTGGGAGCTTGGACGGTTTTGTTTATTTAATGAACCAAAAGGCAGAGCAGATCGGAATGAGCAATACACATTTCGAAAATCCACACGGCCTCGATGACCATGAAAATCATTATTCAACAGCATACGATATGGCATTACTGACTCGTTATGCCATGAATAATGATACATATAAAAAAATTGCAGGAACAAAAAATTACAAGTCAGCAAATCCGTCTGAGAAATGGGATCGTGTATGGAAAAATAAAAACCGATTATTAACAGAGCGTTATGAATATTCTACTGGCGGAAAAACAGGGTTTACAAAAAGAGCAAAAAGAACACTTGTCAGTACGGCAAAAAAGGATGGGCTTGAGTTGATTGCCGTGACATTAAATGATCCAGATGATTGGAACGATCATATCAATATGTTTGAAACGTCCTTTAAAAAATATAAATTGGAACAAGTAATTGAAAATGGAAAATTAAAAGAAATAAACAATAATTTTTATAAAAATAAATTATATATAAAACAAGATTATCAATATCCAATTACTGCAGAAGAAAAGAATTTGATTGAAATCGAATATAAGTTGGCAAATGTAAAAGCAGAGTGGAAAAAGGATGAAAAAAAGACTCCAGACATTGTTGGGCAAGTGCAGATCTATTTTGATGATAAAATAGTGGATACGATTCCTATTTATTATCAGCATAATAAGAAAAAAAATAAATCCTTCCTTGAATATTTTAAGCAAATGTTTATCGCCATTAATGGAGTGGGCAGTGATGGTTAATATTATTTGGGTGCTTCTTACTGTCATCGGAATAGTGTTTGCAATGTTTAATGGCACAATGGATGAAGTGAATAAAGCAGTATTTTCGGGAGCAAAGGAAGCTGTAACGATATGTATTGGTTTAATAAGTGTATTAGTTTTTTGGTTGGGAATGATGAAAATTGCTGAACAAGCGGGATTGTTAAAAAAGCTGACCAATTTATTTAAACCTTTTATCGTTAAGTTATTTCCAGAGGTGCCAAAAGATCATCCAGCGATGGGGTATATACTATCGAATATGATGGCAAATTTATTCGGACTAGGCAATGCCGCAACCCCCCTCGGTATTAAAGCGATGGAAGAGCTGAAAAAATTAAATGGCGGAAAAAACACAGCAAGCAATAGTATGATTACCTTTCTGGCAATAAACACATCTAGTGTGACATTAATACCGACCACTGTTATCGCAATTAGAATGAATTATCACGCGGCATCACCAACAGATATTGTTGGCCCGACTTTAATTGCGACTATTTTTTCTGCTATTAGCGGTATCTTAATTGATCGCTTCTTTTATTATAGAAGATTAAAAAAGGGTGAATAAGAATGGAATTTGTTTCACTAATATCATTATGGATGATTCCTTCACTTATTGGTTTTATTCTATTATATGGAACGTATAAGCGGGTTCCCACATATGAAAGCTTTGTAGAAGGTGGGAAAGAAGGAATAAGTATTGCTTTTTCTATTATTCCCTTTTTAATTGGAATGCTAGTGGCTATTTCTGTTTTCCGTGCCTCTGGTGCATTAGAATATTTTATGGGATTTTTAAAGCCGGTATTAACAATTTTAGGAATTCCATCAGAAATAGCTCCTCTAGGAATTATTCGTCCGATTTCTGGTAATGCTGCTCTTGGAATGACGAGCGATTTAATCGCAACATATGGTCCTGACTCCTATATTGGCAGGCTTGCTGCAACCATTCAAGGGAGTACGGATACAACGTTTTATGTGCTTACTGTTTATTTTGGTGCGGTGGGCATTAAAAAAATGGGCGATGCTTTAAAGGTTGGTTTATTAGCTGATTTAGTAGGTTTTATTGTTGCAATCATCGTTGTTACACTGTTTTTTGGAAAATGAACAAATGGTTCTTAATATAAAGTGTTGAACACTACTAAAGCGGTAGTGTTTTTTTATCGTTTTCCTTGAAAATAGGGTTTCGCACACTCTCAATGGATCCGCAGCCGGAATACACTTCGTTTTCCTGCGGGCGGGCGCCGAGCCTCCTCGGAGCAGCTCCTGTGGGGTCTCGCCTGTCCCGCTAATCCCATAGGAGTCTTCGTGTATGCCTGCTGCTCTCAGCTTATCAATTAACTTGTTGGTCTTGTTCGCAGTTAGTTTCAGTGCTTTTGTTCTTTTTCCATATTCTTTATAAAATAATTGATATGAAAAGACTTTCTTTGAAAATTCATGATTTTATGTCATAATTCAAAAGGGTAATATTAAAAAATTTGTTTTTAGCATGTACTCGTTAATTGATCAAAGAAGGCGAAATAAATATAAGCTCTCTTTTTGAAATATTGAATAAAGAATACAAAAAAACAATGGAAAAGCGTAGAGGTGACATAGATGGAAAGATTACAAAAAGTAATTGCACATGCAGGAATTGCATCAAGAAGAAAAGCGGAAGAATTAATAGTAGATGGAAAGGTAAAAGTAAACGGTGTGACCGTAAAAGAGCTAGGTATTAAAGTAACTCCTTCAGATAAGGTAGAAGTGAACGGGATACCTGTTGAAAGAGAAGAACCTGTTTATTTTATTCTATACAAACCAAGAGGCGTTATATCAAGTGTAAATGATGATAAAGGAAGAAAAGTAGTGACAGATTTCTTTTCTGAAATTGACGCAAGAATTTATCCGATTGGCCGCCTTGATTACGATACATCTGGAATAATCTTATTAACAAATGACGGTGAATTCGCCAATGTAATGATGCATCCAAAAGGAGAAGTCGAAAAGGTATATGTTGCAAAGGTAAAAGGTATTCCTTCTCGAGAAAAGCTGAAGCTTTTAGAAAGAGGAATCGTCTTGGAGGACGGCAAAACTGCTCCTGCAAAAGTAAAACTCCTTTCATTAGATAAGAAAAAAGGAACCTCTATTATTGAGTTGAAAATTCATGAAGGAAAAAATCGTCAAGTAAGAAGAATGTTTGAGGCGATTGGAACGCCTGTTATGAAATTAAAACGGGAAAGATATGCATTTTTAAATTTAAGTGGATTACAGCCAGGGGATGCGAGAGAATTAACAGCACATGAAGTGAAATTACTTCGAACAACGGCAAATACAAATAAGAAAAAATAATGAACTTTAAGAGGTTGTTTAAAAAGTCCGGTAAAAATGACACATCGAATTTCTTCGTTGTCTTACTTTTCCGCTTCTCACGTATTAATACCATACGTTCCGATGCTCAAAGTTAAGACGCCTCGAACTTCTCGGTCCTTTTTATCCTCCTTTTTGAACACGCACTTAAAAAAACGTTCATAAAACGTTCACAGATGAATGAATAGGATTACAATATCTACAACATATAAATGATATAATAGTGGCGAAAGTTACTTGGTCGTCTAGGAATTTATCAACGAAATGGGATTATAGATAACTTGGCGGTCGTATCCGCATCTAGGCTTTGACGTATAGGACGAAGACGTAAGGACCGTGGTGCCTGTTTTAGGTCAACGCCTGGGTTGCCCTATGCCTCTAAAAGGAAAAATCTCTTTTTGAGTCATGTGAACATCTTTCTTCGGGGCTGAGCAAGGCGACCCGAGCTTTTCTTATTGGAGGATTAGATGAGAAAGAAACGATTATTGCTTCGAACTGCTGTTTTACTGCTTTTATTTGCTGCAGCTGTTTACACCATTTACGCAAGTGTAACAAATAATCAAGCGGATAAAATTCAAATTGGTCAACAAGCCCCTGATTTTGTGCTTATTGACCAAAAAGGGAAGCAGCAAAAGCTTTCAAATTATAAAGGCCAAGGTATTTTCTTAAACTTTTGGGCTACCTGGTGTAAACCATGTGAAAAGGAAATGCCTTTAATCAATGAATTATATAATCAATATAAACAGCATAAAGTACAGGTATTCTCTATAAATGTCGGAGAATCAACACTCACAGTCAATAGATTTATAGAAGAATATGGTTTAACCTTCCCAACCATGATTGACTCTGATGAATCAGTACAAGAAGCATATGCAATAAATCCACTTCCAGTAACATTTTTGATTGATAAAAATGGGGGAATTATAGATATCTATACTGGAGAATTAACCGAAAAAAAAATTCAAGAAATGATGGAGAAAATAAAACCGTAAACTTTAGGTGAAAAAAATGAAAACAATAGATTGTAGCTGTGGTCATAATAATCCATATGGAACAGAATTATGTGGTGCTTGTGGAAAAAAGTTACTCGTACATGAGACAGAAAATATTGATATGAGATACGAAGGAAGCGCCCGTCGATCACAAACATATAATAAAAATATCATTGATAAAGTATGGAATTTTTTTTCTTCCGTTAAAGTTGGCGTCAGTTTCATTCTGATTGTTTTGTTAGCATCCATCATAGGGACTATTTTACCGCAGGAAATGTATATTCCTGCGGAGATATCAGCATCTGATTACTACAAAGATACCTATGGATGGTTTGGCAGTGTTTATTATTATGTAGGTTTTGCCAATTTGTATCAGTCCTGGTGGTATCTTCTGCTTATTATCGCCTTGAGCTGCTCGTTAGTAATTGCCAGTATAGACAGATTCTTTCCGTTATATCGGGCGCTAAAACAGCAGCGTGTGATTAAACATCCGAGTTTTTATCGTAATCAGCGAATTTTTTTTCGATTGTCCCTTTTAGAGGAGAAGCCCCAATTAGAGGCAAAGCTCGGCCAATTACATTATGATGTCAAAAAGGATAAACAGCATTTATTAGCTGAAAAAGGGCGATTTTCAAGATGGGGTCCTTATATTAATCATCTTGGTTTAATTATTTTTTTATTTGCTGCAATGCTGCGGTTTATACCTGGTTTATATATTAATGAAGTAATGTGGATACGAGATGGACAAACAAAACAAATTCCTGGAACGGCTGGTCAATATTATTTAAAAAATAATCAATTTATAGTGGAAGTATATGATAAAGACAAAGAAAATAAAGTTTTTGAGCAGGCATTAGAGAAAAGAACGGTTATGGCTAAAAACTTTCAAACAAAAGTCACATTATTCCAAGCAGATGCAAATACAATTGCTGGAGAAAAAGCGGCAATGCAAAAATTAAAAGAAGCAACAATTAAAGTGAATAAACCTTTGAAATTCGATGGGTATACTATTTATCAAGGTGATTACAAATTAAATGAGACTTCAAGCATTCGTTATAAAGTCATCGACAAACAAACGAAAACGGAGCTTGATTCGATCCAAATTAATGTAAATAACCCTCAAGATAGCTATACATTAAAAAGTGGACAAACTTTAAGAATTTTGGACTATTATCCGGATGTCATTTTAAATAAAAATGGTCAACCTACTACAAAATCAAAAGTTCCGAATAATCCTGCTTTTGTTTTTGAAATTAGCGTTTCAGATCGACAGGAGAAAGAGCTTTCTTTTGTAACATTAAACCAAACAGTTGCTTCAAATAAAAACAATCAATGGGATATTCAAATAGAAGAGATAAAGACCCAAAATGTATCCGCATTAACGGTGCGTAAAGATCCGATGCTGTATTTCCTGTTTATTGGAGGGATTATCTTTATGATTGGTGTGATACAGGGTTCTTATTGGAATCACCGAAGAATTTGGATACATTGGTCAAATAAGGAACTATGGGTTGCGGCACATACAAATAAAAATTGGTTTGCGTTAAAGCGAGAGTTAAGACTAATTTTTGGAGACAAGATTCATTTAGAATCTGAAGATCATACTACATATCAAAAAAGAACATGAAAGAGGAGGGACTAGATGGTCAACATAAGTAGTAATTTTTTATATGCCGCTTTCCTCCTCTATATGGTTGCAACAGTGTTTTTTGCAGGTGCGATAAAACAAAAAAGAGGGGTGAAAAATAAACCTGTTGCTAAATCAGCGAAAATAGGGATATACGTAACAATACTTGCATTTTTTTGTCATTTTACTTATTTTGTATTAAGATGGGTTGCATCTCGACATGCTCCAGTCAGCAACTTATTTGAATTTATCTGCTTTTTTGCATTAGCTTTAGTTGCTGCCTTTCTATTGTTAAGTAAAATCTATCGAACATCAGCATTAGGTTTGTTTACCTTGCCGCTTGTTATTATAATAATTGCATATGCAAATATGTTTCCAAATGATGTCGCACCTTTAATACCTGCCTTGCAAAGCTCCTGGCTGCAAATTCATGTTATTACAGCCGCACTAGGAGAAGCCATATTATCCATTAGTTTTGCAGCAGCATTTATTTACTTAATAAAAGGAACAAATGAAAACACTTCAAATAAAAGTGCAAAAGGTATTGAAGTGATTATTGTTTTATTTTGCTCGTTGATTGGTTTTATCTTGCTATCTTGCTTTTTTTCCGCCATCGATTATAAGGAATCTATTTATTGGGTTGGAAAAGACGGACAAAAAAATGAAATGGAGTATCATTTACCAGTCATTATCGGTCCAACTGAGAACCAGTTGGCAGCAAAAGGTGATATCAATCCAATTTTAACGGTTCCAGCATCTATAAATAGTAATAAATTAAACAGTGTTTTTTTATCAGTAGCAGTGGGATGTGTCCTTTACCTTCTATTACGGTGTATATTCAGAAAAAGGATTGGCACTGTTTTAAAACCTTTTGTAAAAAATATTTCCCAAGATCTGTTGGATGAAATAAGCTATCGTTCCGTCTTGATTGGTTTTCCCATTTTTACATTGGGGGCATTGATATTTGCGATGATTTGGGCACAAATTGCTTGGTCAAGATTTTGGAATTGGGATCCAAAAGAGGTATGGGCTCTTATTACTTGGTTATTTTATGCTGCTTTTCTTCATTTAAGATTAACAAAGGATTGGCATGGGGAAAAATCTGCATGGCTAGCAGTTATCGGTTTTATCATCATCATGTTTAATTTAATTGCAGTAAATTTATTAATGGTCGGCCTTCATGCATATGCTTAAGATATATGCCAAAAAAATACCGCTAATAAAGCAGATTTGGTTCTTTATTTGCCGCCTTCACGGTTGGAATCTGCAGCATAAAATAGGAGTTTTTTATAGAAAAGCTACTTGAATCATAAAACATGTATCTATGGAGTGTTCTATAGATAGTTTGTATAGGAGGACTTTATGATGGAGAAGGAAATTAAAGTATTAGTAGTGGATGATGAAGAAAGAATTAGACGCTTGCTAAAGATGTATTTGGAAAGAGAAGATTTTATTGTTGATGAAGCTGAAGACGGCGAATCTGCTTTAACGAAGGCATTAGCAGTTGAATATGATGTTATTCTTCTTGATTTAATGATGCCAGGAAAAGATGGAATGGAAGTTTGCAAAGAATTGCGAGAAAAAAAGGCAACACCAGTTATTATGTTGACAGCAAAAGGGGAAGAAATAAATCGAGTACAAGGTTTTGAAGCAGGTACAGATGATTATATTGTTAAACCCTTTAGTCCAAGAGAAGTTGTACTAAGAGTAAAGGCTTTACTTAGAAGATCCATTACAACTACTTTTGTAAAAAACGAGAATGCTTCTAAAGATGTGATTGTCTTCCCATTTTTAACGATTGATCATGATGCTCACCGAGTATTGGCAGATGGGAAAGAAGTAAGCTTAACTCCAAAAGAATATGAGCTTCTTTATTTTCTAGCAAGATCTCCTGATAAAGTTTTTGATCGAGAGCTGTTGTTAAAAGAAGTATGGCATTATGAGTTTTTTGGAGATTTACGAACAGTGGATACGCACGTTAAGAGGCTAAGAGAAAAATTAAACAAAGTGTCAGAGGCGGCTGCAGCAATGATTGTAACAGTTTGGGGAGTAGGGTACAAGTTTGAGGTTAACAATGGATGATGTTTTGGAGAAGTGTAGTATTTAAACTTTGGTTTACTTTTTTACTGCTTATTTCGATTGTATTATTTATTTTAACGGTAATGTTATTGGAGTATTTTCAACAATATCACACAGATCAAACAAAAAAAGGGTTATCTAATACTGCAACAAAAATCGCTGGAATTATGGAGCAGTATGATTCAGACGTTGGGGTAGATATTGCGTGGAATCTCCTCGACCCGTCTACAGGCGCAGCAATTATGAAAACATCTAAGGAAATAGTTGTATCACCTAACACTAGCTCCAATAAGATTTCCACTGAATATTTATTGCAAAACAAAGAACTTTCTGAAGTTTTGACAAAAAGTAAAATAAAAGTAGCAACTGTAAATTCTCCGAAATCTTCTAATGATCAATTAGTTATTGTGGGAGCTCCAATTATAGAGAATGGCAAGGCTGCTGGAGCTGTTTTTATTTATCAATCGATCGATGTATTAAATGAAACGAAAAAATCAACGACTAAATTTATTATATTGGCCGCTGTTGTTGCAGTTATTTTAACTACTATTTTTGCATTTTTTCTTTTAACAAGAATTACTGCTCCGCTACGTAAAATGAGAGAAGCTGCCTTCGAATTAGCAAGAGGAAACTTTGATACAAAAGTCCCGATAATGACACAGGATGAAATTGGAGAATTATCGATTGCTTTTAATGAGATGGCTAAAAGATTAGATTTTAATATAAATGCATTAAGTGAAGAAAAAGAACAGCTCGGCAATATCCTTAGCGGGATGGCTGACGGTGTTATTACTTTTAATAAAAACGGAAGTCTTTTGATTACTAATCCTCCAGCGGAAAAATTTCTACAGCATTGGCATTATGAGCAAGATCATAATAAGTTAGTCGAACAAGTTCCGAGTCAGATAAAAGATTTATTTCATTTAGCCGTTACAACTGGTGATGAACAACTAGATGAAATTAAAGTGCAAGGACGCTATTGGGTTATTATTGTTAGTCCTCTATATAATAATGATCGAATTAGAGGAGCAATTGCTGTTATAAGAGATATGACAGAGGAACGAAAGCTTGATAAACTTCGTATTGATTTCATTGCTAATGTATCTCATGAACTGCGCACACCGATTAGCATGCTGCAAGGATACAGTGAGGCAATTGTTGATGGTATCGCTGAGTCAGAAGAAGAGAAAAAAGAGATGGCCCAAATCATTTATGATGAATCATTAAGAATGGGACGGCTTGTGAATGAACTATTGGATTTAGCTCGTATGGAAGCAGGTCATCTGGAATTAGTAAAAGAAGAGGTTGAGCTGCGTTCCTTTTTACAAAAGGTTGCAAGAAAATTTTATGCGCTAGCAAGAGAAAAACAAATCAATCTCTCTGTTCATCCTATTGAAACGGAGCAGTATTATTCCATGGATCCTGATCGAATGGAACAGGTGCTTACGAATATCATTGATAATTGCTTAAGACATACCCCAGCAAAAGGAAATGTCAGCATTGCTAGTAGAATAGATGAAAATGGAGTATATTGGGAAATAAAAGATACAGGTGTTGGTATTTCAGAAGAAGACTTGCCCTTTGTATTTGAACGTTTTTATAAAGCGGATAAAGCGAGAACTAGAGGAAATTCAGGTACAGGTTTAGGACTGGCCATTGCAAAAAATATAGTTGAGTCACATAAAGGGCAAATAACAGTCCACAGCAAATTTGGGCAAGGTACGACATTTTTTATCTATTTACCTCGAAATAGTGAAATTTATTAGAGAAAGTGCCGATTGTTCTTGATTCATGAGAAACAATTTAACATAATAGAACGTATGGAAGGAGAAATAATTTCCTTCCTTTTTTATTGGAAAAAGAATGATAAATTCAAAATGAACGTAATTTTGAGTATATAATCTGACTGCGGACTACCCAAGAGAGCCAAAGCCACTTTTCTTGGTAGAGAAAAGTATTAAAAAAAATGAAACTATTTTCACTTTTTATACGACTAATTTTACGAACGGGGAGGGGAAGAGATGAACTCCGTTTTTGATGAAATATATAATAAGTATCATCATGACGTTTTTCAATTTTTATTTTATATGGTTCAGCATAAAGAAACGGCTGAAGATTTAGTGCAAGAAGTATATATACGTGTGTTAAAATCTTATCACCGGTTTGAAGGAAAAAGCACCGAAAAAACTTGGTTATTCAGTATTGCGCGCAATGTTGCTATTGATCATTTTCGGAAAAATACTAATCTGAAAAGCAGAGTGATGGAAAAATTTGATTGGTCAAAGCAGCAAATTAAGGCAGATGACTTATTACCAGAAGAGATTACACTGCAATCTGAAGAAGTGCAGTACTTATATAAAGCGTTAAAAAAATGCACGGTCGATCAACGTTCAGTGATTATTATGCGATATATACAGGAACTTTCGATTGCAGAAACAGCGGAATCATTAGGATGGACGGAGAGCAAAGTAAAAACAACACAGCATCGGGCATTGAAGGCATTAAGAAAGCAGATGGAGAACACTTGCCGAGAGGAGGATACCAGTGAAAAAATCAAAATGGAACGATGAACAATTAGAAGGTTTAATAAAACAACTTCCTAAAGTAAAGGATAATCGACATCCGTCTACAATAAAAATGTGTGTTGAGGCAAAACAAAAGAAACAACTAAAACGACATTGGATCATACCTACTGTTGCAACATTGTGTTCGCTGTTTCTTTTTATTATCATTGTGAATAGTGTAATGAATAATGGAACAAGCATAAATGAGGAAAAGTCGAGCCTGCATGATCGGAATATGTTTGCCTTAATAAACACGGGTGATGATATACAAAAATCAGAAAATAAACAAGAAGCTAATTTTGCAGATAAGCTCGATGTTAGTATGGAAACAAACGTAATTTATCCAGAAGATATAAATGGAAAGGAAATTTTGACGTATCCAATTCCAGATAAAAATCTGCAAGTGGTAGTACCTGTTAGTGTTTTGGTGGATAAGGAATTAAACAGCACTAAATTTGATTTATATAAAGATCTTATGAACAAGTTAACAGAGGAAAAATGGGGGCTGATGGATTATTATCCTGTGAAGGCAGATTTATCTTTTGATGCCAATAAAAAAGAAGTACATGCAACTGTAACAAAGGATCCATCCGTTTTTCCATCGAATGGTGATAATTTTTATTACGCAATCATACAGGAACAAATGAAAGAAGTTAATGCAAAAAAAGTTTTGTTTTCCACGAATAATCAACCAGGGATTAACTTTGGCAATTTTGGAAAGGTAACATTTATTAATTACCGACAATTAGAAAAAAGAGGGTATTTCCTGTTTGATGCAGGGGAAGAACGAAAGAACGCTTATTATGTTCCTTCATTAGATTCCTATGAATCGATTGAGATGGCTTTTCATGATATGCAAAAAGATAATAAAGTATTAGGACTTTCTGCTTCTCTTCCTGATACTATTCACTTTGAAAAGATCGTTTCTAATCCATCAAAAAATCAATTGATTGTTGCATTAACAAAAGATAGTAAGTTAGAAGAAAATAATCGTACCTTACAAGCGATTGAATCCATTTTGTTAACGGCAAAAGATTTTCATTTTTCTACCGTCAAATTTGAAAATGCAAATATAAAACAAATAGGAAGATTTACATTAACCAAAGAAGTAAGTGTACCCGTTGCTGCGAATAAAAGAGATATTCATTAATATACTAAACTGTTCCATACTAGCACCAACCAGTCTAGAAGCATAGAAAGTTGAAATAACTTTCATGCATATAGAAAAGGTGATAAGGTCTTCCATTGGAACAGTTTTTTTAATCTAAAAAACCAAGCACAAGCAGCACTACATCCAATAGAAAAAATAAATTATTCCACTTTATCATGTAATGCACGCTCAAATAAATCCGCAGCCAGCATACACGAAGACACCCATGCAAACAAATTCACACCATGACACATGAAAAGAAGCAGATTTCTTAAATTTATAAGCAGTTAGCAGCCGGAATACATGAATACTCCCGTGGAAAAGCAAAGTGTATTCCACCTGAGGAACCCTTTTTTTAGGGCAGACCCCCATGCAAACAAAATTTACACCAGGCCGCACGAAAAGAAGCAGCATCCATTTTTTTTATCTAAGCTTGAAACAGGGAGCAGTCAGAATACACGAAGACTCCTGTGGGAATTGCGAGACAGGTGAGACCCCGCAGGAGTTTCCGAGGAGGCTCACCGCT
>JBDNRM010000081.1:0-16342 GCA_047718615.1 Bacillus sp. (in: firmicutes) | reverse complement strand
ATATTAAATATAACGAAAAAAGGAATTAATACTGTTATTCCACGAACTTCTTATAGTAATATAGAACTAAACAATCGAAAAGAATTAGGGAAAAAGTTGTTTTTAGAAAAAAATTGGCATGAAAAGAAAGAAAAACTTATCGTGATAGGAACTTCTACTGGTGGACCAAGAGCTTTGCAGCATGTTTTAACAAAGCTGCCAAAAGAGATTAATGCAGCGATATTAATCGTACAGCATATGCCGCCGAACTTTACAAAATCGCTAGCAAATCGATTGAATACACTTTCTAGCATAATAGTGAAAGAAGCGGCCGATGGAGAACTTATCCAAAAGGGTGTTGCTTATATTGCTCCAGGTGGTTTTCATTTAAAGGTAAAACCTATTGGAAAGAAAATTGCTGTACAATTAGAGCAATCTAAACCGGTTAATGGGCATAGACCATCTGTTGATGTGATGTTTCATTCTGTAAGCTTATTACATCACTACGCCAAAATTGCTGTCATTATGACAGGTATGGGCTCTGATGGTACAAATGGCCTGCTTGAATTAGCTAATTCGGATAAGATTAAAGCAATTGCTGAATCAAAAGAAACATCGATTGTTTTTGGAATGCCGAAAGCGGCCATCGCAACAAAATGTATTGATGAAATACAAAATGTAGAAAATATTGCAGAAACAATAATGAAATATGTATAACGCCAAGGGGTGTGAAGCAATTGGAAATGAATCAATACTTAGAGGTTTTTATAGAAGAAAGCAAAGAACATTTACAGGCATGCAATGAACATTTATTAGAATTAGAAAAAAATCCTGATAATATTCAAATAGTAAATGAAATATTTCGTTCCGCCCATACATTAAAAGGTATGTCTGCGACGATGGGGTATGAAGATTTAGCAAGTTTAACCCATCAAATGGAAAATGTGCTGGATGCAATAAGAAATCAGAAACTTGCATTTTCACCGGAAATATTAGATGTTATCTTTTTAGCAGTGGATGATTTAGAGGCAATGGTAGAATCCATCGCAAGTGGCGGGGACGGGAAGAAGAATGTAGAAGCAGTTGTAAAGAAATTAATTGCAATTGAAAAGAACGATAACACAGTTGCTGAATCTCCTGCAAAAGAAGAGATTGCCGCAGCAACTACTACAGAAAAACCACAATCAACAGCCAATTATGACGAATTCGAAACAACTATTTTGCAGCAATCTTCGGAACAAGGGTTTTATACATATGAAATTAATATTCGTTTAAAACAAGACTGTTTACTGAAGGCTGCCAGAGTGTTTATGGTATTTGAAGCACTTGAGTCTTTAGGAGAAGTTATCAAGTCTAATCCTCCAGTAGAAGAATTAGAAGAGGAAAAATTTGATTTTCAATTTATGGTAACGCATATTACGAAAGAAAATGAGCATGTAATAAAAGCAAAAATTATGAATGTATCGGAAGTGGAAGATGTTGAAGTAATACCTTTTTCTGCCTACAGTCTTTCTACAGCTGAAACAAAGGTCGAGCAAGAAGACAAAGACGTGATAGAAAGTCCTTCCCCTGTTGCAAATAAAATTGCATCAGTAAAAGAGGAAGAAGTAAAACAAGGAACGGCTGCAAAACAAACCAGTAAAACGATCCGAGTAAATATTGAACGTTTAGACATACTAATGAATCTTTTTGAAGAATTGGTAATTGATCGAGGGAGATTGGAACAAATTTCTCAAGATTTAAAAGACCAAGAACTTCATGAAACAGTGGAAAGAATGTCCAGAATAACAGGAGATTTACAAAACATTATTTTAAACATGAGAATGGTTCCAGTAGAAACGGTTTTTAACCGCTTCCCTCGCATGGTTCGTCAATTAGCAAGAGATTTAAATAAAAAAATCAACTTAGAAATAATTGGAGCAGATACAGAACTCGATCGTACGGTTATTGATGAGATTGGCGATCCTCTTGTTCATCTGATTAGAAATGCAATGGATCACGGGATTGAAACACCAGAAGTAAGAAGAGCAAATAACAAAAGCGAAGAAGGAACGGTTGTTTTAAGAGCCTACCACAGTGGGAATCATGTCTTTATTGAACTGGAAGATGATGGGGCAGGCATTAATAAAAAGAGAGTGTTAGAAAGAGCACTAAATAAAGGATTAATTACACAAGAAACGGCGAATAGTTTAACCGATTCACAAATAGCTGAATTAATTCTTGCATCAGGCTTTTCTACTGCAGAAACGATATCAGATATTTCTGGCAGAGGAGTTGGGCTAGATGTTGTAAAAAGTACAATTGAGTCTCTTGGCGGAAATATAACAATCGAATCACAAGAAGGAAATGGTTCATTGTTTTCTATACAATTGCCCCTTACTCTTTCTATTATTTCGGTAATGCTAGTAGAAATACAAGAAGAAAAGTATGCTATTCCACTATCTTCTATTATTGAGACAGCTATTGTTCATAAAGAAGATGTTTTACAGGCGCATAATCAGACAGTTATTGATTTTCGAGGAAAAGTAGTTCCGTTGCTTTTCTTAAAAGATACATTTGAAGTTCCAATAACAAAAGACGAAGATGACTTTTATTCTGTTGTAATTGCTAGAAAAGGGGAAAAACTTGCGGGGTTTGTAGTAGATTCCTTTATTGGCCAGCAGGAAGTTGTGTTAAAGTCACTTGGCAGTTATCTTGCTAATGCTTTTGCCATTTCAGGTGCTACCATTTTGGGTGATGGTCAAGTTGCGTTAATTGTTGATTGTAATGCTCTGATTAAGTAATGGAAAATAGAATGATTATGGTGTGCTTAATAGAGAGGAATGTGTGAGAATGGGAGAATCTGTTTCAACTGATATAAAACTAATTATATTTGAGCTAAAGGGAAAAGAATATGCAATCCCTGTCAATCAAGTACGGTCGATTGAAAAAATGATGCATATTACTCGAATACCTAATATTACACCATTTGTTAAAGGTGTGATCAATCTACGAGGTGTTGTAACTCCGCTGATTGATTTAAGGAAACGGTTTGGTTTAGAAGAAATAAAATATACAGAACGTACACGTATTATTATCATTGCGTTAGCTGATATTGAAGTAGGAGTTATTGTTGATGCTGCAAATGATGTAGTAGATGTGAATACATCTGAATTTGAGCCTGCTCCAGAAGTGGTTGGTGGAGTAGAAGTGGATTATATAAGCGGTGTAGTAAAGTTGGAAAAAAGACTTTTAATTCTTGTGAATGTTGAAAAAGTTTTTGATCGAGAAGAATTAAAAAACTATACAAAAAGTGAAGGATAATGATGGCATTTACAGATAAAATAAATTCAATACATTTGGATGTACTAAGAGAAATTGGAAATATTGGTGCAGGGAATGCTGCAACTTCTCTTTCAAAATTATTAAATAAAAAGATTGATATGAAGGTGCCAAATGTTCGAATTGTTTCCTTTGATGAGATGATGGAGATGGCAGGCGGAGCGGAAAATATTGTCGCAGGAGTTTTTTTAAGAATTGAAGGAGATGTTCCTGGAAGCATGTTTTTTATGCTTCCAATTGAACAAGCGACTAATTTCATTAAAGATATGATTGGGGATGCTTCTATCCAATTACAGACGCCTCCTTTTGATGAGTTAGCTATTTCTGCACTTCAGGAATTAGGCAATATTTTATCAGGCTCCTATCTATCTTCTTTATCTGATTTTACAAATCTATCTTTATATCCTTCTGTTCCAGCTCTTGCTATTGATATGGTAGGTGCAATTATAAGTTATGGGCTGATTGAGTTATCACAAGTCAGTGACTATGCTATCGTCATTAACACAGCATTAAATGAAGAAGAAGATTCATTACCTGAAAGTGTCAATGGTCACTTTTTCTTACTGCCAGATCCGGAATCATTTGATATTTTGTTTGGGGCATTGGGAGTGACAAGTGATGATTGAACAAGAAACTGTTGTTAAAGTTGGCATTGCTGACATGAATACAGTTCAAATTCCTCATTTGATACGAACATCTGGATTAGGGTCTTGTGTTGGTGTTGTTTTATATGATCAATTAACAGGTATTGCAGGACTAGCCCATATTATGCTGCCTGATTCATCTTTGGCCAAGTCTGGAACGCTAAATATAGCAAAATTCGCTGATACCGCCATTGTAGCTTTAGTTAAACATTTAGAATTGTTGGGAGCAAAAAAAGCGTTATTAAAAGCAAAAATCGCTGGTGGTGCTCAAATGTTTCAGTTCTCAGGGACAAGTGATATTATGAGAATTGGTCCAAGAAATGTGGAAGCTGTAAAAAAAGAATTACAGCACCTGAATATACAAATTTGTGGCGAAGATGTCGGTGGAAATAGTGGAAGAACGATTGAATTTAATCCAAAAACGACGGAATTAACCATTCGGACAGTAAATAAAGGAACACAAGTTATTTAAAGCCAACCCCCAAGCAATCAATTCGCCCCATGGAAAGCGAAGTGTATTCCAGCTGCGGACTAATTGAGAGGAAAAAAGCTTTTTTCAGGGTGGCTTAGTTGTTAATTAGAATGGTAAATAAAAAGGATGTTCCAAAGCAAGAGGAACATCCTTTTTTCTTATTCTGTTGTTATAGGTTTATTTTCCTATTTTTTAAGAAAATAAGGTGAACAAAGTCTCTTATCTATTTTTTTTGATAAAATTTTAGAAAGACTAATACTATTATAAGATTTAAATAAAGCGATAGAATCTCCTGCTTTTTCTAAATAGTTTGTTTAAGTATTTAGCTGAATTAGATATAATGTGACAAGAAGTGAAAGTTTTTAGGATAAACAGATTAAACCGTAGGAATATTTAAGTGGATATGTTGTTTTTAGGAGGAAATTTCATGGGAAATGATTCAACAACAGAGGATAAATATGCATGGGATATGTGGATTGATTCACGTGATAAAGATGCAGGCAATCTACTAATCAAAAAATATTTGCCATTAGTCAGCTTTCATGTACAAAGAATATCTGTTGGACTCCCAAAAAGTGTTTCGAGAGAGGAATTAAATAGTTTAGGCATGATGGGTTTATATGATGCTTTAGTCAGATTTGATCCGAAAAGAGATTTGAAGTTTGATACATATGCGTCCTTTCGAATAAGAGGAAGCATAATTGATGGATTGAGAAAAGAAGATTGGCTGTCGAGAGGAACTAGAGAGAAGTCAAAAAAAATCGATGCTGCAATCGAACGGCTTGAACAAGAAAAAATGAGAAATGTATCCGTACAGGAAATTGCTCAGGAATTGGAACTCAGTCCAGAAGAAGTGTATTCCACCATGAACGAACATTTTTTTGCTAATGTGCTTTCGATTGATGAGCAATTAAATGATCATGAGGAAAAGGAAGGGCCAACCTTTGTAATCAGGGACAATAAAACCGAAATACCGGAAGAAAAATTGGTAAAGGATGAACTAATTCGAGAAATGGCTGATATGATTTCTTTTTTAAATGATAAAGAGCAGCTTGTTATTAGTTTATTTTATAAAGAAGAACTGACATTAACAGAAATAGGTCAAGTAATGAACTTATCGACATCAAGAATTTCACAAATTCATTCTAAAGCAATTTTTAAATTAAGACAGTCATTAGAAAAAGTAATGTAAAACGAATGGAAGTGGCTTGATGTGAGTTTAAAAGCTATTGAATTGCAGATCGCAATTCCAAGGACATATGATGCTGGAAAAGCACAAGAACAGCAAGGTCAAAAAGCCCAAAATTTTTATCAGCAATCTAGCCAAGTTCTTTCGCACGAAGAGGAAAGAAAAAGGACGACCATTATGAAAGGGGAACAGTCTGCAGCAACGATAGCTGACAAAGAAAAAAAGAAAGAAGATAAGAAATGGGAGAAGCGGTCATCTGAAAATAAGGACGATGACCACGAGGAAAAACCAACTTATCATCCTTATAAGGGAATTACCATCGATTACAGTGGATAGAGGGATAGAATTGAATGCTTTTTTGCTAATAATAAGTATCACTTTAAATATTTTAGCTTTTTTATTTATTGCTCTGTTATTTGTACGTCAGAATCGGTTTAATATGATGGAAAAAAAACAGGAACAGTCAATGAAAGAAATAGAAAATGTTATGGCAGTTTTTATCGCAGAAATGAAGGAAGAGAATGAGCTGTTTATCCAAAAGTTAAATGAAGTAGAAAAAGAAAAAAAAGGTAAAACGATGTCCAAAGAAAATAAGGACTCCCCAATACCAGCAGCTTCTTTTGACAAAGAATTAACTGTCAATAAGTCACTGCACACTAAAAAGCAAGCAGTAAATGCGTATCAAAAAACAGCAGGGAAGGAATCTAGGGAAAAAGAGGATGTTAATGAATTATTGCATTTAATCTCATCTACAGAAAAAGAAAAAACATTGTTAGAACAGGTAGTTGATTTAAGTGAACAAGGTAAAAAAACCGAAGAAATTGCAAAAATTTTAAACAAAGGAAAAACAGAAATAGAATTATTCCTGAAATTTAGACAAAAAAGTCACGAATAACTTGATTGTCCTCAATACATATGCTATATTAACAAATGGTGTTAATACACACGCTTTTGGATTTAATCAATGGTGCTGTTTTATTACAGTTTTGATTAGAAATGAAAAAAGCGGAGGAAATCAAAACCATTAGGAGGAACAAACATGTCAGTTATTTCAATGAAACAATTACTTGAGGCTGGTGTACATTTCGGTCACCAAACTCGCCGTTGGAACCCAAAAATGAAAAAATTCATTTTTACAGAGCGTAACGGCATTTACATCATCGATCTTCAAAAAACAGTTAAAAAGGTTGATGAAGCTTATAACTATGTAAAAGAACTTGCTGGTAACGGCGGAACGATTCTTTTTGTAGGAACAAAAAAACAAGCTCAAGATTCTGTTAAAGAAGAAGCAATCCGTTCTGGTCAATACTTTGTAAACCAACGTTGGTTAGGTGGAACTTTAACAAACTTTGAAACAATTCAAAAACGTATTACACGTTTAAAAGAAATTGAAAGAATGTCTGAAGATGGCACTTTTGAAGTACTTCCGAAAAAAGAAGTAGTTCAATTAAATAAAGAGCTTGATCGTTTAGAAAAATTCTTAGGCGGAATTAAAGATATGAAAAAAATTCCGGATTGCCTGTTTATTGTTGATCCACGCAAAGAGCGTATTGCTGTTGCTGAAGCTCATAAATTAAACATTCCGATTGTAGGTATTGTTGATACAAACTGTGATCCAGACGAAATTGATGTTGTTATTCCTGCGAATGATGATGCAATCCGTGCTGTTAAATTATTAACTGCAAAAATGGCAGATGCTATTTTAGAAGCTAAACAAGGTGAAGAAGTAACAACTGCTTAATAGACAATACAGCTATTTGCAGAAAGAAAAATTCTTACAACCTAGCATTAGCTAGGCACCAAGTTTAGGGACTTGTAAAAAAGGTGATAAAGGGCATCCCTCTTATCACCTTTTTTTAAAGAATATTGCTTAAACTGGAGAATAATTGGTTAAAAAAATAGTACATAAATAAATCTCAAGGAGGCTAACTACTATGGCTGTAACAGCTCAAATGGTTAAAGAACTACGTGAAAAAACTGGTGCTGGAATGATGGACTGCAAAAAGGCACTAACAGAAACAAATGGGGATATCGAAAAAGCAATCGATTTCTTACGTGAAAAAGGTATTGCAAGTGCAGCGAAAAAAGCAGATCGTGTTGCTGCAGAAGGTTCTACTTTCATTTCTGTTAATGGAAACGAAGCAATTATCTTGGAAGTAAACTCTGAAACGGACTTTGTTGCGAAAAACGAAGGTTTCCAAGTTTTGGTTAAAGAATTAGCTGATCATTTATTAGCAAATAAACCAGCATCTGTTGAAGAAGCACATGCACAACATATTAAAGAAGGAACAACAATTGAATCCCACATCAATGCTGCAATTGCTAAAATTGGTGAAAAATTATCCCTTCGCCGCTTTGAAATCAAAACAAAAACAGACAACGATACATTCGGTGCTTACCTACATATGGGTGGACGCATTGGTGTGTTAACTGTTCTTGAAGGCACTACAGATGAAGCGCCTGCAAAAGACGTTGCAATGCATATTGCTGCATTAAACCCAAAATATGTTTCTCGTGATCAAGTTTCTGCAGAAGAAGTTGCACATGAGAAAGAAGTTTTAACACAACAAGCATTAAATGAAGGCAAACCAGAGAAAATTGTTGCTAAAATGGTAGAAGGCCGTTTAAGTAAATATTTTGAAGATGTTTGTGTACTTGATCAATCTTTCGTTAAAAATCCTGATCAAAAAGTTCGTCAATTTGTGGAATCAAAAGGCGCTACTTTACGCGAGTTTGTTCGTTATGAAGTAGGAGAAGGAATTGAAAAACGTGAAGATAACTTCGCTGAAGAAGTTATGAACCAAGTAAACAAAAAATAATAAGTAATTGAATTTAAAAAGCTTTCTATAGGGAACACCATGGTGTTCCCTATTTTTCAAGATATTTTAATTAAGCGGAGGTTTCCATGAGTAATCCAAAATATAAACGTGTTGTTCTTAAATTAAGCGGTGAAGCATTAGCAGGAGAGGCTGGATTTGGGATTAATCCAGCAGTAATAAAAAATGTAGCCGAACAAGTGAAAGAAGTTGCTGAGCTAGGTGTAGAAGCGGCAGTTGTTGTAGGCGGCGGAAATATCTGGCGAGGTAAAATCGGAGAAGAAATGGGAATGGACCGTGCCAATGCCGATTACATGGGAATGCTTGCAACTGTAATGAACTCTTTAGCACTTCAAGATAGTTTAGAACAAATAGGGATTGAAACACGTGTACAAACCTCTATTGAGATGAGACAAGTTGCAGAACCGTATATAAGAAGACGTGCGATTCGTCATCTAGAGAAAAAACGTGTTGTGATTTTTGCTGCTGGAACAGGAAATCCTTATTTTTCAACTGATACTACTGCTGCACTTCGAGCTGCGGAAATTGAAGCAGAGGTTATCTTAATGGCGAAAAACAATGTAGATGGAGTGTACTCAGCAGATCCGAGAATAGATAAAACAGCAACAAAATTTGATCAGTTAACTTATTTTGATGTAATTAAAGATGGACTTGCTGTAATGGATTCAACTGCTTCATCACTATGTATGGATAACGATATTCCGTTAATTGTATTTTCCATCATGGATAATGGCAATATTAAAAAAGCGGTTATGGGTGAAACAATTGGTACTTTAGTAAGGGGGAAAAAATAATGCCGAAACAAGTTATTTCTCAAACAAAAGAAAAAATGAATAAAGCAATTCAAAGCTATTCTCGCGAATTAGCAAGCATCCGTGCAGGACGTGCGAGTGCTTCGCTTTTAGACAGAATAACAGTTGACTATTATGGTGCACCAACACCAGTAAACCAATTAGCTGGTATTAGTGTTCCAGAGGCTAGACTGCTTGTTATTCAACCTTATGATAAAACAGCTCTTGGAGACATTGAAAAGGCGATATTAAAATCTGATATTGGCTTGAATCCTTCTAATGATGGAAGTGTAATCCGTTTATCTATTCCGATGTTAACAGAGGAACGTCGTAAAGAATTAGTGAAAAATGTAAAAAAAGAATCAGAAGAGGCAAAAGTTGCGATTCGTAATATTCGTCGTGATGGAAATGATGATTTGAAAAAGTTAGAAAAAAGCGGCGAAATTACGGAAGATGATCTTCGTGGCTACAATGATGATATCCAAAAATTAACAGATGAATTCATCAGCAAAGTCGATACTCTTACAAAAGAGAAAGAAAAAGAAATACTAGAAGTTTAAGTTAACAAGATTTTAAACTAATTTAACGAAAAGAAGATAAATCATTTCTCGTTTTGGCATCTGTCGTTGGGGAAAGAGAGTCAAAAGATAGCCTTTTAACTTCTTAAACTAAAATGCCAGTATTTATCGACAGTCTGAAATTTTTTCATGAGATAAATGTTGATTTCTTAGACTGACGGGAAACGCTGATTTTTTGAGGAGCAAATTCATCTGGAGTGCTGGAGCTGCATTGTGATGGAAGCATTTAAGAAGGAAACACCCAAAGAAAATGAGCGTTTGTCAACAGTCTGGACCCTCTAATTTTTAGGGGGTTTTTTAGCTATTATCACATGATAATAAACTGATAGTTGCTTAAATCGTCCAGTTTCCTTTAAGATAGAAAGGGAAACTTCTATTAAGCTATTTTAGATAGAAATACGCTTTAAGACTCGAAAGTTATAGAAGGAAAGACGAGGATTTATTTCGGAGGAGCTATTTGTATGTTTAACAAGCTAACATTTTGGAAGAAGAGAGCTTTGTCTTCTAATCTCCAAGAACGGATTTCTTTTCTGAAGCAACAGACAATTCCTGAACATGTTGCGATCATAATGGATGGAAATGGCCGTTGGGCGAAAAAAAGAAAACTGCCAAGAATTGCTGGTCATCATGAAGGAATGAAGTGTGTAAAAAGAATCACAAAATTGGCAGATGAATTAGGAATAAAGGTATTAACTCTTTATGCCTTTTCAACGGAAAATTGGAAAAGACCAAAAAAAGAAGTAGAATATATTATGTCATTGCCTGAACAATTTCTCGGTACGTTTTTGCCTGAGTTAATAGAAAAGAATGTTCGTGTAACTTCTATAGGATATACGGATCAATTACCGAAGCATACATTAAAAGCTTTAGAAGATGCTATGGAGAAGACAAAAAATAATACGGGCCTTATTTTAAATTTTGCCTTAAATTATGGCAGCAGATCGGAAATTGTTCATGCTGTGAAAAATATGGTGAACGATTGTCAAGAAAAGAAGATGAATGTCGATGATATAACTGCTGATGTATTGTCAACTTATTTAATGACATCAAATTTATCTGATCCTGACTTGCTTATTCGGACGAGTGGAGAGATTAGGATTAGCAACTTTATGTTGTGGCAGCTAGCCTATACAGAATTATGGTTTACAGATGTATTATGGCCAGATTTTAGTGAAGTACATTTAGTTGAAGCTATTGAAGTATTCCAAAACAGGCAAAGACGTTTTGGAGGAGTCTAATGAGGGTTGTGAATTTACTATGAAACAGAGAATAATAACGGCGATAATTGCGGCAGGCTTATTCCTCCCTTTTGTTTTTATTGGAGGATTTCCGCTCGTGTTATTTACATTCTTAATGGCTGGCGTTGGATTATTTGAATTATTAAGAATGCGGAAAATCCGTCTTTTCTCCATTCCAGGATTGCTTTCTTTACTAGTTGTGTGGATCTTTATTTTACCAGCAGATTATGATGGTTTTTTAGACGTTATGCATTTATCGAAAATAGAGATTGGATTATTTGCAGTGCTTTTTTATTTGACATATATGGTTGCTTCAAAAAATCACTTTTCAATAGACGATGCTGCATACTCTATTTTATCTGTTCTTTACATGGGAGTAGGCTTTCATTTTTTTGTGGAAGTGAGAGAGGCTAGCGTTTGGATTCTTTTCTATTCGCTATTTATGATATGGGCAACAGATTCTGGAGCTTATTTTATTGGACGAGCGCTTGGCAAGAGGAAACTATGGCCGGAAATCAGCCCTAACAAAACGGTTGAAGGGGCAATAGGCGGAATCGTTTGTGCCGTAATAGTTTCTGTTCTATTTAGTGCTTTTGGTTACATAGAATGGTATATAATAGGATTAGTAACAATCATATTATCCGCATTTGGACAAATTGGGGATTTAGTTGAATCGGCCTTAAAAAGACATTATGAGGTAAAAGATTCTGGAAAGCTGTTGCCAGGACATGGTGGAATATTAGATCGTTTTGATAGTTTATTATTTGTATGGCCATTGCTTTATTTTATCTTTGATGCTTTCTCATTATTATAAAACAGTTAGCTTATATTGTGGTGGGTGTTTAACCTTTTGCAGAGGCTGACTAAACAAATATGGAAGTATTGGTAGTAGGAGTGAGATAGTATAGTGAAGTATATTAGTTTATTGGGAGCAACAGGATCAGTTGGGACGCAAACTTTGGATGTGATTAGACATAATCCAGATACTTTTCAACTGGTTGCATTTTCCGCTGGTAAAAACATAGAATTAACAAAAAAAATTATTACGGAATTTCAACCTTCTCTAGTTTCTGTTGCAGACAAAAAAGATTATGAAAGCTTGAAACAAGAATTTCCAAATACTGCTTTTTCTTTTGGAAAAGAAGGGTTAGTGGAGGTTTCTGTTTATCATAAAGCGGATATACTGGTAAATGCCGTTTTAGGCAGCGTAGGTTTACAGCCAACTATGCAGGCGATTGAAGCGAAAAAAACGATTGCAATTGCCAATAAAGAAACATTAGTAATGGCAGGGCATTTAGTAATGGATGCAGCAAAAAGAAATAATGTGGCAATATTACCTGTAGACAGTGAACATTCTGCCATCTATCAATGTTTGCAGGGAGAACAGGAAAAAAACATCGAGCGTCTCCTTATTACGGCTTCAGGTGGCAGTTTCCGTGATTTAACGAGAAAAGAGTTAGAACATGTTACATTAAAAGATGCACTAAATCATCCTAATTGGTCAATGGGGGCAAAAATAACGATTGATTCTGCTACGATGATGAATAAAGGGTTGGAAGTAATAGAAGCGCATTGGTTATTTTCGCTTCCTTACGATAAAATTGATGTATTGCTGCATAAAGAAAGTATTATTCATTCAATGGTAGAATTTCATGATAGTAGTGTAATGGCACAGCTGGGTTCTCCAGACATGCGAGTGCCAATTCAATATGCGCTTACCTTTCCAGATCGTTTGCCATTACATGGAGCACAACGTTTGGATTTGGCGAGTATAGGAAAACTTCATTTTCAAAACATGGATCTGGAGCGTTTCCGTTGTCTCGCGTTTGCTTATGAAGCGGGAAGGCAGGGCGGAACATTGCCAACCGTTTTAAATGCAGCAAACGAAATAGCTGTTGCAAAGTTTTTAAAAGGTGAAATTAGCTTCTTGCAAATTGAAGAACTAATAGAACAGGCAATAAGCAATCATCAAAATATAGCAAACCCGAGTCTTGCTGTTATACAAGAGATTGATTCAGAAACAAGAAAACGAGTAAGCACACTTCCATAAAAAGGTGGTTATATTTTGAATACAGTAGTTGCGTTTATTATTATTTTTGGTGCGTTAGTATTTTTTCATGAATTAGGACACTTTGTCTTTGCAAAAAGAGCAGGCATTCTTTGCCGTGAGTTTGCCATAGGGTTTGGCCCGAAAATTTTTTCACAAAAAAAAGGAGAAACCACGTATACCATTCGCCTTTTGCCTCTTGGAGGTTTTGTACGAATGGCTGGTGAAGATCCAGAAATGGTTGATATAAAAGCGGGACATCGAATTGCTTTGTTATTCGACAAGGAAGAGAGAGTTTCCAAAATTATTATTAATCAGAAAGAAAAATATCCGAATGCCCGTGTTGTTAATGTAGAAGAAGCTGATTTAGAACAGGAGCTATTTATAAAAGGATATGCTGAAGACGATATAAATGAAAATCTGGTTGTTTTTCCTATTAAAAGAAATGCTGTTATCGTAGAAAACGGCATTGAATCACAAATAGCTCCAATAGATCGTCAGTTTGCAAGTAAAACACTAGGACAAAGAACATTGGCAATTGTTGCTGGCCCGTTAATGAACTTCGTTTTAGCATTTGTTATCTTTGTATTAATCGCTTTGATTCAAGGGATTCCTTCAAATGAACCAGTTCTTGGAAAATTAATCGATGATGGTGTTGCTGTTAATGCAGGTTTAAAAGAGGGAGATACGGTGCTTAGTATCGATGGCAAAATAGTATCAAACTGGGAAGAAGTTGTTTCGATCATCCAAAAAAGTCCTGGTGAGCAACTAGAATTTTTATTAAATCGGGACGGAAAAGAAGTAACAATTAATGTAACGCCAAAAGAAAGAGAATTAGAAGATGGACAAAAAATCGGTTTAGTTGGCGTTTTTAGTGCGATGGAAAAAGATCCGCTTAAAGCACTTCAATATGGTATTACTGAAACATATTCCGGGACAAAAATTATTATTAATACTGTTGGAAAATTAGTGACTGGACATTTTTCAATTGATGTATTAAGTGGACCAGTGGGTATTTACAAAACAACAGATACTGTTGCACAATCTGGTATTTTCTCGTTAATGAGATGGGCTGCTCTTTTAAGTATAAATCTTGGTATTATGAATCTCCTACCGTTGCCAGCACTCGATGGAGGAAGATTGATGTTTTTTGCAATTGAAGTAGTGCGAGGAAAACCAATTGACCGTCATAAAGAGGGAATCGTCCATTTTATTGGATTTGCTCTTCTTATGCTTCTTATGATTGTCGTAACTTGGAATGATATTCAACGCTTTTTTCTAAAATAGAAAAAACGAATAAGAAAAGGAGCAGGGGATTACCAACCTCTCTTCCTTTCGTTATTATATATAAAAGGAATTTAACTAATTAGAGGTGTGAGTAAATGAAACAAAGTAAAATGTTAATCCCAACATTAAGGGAGCTACCAGCTGATGCAGAAATTAAAAGTCATCAATTGTTGTTAAGAGCTGGCTATATTAGACAAAATGCAAGTGGTATTTATTCTTATTTACCATTAGCCAATAAAGTGCTAAAAAAAATCGAACAAATTATTAGAGAAGAAATGGATGCAGCCGGTGGAGTTGAACTATTAATGCCTGCTATGCAGCAAGCAGAACTATGGCAAGAATCTGGAAGATGGTATACATACGGACCAGAATTAATGCGTCTCAACGACCGACATGGTCGCCAGTTTGCATTAGGTTCAACACATGAGGAAGTAATTACAAGTATGGTGCGTGATGAAGTAAAGTCTTATAAACGATTGCCATTAACCCTTTACCAAATCCAAACAAAATTCAGGGATGAAAAAAGACCGAGATTTGGAATATTGCGGGGTCGTGAATTTATTATGAAGGATGCTTATTCATTCCATTCCTCACATGAAAGCTTAGGAGAAGCGTATGATGCAATATTCCAAGCGTATTGTAATGTGTTTGCACGCTGTGGTTTAAACTATCGTGCAGTTATTGCCGACAGCGGGGCAATAGGCGGAAAAGATACACATGAATTTATGGTATTATCAGATATTGGTGAAGACACGATTGCATATTCTACAGAATCTACTTATGCAGCAAATATTGAAATGGCTTCGGTTGTTACAACTTATGAAAAAGCGGACAAGCCACTTAATGATTTAGAAAAAGTGAAAACGGAAAATCAAAAGACAATCGATCAAGTTTCTTCCTTTTTAAATACTACTGCTGATCAATGCATTAAGTCTTTATTGTTTAAAGTAGATGAAAAATATGTATTAGTATTAGTACGAGGAGATCATGAAGTAAACGACATTAAAGTGAAAAACCTATTAGAAGCAGATGTTGTAGAATTAGCGGATGCATCGGAAACGGTAAATGTATTAGGCTGCACTGTTGGATCACTAGGACCGATTGGCGTGAAAGACGTAGAAATTATTGCAGATAATGCAGTGAAATCTATTGTAAATGGTGTATGTGGTGCAAACGAGGAAGATTTCCATTATACGAACGTTAATCCTGAGCGTGATTTTACTGCCAGTCATTATGCAGATCTTCGTTTTATTCAAGAAGGAGATATATCACCAGACGGAAAAGGAACAATTTCTTTTGCAAAAGGAATTGAAGTTGGCCATGTGTTCAAATTAGGAACACGTTACAGTGAAGCAATGGGTGCTACGTATTTAGATGAGAATGGACGTACACAACCAATCATTATGGGCTGCTATGGAATTGGTGTCTCTAGAACGATGGCATCAATCGTAGAACAGTTCCATGATGAAAAAGGTATTGTATGGCCAAGTCATATGGCTCCATTTGATGTACATGTAATACCTGTTAATACCAAGGACGAAGCGCAAAACAAGTTAGCGGACAAACTATATCAGCTGCTTAAAGCAAACCGTTTGGATGTGCTAATAGATGACCGAGCAGAACGTCCAGGTGTTAAATTCGCTGATTCTGATTTAATTGGATTGCCTGTTAGAATAACAGTAGGGAAAAAAGCGTCAGAAGGCATCGTGGAAGTTAAAGTAAGAAGCACTGGTGAAGTAACAGAAGTACATGAAAGTGAATTGCTTGAAACAATCACCAATGTATTAAATAAATAAATAAGGGTTATTCCAAATGGATACGTGCAAAACCTATATATAGACTAGTTAATGGGCTATCTATAAAAATAGGTTGTTGAAAAAGCGTTGAATCAATGGAATGACCCTTTTTTATGGAAAAGAAAACCCTAGGCTAGGCCTAGGGTTCTAAAAAGCTTATAGC
>JBDNRM010000080.1:0-16913 GCA_047718615.1 Bacillus sp. (in: firmicutes) | reverse complement strand
AAAAAACAAGCCTCCCATTTTATTGTTCTTAAACCGAGTAATATCAAGACTTGCAAACGAATTTGATGGTGCGAAGTTTGAGTAGTTAAGTATAAAAACTAGGTTGTTCCATTGCGCTACAGACACTCGCTTTCCGCGGGTGATTACTACAAACCTTCTTTTTTACATAAATAAAAACCCCAAACCATGATACGAAATATTTTTTATATCTTCGTATCATGGTTCGGGGTTATCTTCGGCTGGAATACTTATGTCCCAGCTTCCAGGTTGCAAAAAATGCGATTGTAATTATTAAGCTGTAATTAAATATGACCCTTAACGGTATTTTTGACACGGATTTTTTCCCATGGTTTAGATAGCCATCTTCTAAATGCGAAAGATCCTCTAAACCATTCATCAATTCCTTGTGCAATCCAAACCCCTAATAATCCAAGCCCCATTTGAATGCCTAGTGTATAGCTAAGGACAACAGCTACTCCCCACATGGAAATCATTCCAATGAATACAGGGAAACGAACATCACCAGCAGACTTTAAAGAACTCATTAACACAATATTCATTGCTCTTCCCGGCTCAGTAAATACTACTGCCCATAAGATTGGGACACCAATAGCAATGATTTGGTAATCATTTGTAAATAATTTTAAAATGGGAGAACCAATAAGAGCCATTGCCAGCGCAGCAACAGAAGAAGCAATCATAGCAATTTTTAATGTTTTTACTCCGCGTTTTAAAGCTCTTTCATATTGTTTTCCTCCAATATAACGGGCAACGAGAAGTTGAGTTCCTTCTGCAATGGCTACTGTGAATAAATAACAAACCATTGAGATGTTTGTTATATACACTCTAGCGGCTAAAGATGCATCACCTAAAGAAGCCACAATGGCGGTGATCACTAATTGGGAAAACTGATAGGATAAATTTTCACCAGCAGATGGAATTCCAATAAATAGCATTTCTCGAATATCCTGTTTATTCACTTTAATAATGTCGCTAACTTTAAAAGTAAGAGCAATTCTCTTATAAACTAAATATAAAAGCACAAATACAGCAAACGCACGAGCAATAACAATCGTCCAAGAAACACCTGTCACCCCTAGTATCGGCAATCCGAATACCCCAAAAATACTAATACTATAACCGATCACACTAAAAGCGTTCATTAACACACTAACAATCATGGATTCTTTTGTAAAACCGTGGCTGCGCAATACGGCGCTTAATGCAAGTGAAAGAGATTCTAAGAAGAGGGAAGCACCACATATGCGGATAAAAGTAAGACCGTAGTTTAATACGTCTCCTTGTATATCAAATAATCGCAATAGATGTTCACCAAACACTACAACAAGAAAGGCAACGATAACACCGAACCAAACGTTAAGTCCAACAGCTGAACGTGCAAACTGTCTTGCTTGACTAAACTCATTAGCACCTAATCTTTGACCGATAAGAATCATAGCTGCAATAGAAGTTACGTTAAAGACGAGTATAAAAATACCTAGTAATTGGTTTGCGACACCTACCCCAGCAGCAGCTCCATCGGAATAATGACTTAGCATGAGTGTAGCAATAACACCCATTCCCATGTGTAAAGCTAATTCAATAAAAAGTGGCCATGATATATGAAAAAGAGACTGATCTTGTAATTTATTTGTTGAGACGTTCAACCTTTAATATCCCCTTTACTTTTTAATATTATATTGCAAATATAAGATACATTTTATTCTTATTTATTGGAAAGTAAAGAGAAAATGAATAAATTTATTTGTAAATTTTTCTGTTGTTTTGCATAGAGTAATAAGTTTGTTCTATTTAAAGAAAAACCCTTAAAAAGCCCGATTGGTAATCGGTTACAATTATAATTTTCTAAAAAATAATTAAGGATTTTTAAACCTCCTTCAGTTACGCTTTTTTTCCAATCAAAAAGGTTGGTTTTTATTTAATAAAAAATGTAATGATGATTGTCATGACAAGTGTTAATATAATAGTTATACTTTAATAAAAGCAACATGATTAAGAGAAACTAGTAGTGCGTGTTCAAAACGGAGGATAAAAAGGGTCAAGAAGTTTGAGGGCGGCTTATCTTTGGTCATCGGTCTTCCACGGAATGTGGTGGCTTCAACGTTTTTTTAGTTGAAGATTCTCTAGTTAATACGTGATAAGTGAAAAATAAGCCAACGAAGAAATTCGACGTGTCCTTTTTACTGGATTTTTTGAACCATCTCTATTAGAAAAAGCAGGGGGATACGATGAAAAAGGATATTGGAAATCGAAAGTTGCTTGGAGTGGCGGGATTAGGATGGATGTTCGATGCTATGGATGTAGGCATGCTGTCCTTTATTATTGCAGCACTTCATGCAGATTGGGGATTATCTGTTAAACAAATGGGCTGGATTGGGAGCATCAACTCGATTGGCATGGCCGTTGGAGCCTTAATGTTTGGATTAATGGCAGATAGAGTAGGAAGAAAAAATGTTTTTATCATTACACTATTATTATTCTCGATAGGCAGCGGATTATCTGCATTTACAACAAGCTTAACGATATTTTTAATTTTACGATTTATTATTGGTATGGGTTTGGGAGGAGAGCTACCAGTTGCTTCTACCTTAGTATCAGAAAGTGTGCCAAAGGAAAAACGTGGAAGAGTAGTGGTTTTATTAGAAAGCTTTTGGGCTTTTGGATGGTTATTAGCAGCTGTTATTTCCTATTTTATTATTCCTAAGTATGGTTGGGAAATTGCTCTGTTAATTAGTGTATTGCCTGCTTTTTACGCTCTTTATTTACGATGGAATTTGCCTGATTCTCCACAATATTTAACAGTGGAGAAAAAGGAAAAACTATCAGTAATAGCTAGTATGAAAGCAGTATGGTCGAAAGAAAATGCAAAGCAAACCACGATGTTATGGATTCTTTGGTTTTGTGTCGTCTTTTCCTATTATGGTATGTTTTTATGGCTGCCAAGTGTAATGGTAATTAAAGGGTTTAGTTTAATTAAAAGTTTTGAGTATGTATTGATTATGACTATTGCACAGTTGCCAGGATATGCATTGGCGGCATATTTAATTGAAAAAGTCGGCAGGAAATTTGTATTGGTAGTATTCCTAATCGGAACAGCTATTAGCGCTTATTTGTTTGGAACAGCAGAGACAACTGCATTGCTCATGATCTCTGGTATATTACTTTCCTTTTTCAATTTAGGAGCATGGGGAGCTTTATATGCATATACTCCTGAACAATATGCAACAAATGTCAGAGGGACAGGTGCAGGGATGGCAGCTTCCTTTGGAAGAGTTGGCGGTGTGCTTGGACCGTTGTTAGTTCCGTATTTAGTCGCACAGAATATATCGATTGCATCTATTTTTACTTTATTCTGTATTGCTGTATTTATTGGTGCTGCCGCTGTTTTCTTTTTAGGAAAAGAAACGAAAAACGTAGAGTTGTCTTAATAATTGCATAGGGTGTTGAGGATGGGACTCTTCAGAAAGTAAGGTACACTGACTTTCTGAAGAGTTCCATTTTTTTATCTAAATAAAAACAATAGTGGATAATAAACCCAGTATTATCATCAGTTAGTAGAGAAAGTAGTACGCATATTTCTTGACATTAAATGTTCTACACTATGAATAAATTTTTTTCATTTTCCTACATAAAGATAGTTTAAAGAGAAGGAATGCTATCAATTTTTATTTAAATAGTTCATAATGCTTATCATATTGCTTTGTTATGAAAGCGGATTATTATTTTTGGAATAAAAAAAATATTTACATTGTCAGAATATTGATGATAATATAACTACACAATAACAGTTAAGAGGAGGAGCATAACATGAAAACTAACATAACTTTATCAGT
Source organism: Bacillus sp. (in: firmicutes) (assembly GCA_047718615.1). Lineage (GTDB taxonomy): Bacteria > Bacillota > Bacilli > Bacillales > Cytobacillaceae > Niallia. The sequence goes on along the minus strand of JBDNRM010000080.1, from coordinate 13,059 downwards.
CATTATTATCCTCATATTATGCTCTTAGGATTAAATAAAACCCGATTTTTTACAGGGAATTGTTTAGTCCAGTTTTTGTTTCTTAAAAACAAGGCACTAAACAGTAATGTTGAATGGTGCCTATCCGAAATAACGGACAGGCTTTTTTTATGGAAATTTACCATTTTAATGGATAGAGGAGAAGAGATAAGATGAATAAGAAAAACTTTATGGATGGTGTGTATAAAGCTTCAACCGGGATGTCAAATGCCGTATTAGTAACATTGGGAATGGGCTTGCTTTTAGAATCAATCGGAAAAGCTTTTGGCTGGGAGATTCTAATTCATATAGGTTCTGTTGCAAAAGTTTTGCTTGCTCCAGCATTTGGAGCAGGAATTGCCTACCAATTAGGTGGTAATACATTAGTAATATTTAGTGCGATGATTTGTAGTAGTATTGGTGGAAATGCCATTCATTTAACGGAAGCTGGTTTAACAATTGTCCCGGGACAGCCAATAAGTGCGGTATTAGCAGCGGTTGTTGCAACGTTGGTTGGTAAATATATTAATGGTAAAACAATTTTGGATATGATCGCTATTCCTGCAGGTTCGATTCTTGTTGGTGGTTTTGCCGGTGTTGGTTTAGCGCATGTAACAACGCCATTATTAACATGGATGAGTGCACAGATTACTCATTCTGTAGAAGGATCACCATTACTTGCACCAATGGTTATTTCATTAGCTTGGAGTATTTTATTGATGACGCCGGCATCTTCAGCAGCATTGGCAATTGCATTGCAAATGGATCCTGTTTCAAGTGCTGCGGCATTAATCGGATGTACCGTTCAGTTTGTTGGTTTTACCGCTATGTCTATTAGACAAAATGATTTAGGTGGATTTTTGGCACAGTCGATTATTACACCAAAGGTTCAATTTCCTAACTTGGTGAAAAATCCTTTATTAATTATCCCGCCATTTGTGGCAGCCGTTATTTGTGCCCCAATTGCAACACTAGGATTTAACTTTACGGCCACTTATGAATTGGCAGGACTTGGTTTAAATTCATTAATTGCACCTATCAGTATATTAGCTCTACAAGGTATTGATGGATTCTTAGTCTATATGGCATTCGGTGTTGTATTGCCAATTGTCATCACATTGCCTTTATATTATTTCATTTTAAGAATCGGTTGGGCAAAGACTGGCGATCTAGCTATGAAAGTTCAATAATCTAATACTAAATAATAGAATGTACAAAAAAACTTGGGAGAAATCCCAAGTTTTTTTATGCATGCAGAATAATTAAATTTCAGTCGATGACCAAGGGAGCAAACAGATTTCTCTTTGAATAGGGCATTTGCTCTTCGTTTTTGCAGTTTTCATTACTAAAAAAAAGATGATAAATGACTAATTACACACCTATGGGAAATGTGCTGATTTTTTCACTTTCTGTGGCAGCCTCGTTCTGATCAACATCCTGTTTACTGTCATAAAAAAAGTTGTTCTTTTATAGACAGAAAGTTGTCAATTATCCAGAGATAGATACAGTTTACTTTTTTGATAGGCATTATCTTATTAATGTTTTAAAGTAACTTCTATTGAAGCTGGTTTCGAATAAACTGTTTTGATTAACTGCCCATAAAATGCAGCGAGTATTTGTTGAAATAACATACCGATTACAACAGGTACTGCTACTTGGGGAGGGAAAAAGCTTACCGCTAATACAGCCCCAGCACTTATATTTCGCATTCCACCCGTATAAATCATCCCAATAACTTCTTCTTTACTTCGTTTAGTTAAGATACCAAGAATCCACGCGAAAAAATAACCAGATAAAGAAATAAAAAAGATCGTGATGGCAATCTGAATAAACTTTTTATCAATATGAAGTAAATATGGTGCAACAACAGAGCTATTAATACTAACAACGGCTGCTAATCCTAGCTTAGAAAATGGCGCTAACGTTTTATTCCATTTTTCCGCTGTGGATTTCGAATAAAATTGATTAATAGCCATGCCTGCAATGGAAGGAAGTACAATCATTCCTAATAATCCTTTCATCATTCCCCATATTTCTAAATGAACAGTCTCCCCAACAAAAAAAGACATACTTAGTGGGACAAGAAATGGTGAAAGCAATGTGTCTAATAAAATAATCGCTAATGTGAGCGGAACATTTCCTTTATACATAGAAACCCAGATAACACTTGTAATGCCGGTCGGAATAACAACAGCTAATGTTAAGCCGGTAATAGTGAAGGGATCATTCTGAAAAAATAAATGTCCAATCGCAAATGCCCAGAGAGGCGTAATAATATGAAGCACAGATAAAGTCAAAATCAATGATAAGGGATGGGTAATCGTATGTTTAACGGATTGAAAATTAGATGTAAGGCTTCCAGTAAAGGTCATTCCAGCAAAAATCCATGGAACTAAAAACGAAAAATGGTGTAAAAAACCGGCTAAGATTACCCCAATAATAACGCTTGTAGGAGTAAGAAGAGGCATCCATTTTCCGAGAAACGCATTTAATCTTTGTAACATGAACAGGACTCCAATCATTTTTAAAACAGAAAAATTTGTAGGTAGTATGGTTATGTTTATTTTATCTGAATTGTAAAAAAATAAAAAGGGTGATATAGATATAAATATAAATATTTCGTGACATGATGTTTGTAAATTAGTAACAGCAACTGCTTATAATAAAGAGCAATCAACCTAACATTCCATATGCTTTTGGGAAATTTCTTAAGGAATGAGAAAAAGCACAAACGAAGTGATTGTGAGCAATTTATTCTATTCATGTTTTCAAAAAAATTAAGATAGGATACTATTACCTTATGAAAGCGTTAGCAAAAATAGCTGGTGATTTTGAACTTATGATTTTACTGCTGTTTTAATGTAGAGAAATTTAAATTTTTTACAGATTGGGAGGTTTTAATAATGATGCAAAAAATTCAACGTTTTGGCGGTGCGCTTTATGTTCCAGTTCTGCTTTTTCCTTTCGCTGGTGTTGTCATTGGACTTACCATCCTTTTTAAAAATCCATTAATAATGGGATCTCTAGCTGATCCAGAAAGTCTTTGGTATCAATGCTGGTATATCATTGGAGAAGGGGCATGGGCAGTCTTAAGACAAATGCCTTTATTATTTGCGATAGGGATACCAATTGCTTTAGCAAAGAAAGCACATGCAAGGGCGTGTATGGAAGCGCTTATTACGTATTTGACATTTAACTATTTTGTCAGCGCTATTTTAACGATGTGGGGTCCCTCTTTTGGGGTTGATTTCACAGCTGAGGTTGGATCTGGTACTGGGTTAACGATGATAGCCGGTATTAAAACACTCGATACTAGTATTATTGGTGCCATTGTTATTTCTTCCATTGTTGTAGCAATCCATAATCGCTATTTTGATAAAAAGCTGCCAGATTGGTTAGGGATTTTTCAAGGTACATCTTATGTTGTGATTGTAAGCTTTTTTATCATGCTTCCCTTAGCCTTAATCACTTCATTCGTTTGGCCGGTTGTTCAAAGTGGAATTTCCTCCTTGCAATCATTTTTAGGAACAGCCGGTGTTTTGGGAGTATGGTTATATACTTTCTTAGAGCGGATTTTGCTTCCTACTGGATTACATCATTTTATTTGGACCCCGTTTTTACTAGGACCAGCCGCTGTTGAAGGTGGAATTAAAGTATTTTGGATTGAACATTTGACCGAGTTCGCTGCATCTAAAGAGTCATTAAAAGCATTATTTCCACAAGGAGGATTCTCTTTATATGGGAATGCGAAAATATTTGCGATGCCTGGAATTGCGTATGCTATCTATTCAACAGCAAGACCGGAAAAGAAAAAATTAGTTGCTTCTTTATTAATACCAGCAACATTAACTGCTGTAATAGCAGGTATTACGGAGCCACTTGAATTTACTTTCTTATTTATTGCACCTGCATTATTTGCTGTGCACGCACTTTTAGCAGCAACCATGGCGGCAACTATGTATGCATTTGGAGTAGTTGGTTTAATGACTGGTGGTTTAATTGAGATTGCAAGCTCTAACTGGATACCATTATTTTCATCACATGGTTCTATCTATATTATTCAGTGGGGAATTGGTTTAACTTTCACTGTTATTTATTTCCTTGTATTCCGTACTATGATAGTGAAATTTAATTTTATGACTCCAGGACGTGAAATAGATAATAATGCAGAAACAAAATTATATACAAAAAAAGACTTTAAGGAAAAACAACAAGGGAAAAATTCATCTGCAAATGCAGGAAATGGTTTTTCAGATAAAGCATCCAGCTTTTTGGAGGCATTAGGAGGTTCGGATAATATTGAAGATGTGATGAATTGCGCTACACGACTTCGAGTAAGTGTGAAAGATGAAAGCAAACTTATGCCAGATAGTGCTTTCCAAGCTGCAGGTGCACATGGAGTTGTTAGAAGTGGCAAAGCGATTCAAATTATTGTCGGTTTATCTGTACCACAAGTAAGAGAACAGTTTGAAATACTATTGAAGAAAGCTAATTAACTAGGTAGAGAGCGGAGGAAATCCTCCGCTCTTTCTGTATCTGTGGCTATCCATAGCTAATATCATGAAAAGAGATTGTACATCCTAAAATAATTTTAGAAGTATATGAACCATTCAGCTAGATAGAAAAAATAAAACTCACTTTCTGAAACGGTGTAAAGTGGGTTTTATTCGTAAACCTACCATTTGAAATTTAAACGACAAGATGCGCAAATTCAATGCAGTAAAGGGAAAGAAACAAGGAGTAGTTTGTCCAATAAAGAGCCAATCAGGACCAAAAGGGGAACAAGCATTTGTAAAGGTCGACGTGGGAGATAAATTAAAATCACCAGATCCGTTATAATTTCGTTGATGGGAAAAATCTTAACTCATGTGAAAAAGAACAATAAATGTGATAAGGGGCAAACGTTTCCAATTCTATTGAGACCCTAAAAATGCTGTGATATAAATAAGGTATAAATCAGACAGAGGAGGAAGAGTAATGAAAAAATTCTCAGTTGTTATAGCAGGTGGAGGTAGTACATTTACACCAGGAATTGTATTAATGCTCCTTGATAATTTAGATAAGTTTCCAATTAGAACATTAAAGTTTTATGACAATGATAAGGAGAGACAAAGTAAAATTGCAGGTGCTTGTGAAATTATTGTAAAAGAGAGAGCACCAGAAATAGAGTTTATTGCATCCGTTGATCCTGAAGAAGCATTTACAGACGTTGACTTTGTAATGGCGCATATTCGCGTCGGAAAATATGCGATGAGAGAGCTAGATGAAAAAATCCCGCTTAAATATGGAGTGGTCGGACAAGAAACATGTGGACCTGGCGGAATGGCTTATGGAATGCGCTCCATTGGTGGTGTATTTGAAATTATTGATCACATGGAAAAATACTCGCCGAATGCATGGATGCTAAATTATTCAAACCCGGCAGCCATTGTTGCAGAGGCATGCCGCAAGCTGCGCCCTGATTCTAAAGTATTAAATATTTGTGATATGCCAGTCAGCATTGAAAGACGTATGGCAGAAACACTTGGATTAGCATCAAGAAAAGAATTAGTTGTACGGTATTATGGTTTGAATCATTTTGGATGGTGGACAGATATCAGAGATAAACAAGGAAATGATTTAATGCCAAAAATTAAAGAACATGTAACGAAGAATGGTTATGTAGTAACAAGCGGAGATAAGCAGCATACAGAGGCAACTTGGAATGATACGTTTACTAAGGCAAGAGATGTTTTTGCTTTGGATCCTAACACTTTACCTAACACCTACTTGCAATACTACCTGTTTCCCGATTATATCGTAGGGCATTCCAATAAAGAATATACGCGTGCTAATGAAGTAATGAATGGCAGAGAAAAGTTTGTTTTTGGCGAATGCGAAAAAATTGTAGCCAATCATTCTACTGAAGGAAGTGCCCTTCATGTTGATATGCATGCTTCTTATATCGTCGACTTAGCCCGTGCTATTGCTTACAATACGCATGAAAGAATGCTATTAATTGTTGAAAATAATGGAGCAATTGAGAATTTCGATTCAACAGGTATGGTAGAAATTCCATGCATAGTAGGATCAAATGGGCCGGAGCCATTATCTATTGGGAAAATTCCTCAGTTCCAAAAAGGGTTAATGGAACAACAGGTTTCTGTTGAGAAACTAGTGGTAGAAGCATGGGAGGAAGGTTCCTACCAGAAATTATGGCAAGCGCTTACCTTATCTAAAACAGTCCCAAGTGCATCAGTAGCAAAAGAAATTCTAGACGAGCTAATAAAAGCAAATAAAGATTTTTGGCCAGAATTAAAAAGAGAACAAAACGAAAAAGAACTTATCTCCCAATAACGACAGCGTTGATGCACCCCCTCATTTTTAAATGTGAGGGGGATATATGCTACTATTAATTTTCTATTGCTTCTTTTTATCCCACTCTTAACGGGCAGTAAAACCCTCGCACCGAGGAAGACAGGCGTGGAAACTCGCCCGTAAAGATCTAATAAGTGCAACTAACCATCAGTGATGGAAGTTTACTTTATATTTTTCTCCTCCTTACACGTATAATAGAATAAAAGGGATGCGTGCCAGCATAGGAGGAGAGAAAAATGAAGCTAGAAGAATTGATTAATAGATATTATAGTCAATTACATGAAAATGATTTTCATATTTTAAAATATATTTTAAATAATAGAAGCACTTGCTATAAATTAAATATTAATGATTTAGCTAAAAAATGCAATGTCTCCAGATCTTCTGTACTTCGTCTTGCACAAAAGCTGGATTTTAGCGGGTACAGTGAATTTCGTATATTTTTAAAATGGGAAGATGAAGGGGAAGAAGAGGAAAGTACCAACTATATTGGTACATTAACTGCAGATATTGAAGCAACGCTAAAGCATTTGCAGGCAAAAAACTTTGGCGATATTTGCAAGTTAATGGATCAATCACAACGAATTTTTGTGTATGGAACGGGATCTGCACAGTTAAATGCGGCTCATGAATTACAGCGTGCGTTTATTGCTCAACATCGCTATATTACTATTATTCATGATCAAACAAAATTTGATGTGATTTTGCATGATTTAACGACAGAAGATCTAATGATTATCATTTCCTTGTCAGGAGATACACCGACCCTCATTCCTAAAGTGCAGAAGCTAGTAGCAAAGGGTATACCATTTTTATCCATTACAAATATGAAAAATAACACACTAGCACAAATGACACAACATAATTTATATGCAACTACCACATCCGTGCCAACGAGCAGCGGGATAGATTATACCTCTTTAGCTTCTTTTTTTATAGTTGGGGAAGTACTAGCCGGCCAATTTATAGAATATCTGGAAAATAAAAATAGGCAATAAAGGGTGTAGTTATTTTGAGAAGCATATTGTTAAGAAAACAGGTAGCTGGAAATAGATTATCGATTCCAAATACGCAACTATTGCGATTATCCATGTATTTGTTGTATATGATCCCCCTATTATTTGCTAGTTATGTCTATTTAGAAACTACAAGCAAAGGGCAATCTTTTTTTACTTTAATAGAACAAGATCCACTTATTACCATCTTATTTATTATCGCAATGACCCACCCCTTTTGCGGGTTAGTTCTTCATTTCCTAATAAAAGGACAAAAAAATAACAAGCATGCTGAATTTAATGGTAACGCTTTATTTATTGTAGCAGCTGCAGAACTTATTATGGGAAACATCATTGTATTTTTTATGCTCTTACTTTTTCTATTTACAAATAAACAGAAGCTAACATGGAGACAAAAAAATGGGTTAAAAGAAACGATGCTAGCATCTACTATTTTAGGATTTTCTATTATTTACTTATCTTTATTTGTGAAAATCTTGCATTAATTAACTAGACGGGAAAGGAGAAGAAAGAAATGTTAAAAAATCTATTTCGAAAAAAACCAATACAGGAAGCACAAGAAGTGTTATATGCACCCTTAAGCGGAAAGGTGATTCCTATAGAAGAAGTGCCGGACCCTGTTTTCGCTAATAAAATGATGGGAGAAGGTTTAGCGATAATCCCAACAGAAGGAAATATAGCAGCTCCAATAGATGGAGAAGTGGTTCAAATATTTCACACAAAGCATGCAATAGGCTTACAATCGAAAAAGGGACTAGAAATCTTAATCCATATAGGGTTAGAAACAGTTAATTTAAAGGGAGAAGGCTTTACTATTCATGTAAAAGAGGGAGATAAAGTTTCAAAAGGAGACCTCTTAGTAACCTTTGATATTGATTTCTTAAAGCAAAGCGGGAAAGATATTGTTACACCGATGATTATTACAAACAGCGAAGACAAATTATCCTCCTTAGAAGTAAACCTAATCGATAATCCTATCGAACAGAATGCGTCGCTTGCAATCGCTAAATTAAAAGATTAAAGAAATAAAAAAAGGCAGCCAATTAGCATATGGCTGCCTTTTTAGTTCCATAAATAGGTACATACTTCAACTGCCAACATCCATACTAATAAAGATTCACACAAAAGAAGCAGCTTTCTTAAGTTTATTTTTGTAAGCGAATAAGGAGCAGCCTGCGGACTCATTAAGAGTGCTCAGGGTAGTCTAAATCAATTTTTAGCTTATTTCCTTTGTTTAGTGATTCTGATACAACAATAAATATCATCTACAACAAGGACAAGCATATACTGGCCGAGTTGATCAAAATCGTTAATCCTATACTGCCGAAGACTTATTGCCCCAATAATTAACACTTTTTTCTCTAATTTTATTATCCCCTTTACAAAAAATCTCCATATAGTATAACAAAGGCCAATCATTTTCTAGACAGATAAAGATTAGGAAGCACACCGCTCTTCCTTCCTGTTGTTTATTCATTATTTTTTCCAAAAATAAGGGGGGATTTTGACAGTAGAATCATAAGGATGTACCATTTTCGCTAAGAATACTTATAAAACGAAAACATATAAATAAAAAAATAAACGTTTTTAAGAAGCTCGGAATGGAGGGCTGCTATGTATAAATTAGAAGTGAAAAATAATAGTAAAATTTTTAAAAAAGAAGGCAAAGAATTTTTTGCGTTAAAAGATACAAGTATGCAAATAGAAGAGGGGAAATTTATTAGTATCATTGGTCCGAGCGGCTGTGGGAAATCCACCTTATTTAATATCATTGCAGGTCTTATTACACCAACAACAGGAAGTGTACTGTTAGATGGAAAAGATATCGTCGGGAAAAACGGATATGTTGGTTATATGCTCCAAAAGGATTTGCTTTTACCATGGAGAACGATTCTTCATAATGTCTTATTAGGGCTTGAAGTAAAAGGAATTCCTAAAAAGGAAGGAATAGCTAAAGCAATGCCACTTTTGGAGAGATATGGATTAGGCGGATTTGAAAATCATTATCCAGATGAATTATCTGGAGGCATGAGACAAAGAGCAGCCCTTTTACGCACCCTATTATATGATAAAGATATTATTTTGCTTGATGAACCGTTTGGAGCATTAGATGCCCAAACAAGATTAGTAATGCAGCAATGGCTTTTACAAATATGGGGAGACTTTAAAAAAACAGTTCTTTTTATTACACATGATATAGACGAAGCTATTTTTTTATCAGATGAAATATATGTACTCACACCAAGACCAGGGAGTATTAAAGAAATAATCACAATCCCTTTAGCGCGTCCAAGAAATGAGCAGACGTTATTAAATTCAGATTTTGTGGATTTGAAGAAGTATATTTTACATTTGTTAAAAGACTAATAGAGGTTGTTCTAATAGAAATTAAAGGAATCTTAGTTTAAAAAGAGAAGGTGAGTAATCGGTGACAACGACACAAAAAAATGACCTTCCATATATTGAAGATGAAGAAGCAAAAGCAAAAAAACGAAAACGAATGACGGTTTATGGGCAGTGGATTATTGGTATTTTATTTGTCGTTTTGTGGGAACTGTTAACAAAATGGCATATAATTGATGCTTATTATTGGAGTAGTCCTACAACGATATGGAAAACTGCTTCTGTTGCTTTTACGGAGGGAACATTGCTGGATGATCTTTTATACACATCAGGTGCTACCGTTTTAGGGTTTCTATTAGGAACATTTTTTGGAGCATTAATCGGATTATCTTTTTGGTGGTCCTATTATTATTCGAGAATTTCTGAACCCTATTTAATCGCATTTAATGCGGTGCCAAAGCTCGCTTTAGCCCCTGTCCTTGTTATCCTGTTTGGTATCGGATTCAGTTCAAAAGTTGTATTGGCATTTATGATGACGGTTATTGTTACGGCACTTGCAGCATATAGTGGAGTAAAAAGCGTAGATGCAGATTTAGAGAAGCTTTTATACTCATTAGGCGCAAAAAAAATCCATGTCTTCACAAAAGTAGTGATTCCTACAAGCATGCCTTGGATTGTAAGCAGCTTAAAGATTAACATCGCTTTAGCATTAGCAGGTACAATAGTAGGCGAGTTTATTAGCTCCAGGCAAGGAATTGGAAGAATGATTTTATATGCAGGACAAATTATGAATATTAACCTTGTCTGGGTAGGCGTCGTCGTTTTGTCCATTCTTTCTATCTTCATGTATATTGCAACAGTTTGGATTGAAAAGCTGCTTCTAAAAGGAAGGCATGGAAATTAAAAACGGTTAATAAAAGAAAGGCTTGCAAAAACGATACCTGAAAAAATCTCATCCCTCATCCTAACCAAACATCGAATAAACACTACTAAAGCCGCTATTTACCTTCTATTATTCTAACTTCTTAATAAATATAACAATACCTTTCTTTTCTTATATAAAGATAAAGGGGGATTTACATTGAAAAAATGCAAGCTCTTATTTATTGCTTGTCTTGGTTTTATGCTATTGCTGGCAGGCTGCACCTCGGATAAAAAAGGTTCCGAAAATGGAAAAAGCAATGGTCTGAAAAAAATCGTCATTGCTGAACCGGTTCATTTGATTGGCTACTTGCCAATATATGTGGCGATAGAGGAAGGGTATTTTAAAGAAGAAGGATTAGATGTAGAAATGATAACCGCAACAGGAGGAGCCCACGTAACATCTGTTGTCAGCGGTGATGCCTGGGGAAATATAGGCGGACCGGAGTCGAATCAGATGGCGAATACAGGAAATTCGGATCCCATTACATCTGTTGTTAATGTAGTAAATCGAGCCAATGTATACTTAATGGGCAATACAGATGTAAAAATTGACAGCTCAAATAAAGAAGAGTTGGCAAAATACTTAAAAGGCAAAACCATTGCAGCAGGTCGTTTTGGCGGCAGCCCGAATTTACTGACAAGATGGCTGTTAATGGACTTAGGATTAAATCCAGATAAAGATGTACAATTAGAGGAACCAGCTGATGCTGGTGCCGTTGTTTCCTTAGTAGAATCCGGAAAAGCGGATATTGCCAATGGAGCAGAACCTCAAATAACAGAAGGCATCAAAAAGGGAGTATGGAAAGAGCCATTTTATAGTTTTACTAGCTTAGGAGACTATCCATATTCTGTTGTGAGCGTAAAAAAATCCACGATTGAGAAAGATCCAGAAACAGTAGAAAGCTTTGTAAAGGCAGTATTAAAAGGCTTAAAGGCAGTCGATGAAAATCCTGAACTAGCAATGAAAGTATTAAAGAAGGAATTTCCTTCGACACCAGATGATAGCTTAAAAGCATCATTGGATCGAGCTTACGCAGATAGCTTATGGAGCAAAGATGGTTTTATATCAGAAGAGTCTGTTGCAAAACCAATGGAAGTAGTCCAAAAAACGGGTGTTTATAAAGCAGGATATGATTATGATAAATTAATTGATATGAAATTTGTCGAAAAATTATCAAAATGATCGCCATATATGCTCTTTTCAGCACGTGAAATATAAGTTAAGATGAACATCATAAGCAAAGTATTGACTACTAGGGGTGCCAGTGGATGGCTGAGAGAAAAACATACCGTTTTTAAACCCTAATGACCTGATCTGGATTATGCCAGCGTAGGGAAGTAGTGGATTATTCTCTATTTCTTGTTGACTAAAAGCCAGATCGTTTTTTGATCTGGCTTTTTTGGTATTATTTTACGGTTTATACAGTCAATATTCTAAAAGTGTGCCTTCTTTTTATCGGTCACTTTTCGCTTAAATCATGGTAAGCGGAGGAGAGAAAATGAAAAAAACACATCAACTTGTTTTAATGGCTTTATTTACAGCAATTGGTACATTTGGTTCGACTATTCTTTGGTTTCCAGCAGGAATTGCAAAAGCCTATCCAGTCCAGCATGCATTAAATGTAATTGCTGCTGTATTATTAGGACCAATCCCAGCAGTTATTATTGCATTTATGACTTCTTTATTAAGAAATTTTGCTGGTACAGGATCTCTGTTGGCCTTTCCCGGGAGTATGATTGGTGCTTTGCTCGCAGGATATCTATATCAGAAAACAGCAAAATCGTATCTCGCCTCGTTAGGTGAGTTTATTGGGACAGGCATCATAGCATCGCTCGTTGCGGTGCCATATGCAAGCATCGTGATGGGAACAAAATATGGTGCCTTTTTCTTTCTTCCTTCCTTTGGAATAAGTAGTTTAGTTGGGTCTATACTTGGTTTGCTGGTAGTCAACCGATTGGTAAAAATGAAAAGTACTATATTAGTAAAATGAAAGGGAAGGACTTTTCCAAGAAATTAAATTTTGGGAAGGTCCTTTTTAAAATGATGCTTTACTGATTTACATTTCTTTTATTAAAAAAATGTTTCACTTTAAAAATAATACTGATCATCAAGTATATTATTCCATTAGTTACAATAACTAAACCCAAAAATGCAGCTGCAATTCCTCCTCCTTCACCAGTACCACCAGTACTATGGTCAATTTTCACAAAAAAATACCCTGTTATAAAAGCTAAAACTGGTCCTAGAATCGAGATGCTTAAACCGGATATCCAAAGAGGCAATTTCCTTTTCTTGTACAAATTAATAGCAATGATATTTAAAATTATCAGAATGGAAAATAAAACAATCCAAAGTAACCCATCCCCGCTCATATAAAACCTCCTATATATTATATATTTG
>JBDNRM010000079.1:7307-16917 GCA_047718615.1 Bacillus sp. (in: firmicutes) | reverse complement strand
GAATAATGATAATGAGCAAGTGGAGATCGTCTTGAAAGATAAATAAGTTTTATTTAAAACAAAACTTATTCTGTTCTTTTCACGATTATTAGAAGGGAATTACTAAGGTAACAAGAAATTTGACCATAAATGAAAGAAGGAAAAAAAACGATCACTTATAAAGTTCCAAGAACCAAGATACTGCATATCGAAAGAAGAGAACCAAACGGACATATTCAATAGTTTTTTACTTCCTTTACGAATCCAAATAAAAATACATCACATCTTACTACTATTACAATCACGCTTTTCGTACAGACGAGACTCCAATGTAAAGTTGGTGTTTCTTTATTATGAACCGAAATGAACCACCAGTGTGTACACTGATGGTTCATTTCGATTTAGAAGATCAAGCGAACTTCTTTGAGATAAGTTTATTTTCTTATGTAAAAATAAGTATTAGCTCCATCCTGCGCTCAATACTCTGATGGCCACTGATGCCACCCAACCTGTTCTTATTATAAATGAAAACGATTACAAATTCAAATTTTATTTAAAAATCTTCTTATATGTTTCATTTGTTAACGAATTAGTCATAGAAGACAAGAGTGGTGGGACAGTGAAAAACTAGGGAAACACAAAGTTATGTTAGAAGATGTGACATTAATAGTAAGGAAAAATAACTATTTATCAGAAAATTATTGAAAATCAAAATAATATGTAGTAAATTATAACATATAAATATTGTATACAATCTAGTATCCAAACAAAAATACAAACTCATCAAAATTGTATACCACCATATATCCCACTTGGTGTTGTAAAAAAGAAAGGGAAATTCGAATGAATGCAAAAGAAATAGAAATTTACCAAAAGATTAAACAAGCCATTATTCTCCAAAAACTGCGACCTAATATACAATTAGTGGAAAAAGAAATTGCGGAGTCATTTGGAGTAAGCAGAACTCCAGTCCGCAATGTACTTCGCAGATTATCTTATGAAAGACTGGTGAAAATTATTGAACATAAGGGGGCTTTTGTCACCTCCTCTTCTATGGAAGAAGCGAAAGAAGTATTTGAAATGAGACGAGTCCTAGAAGCACAGGCAGTTCGAAAAGCATGTCGCTTAGCAACAAAAGAGCAGCTGAGTGAACTCGAAGAAATGGTAGAAGAAGAACGAACTTCATATGAAGAAATGGATTACAGTGAGTCCATCCAAATGTCTGGTGATTTTCATTTGAAAATAGCCGAATTGGCAGGTAATTCTTATTTTTATCAATACCTTGAAGACTTAATTTCCTTAACACATGTCATTATTTCTATTTATGGAAAAAAACATGAAGAGAAACATGCATGCCTTCATCATCTACATATTTATGAAGCAATAAAACAAAGAGATGAAGATCTAGCTGAAAATTTAGCTATCAAACATCTGTTAGAAATGGAAGAAAACCTCCATTTCGATGAAAAAAATCAGATTTCAACTTCTTTATCCGATATCTTTCAACAATAGAAGCAATTTTAATAGCACAGACATCCATCCCAGCACAATGCACATCATAGCTCATGAAGAAGCAGAATTGCGAGACTGGCGAGACCTCCATGGAAAGTGAAGTGTATACCGGATGCGGACTTATTGAGAGAGCTAAAGCTTTTTTTCAGGGTAAATCAATGGAATATAGGAGTGAATTTACATGGAGTATGATCTTATTATAAAAAATGGAAAAGTAGTTTTCAGAGATGATATAAAAATGGTTGATATCGCAGTGAAAAATGGAAAAATATCTACAATTGCGGAAACGATTGATGGAGCTGCAAATCAGATAGTAGATGCTAGCGGTCAATATGTGATGCCAGGAATGATTGATACACATGTTCATATTTGTGAACCAGGGAGAACGGAATGGGAAGGGTTTGTAACAGGAACGAAAGCATTAGCTGCTGGTGGAACGACAAGCTATGTAGATATGCCGTTAAATGCGTTGCCAGCAACAGTCGACCGCAAATCGCTGCAATTAAAAAGAGAAGCGGCAAAAGGGAAAAACTATGTGGACTATGCATTTTACGGCGGGCTTGTACCAGGCAATCTCGATCAATTAGAAGAACTTTCTGATGAAGGAGTAGTTGCCTACAAATGTTTTATGGCAACATGCGGATCTGACATGCCGGAAGACTTTACAAATGTGGATGATTACACATTGTATACAGGGATGAAGCGCTTAGCCGAACTTGGACATATGTTGTCTATTCATGCGGAAAATGCTTTAATTACGGATCGGATGGCAGAATGTATGGTGGAAAAAGGAAAAACAACTGCAGCGGATTATGTGGCGTCCCGTCCAGTTTTTACAGAAGTGGATGCCGTGAAACGTGCGTTATTTTTAGCTAAAGAAACGGGATGTAAACTGCATTTTGTTCATATTAGCACAGAGGAAGCTGTAGAGGAAATTATGAAAGCGAGAAACGAAGGCCAAGATGTTACCGTTGAGTCTTGTCCACACTATTTTACCATTACGACTGCGCAATTTGAGGAAATTGGTCCGTTGGCAAAATGCTCTCCGCCATTAAGAGATGAAATAGAGCAAGAAAAACTATGGAATAAGTTAATAGAAGGAAAAATTGATATGTTGACTTCTGATCATTCACCATGTCCACCTGAAATGAAATACAGTGCAACAAATAATATTTTTGAAGTATGGGGTGGTATTACAGGCTGCCAGAATAATGTTGACCTTATGTTTGATGAGGCTGTTTTGAAGCGCAACATCCCAATTACTGATTTTACTCGAATGATTAGCTATAATCCTGCACAGCGTTTTCATTTGCCGATGAAAGGGGAGATTGCAGTCGGGAAGGACGGGGATATTATTCTTCTAGATCCTAATCAATCATATGTGGTGCAAAAAGAGAGTTTATATTATCGCCATCAACACAGTCCATATATCGGCAGAGAAATTAATTGCCGTGTAACGAAAACATTCGTCCGTGGAAATCTTGTTTTTGATGTAAATGAAGGCATACTGAATGAGCCTGTTGGACAGTTGGTTACATACAATAAAAAAGTTGAATTAATGACATCTTAAATTTCAAAAAAGTTAAAGAAATAACAGCGACATCCTTGTCGTTATAAAGTGGAATTTTCTTTACCACGGGGCATCTTCCTGTGTGGATGGTGAGTTGAGGTGTAATGAAACTAGATTAATAGAATCTAGTTATATATGGTAATGACGGAATATTTACAATTAAACGATTATTCATTGTGGGCTGACTTTTTTCTAGAAGCAGATCAAAGAGGAAAGACAGCCAGAATATAAAAAATACAAACATTAAAAAGGAGTGGAATTATGGCGACAAATTTGGGAACCGTAAAAGAAACAAAAACGCAAACAAGCACAAATGTGGATGAATCATTGCAGCCGAAAACAGAAAAGGATAGAACGGTAGGATCGTTAGCGTATATGTTTATGTGGATTGGCGATGGGATTAATTTAGGAAATATGACACTTGGAGCTAGTTTGATTGTGGCGGGAGCAGCAACGCTGAATGTATTTCAGACATTTCTCGCTGCTATCATTGCAATAGCGATTATTTCTACTTTTTTTGCTTTAAACGACAGGGTTGGATATAAAACAGGAATTCCTTATGTCGTTCAGCTTCGAATGTCATTTGGGTTGAAAGGATCGGTTATTTCCTCCTTATTACGCGGAATTCCAGCAATTATATGGTATGGGTTTCAAAGCTGGATTGGTGGTACTGCCTTGAATGAAATTGCCAAGATTATAACAGGAGGCGCCTTTGATAGTGTTGCAATTTGTTTTGTGGTGCTTCAAGTGATTCAAATTGTACTTTCTCTTTATGGTTTTCATGCTATTAAATGGGTAGAATCTCTAGCATCTATTGTCATAATGTTGGCATTGGTTTATGTATTTGGATTACTTTTAAATTCTCATAGTGACGTTATTGCTGAAAAATGGGTACATACAAAAGGTTCGTGGGGCTTGCCATTCTTTGCATTTATTATGGTGTTTATGGGTAATTATGCAGGGATTTTCTTAAGTGCAGCTGACTACTCCAGAGAATTAAAATCTGGCATCAGCAACAAAAAACGTGGGGCATTATACTTTTTTCCTATATTGATAGCATATGGGTTCGTGCTGGCAATTGGAGCAATGCTTGCATCTGCAACAGGAATTTCTAATCCGGTAAAAGCATTTGCAATCATCGTTGATAACTCTTATATTACATTTTTTGTATCAGCGTTTATCGTAATGGGTGCAATTGCAGTTAATATGGTGGCAAATATTATCCCACCAACCTATGTCATCACGATGTTGACGAAGTTAAAATACAAACCAGCGGTAGTGGTAACAGGACTGCTAGGACTTGTATCATTTCCATGGGTGCTTGTACAAGATTCTTCCGCAAAAGGACTAGGTATGTTTATTCTAATTTACTCTGCATTCTTAGGGCCGATTGTTTCGATAATATTGTTAGAATATTATGTAATTAGGAAACAAAAAGTAAATGTAGCAGACTTGTATAAAGAAAACGGACCATTCGCAGGCTATAATCCATGTGCCATCCTTGCCATGGTGATTGGTGCAGGAGCTGCTTTTATCGAGGTAGAGCTGGCGTGGATTATCGGTGTAGTTGTTGCAGGAATCTCTTATCTTCTGTTAATGAAATATGCATTCAAAGATTCAAAGTTTAAACAAGGTACAATTTTTGAGAGGAATGAAGTTCGTTCTAGTAAAAAAATAGGATGATTAGTAAAAAAGAAGTCTCTATTACTTTAGAGGATTTGGATGTTTTTTAGTTTGGCTTCCTTGAAAATAGGAATGGACTCTCAATGAGTTCGCAGCCTGCAAATACTTCGCTTTCCTACGGGCGAGCATCGAGCCTCCTCGTTCACTGCGGGGTCTCGTCTTTCTCTCATTCCCGCGGGAGTCTTCGTATATGCAGGCTGCTCTCTGCTTAAACTACAACAATCAACTAATGAATTTCTTAAAAGGCAGCAATTTTGTAAAAATACAAAATTGCTGCCTTTTTTTCATTCAATAAACATAAAATATTCAATAGAAAGTAGCGAAATAAAAAAGCTGAATTGGCCAATATATGGCTTTGAGATATTTGGGGGAAGTGATCCCACTTTTAACGGGCAGTAAGACCCCCGCACTGATGGAAGTTTACTTTATTAAAATATTAAGCGTGTTGCTTATCCAAAATTAGACAGAATTATCCTGTGAAACAGTAAGTAGCTTTTTTAACAAGTACATTTTACCTGTTTAGATTCGAATAGGATGAATCAGGACAAAAAACCAATCATAATGCACAAAAAGCATTACCATAATGGGGGCAGGCTCCAGAATGTAAAAAAACCTCTTTTAGGGAGTTATTGGTTAATCAACACGCTTGTTAAAATGTTTTTTAATTTTGCTGATTTTAAATATCTATTTTTTGTTAATTAGTAAGAGCCTTTTAACCAAATTTAGGCTGGATTCTCACTCATTAAAGGTAATTCATACGTATACTACTCATATGTATTCATGAAGTATATTGAATTGGAAGCGTGTAGGACGGAAGTAGATATATTTAAGACAGTGGGGTAATAGGGATGAAGTTAGCGTTGGGTACCGTGCAATTTGGCATAGATTACGGCGTCACCAATAAATTTGGAAAGACTTCTAGTGAAGAGGTAGCTAAAATATTAGATTACGCAAAAGGTAAAATATCGGTGATAGATACAGCTCCTTCGTATGGAACTAGTGAGCATATTCTCGGAATAAATATGATGGAAGGGTTTAATGTTGTAACGAAGACACCCCATATTCATCAAGACAATATCACTCAAGCAGATATTGAAGTAGTTGAAAGCGTGTTTTTCCAGTCGTTAAATACGCTAAAATTGCCTGCTGTTTATGGATTATTGATTCATAATTCAAATGATATGTTTAAACAAGGAGCAGATAAATTATTTGATAAGATTCATGAATTAAAAAGACAAGGATATATTGAAAAAATAGGGATTTCTGTCTACAGTCAAAAAGAAATTGAGTTGTTAACAAATCAATACTCCTTTGATATTGTGCAGGTTCCACTTAATGTTTTCGATCAACGTTTAGTTAAAAGTGGGACATTAAAAAGATTAAAGGAGAAGAAGATAGAAATTCATGCCAGATCTATTTTTTTACAAGGAATCTTGTTAAATGAAACCTCAATGTTAACGAATAAATTCAAAGAGCTGACGCCTTTATTAACAAATTATTTTACAGATTTGAAGAATAATCAATTAACAAAAGTAGAAGGGGCCTTATCTTTTATTGACTCGATAGAAGAAATTGATCAAGCCATTATAGGAGTCGATAATGTAAGTCAGTTAAAACAAATTTACCGTGATTATGAAAAAATTCAAGGGACGAAAGGCTGCTGTGTAGATTTTATGAAATACGCTTGTGAGAATGAAAACATGATTGATCCAAGAAAGTGGTGAAAAAAATGACGGGAAATATATTTTCACTCGAGAAGAAAGTCATACTTATTACTGGGGGATCAGGCTACTTGGGATCTGCCATGGCAGAGGCATTTGTTAAGTATGGCGGAAGAGTTTATATAGCAAGCCGTAACACGGAAAAAAATGGGGATTTCTCCAAGTATTTAGCAGATAAATATAAAACAGATGTATTTTATTTAAAAATGGATACGACAGATGCTTTATCTGTAAAAAAAGCTGTGCAATATATTATGTCAAATGAGAAGAAAATAGATGTCGTTGTAAACAATTCTTATAATGGAAAAACAGGTGAGATGCTGCATTGTACGGAGTCTGATTGGCTGTCTTCCTTTGATGGGTCTATCCATTCTACTTATAGGGTAGTAAAAGAAGTTTTGCCAATCATGATTAGTCAACAATCAGGAAGCGTTATTAATATTGCTTCCATGTATGGTGTTGTATCAGCAAATCCAGATATATATGGAGAATCAGGACAAAATAGTCCTCCTCATTATGGTTCTGCGAAAGCGGCAATCATCCATTTTACGAAATACCTCGCTGGGCATTATGGGAAGGATGGGATACGTTTTAATTGTATTTCACCTGGACCATTTCCGAATGAAAATACACAAAAGCAAAAAGACTTTATTGATCAACTTAGTAATAAAGTTCCGTTGGGGAGAATAGGAAAACCGGAAGAACTCCAAGGGATTGCCGTACTATTAGCATCAGATGCATCGAGCTACATGACTGGACAAAACATTTGTGTAGATGGAGGATGGACGATTTGGTAAAGGTGGCAGGTATTATCCAAGCGCGCATTTCATCCAATCGAAACCCTGCTAAAGCAATGCTTGACTTAGAAGGGAAGACCATTTTAGAAAGAGTAGTAGAACGTGTAAGATTATCCACTAAAATCGATGAGATATGGATTGCCACATCAGATCAAATAGAAGATGATTTAATTGAAAATAGTGCAAAAAAAATGGGGATTAAATGTTTTCGAGGCAGTTTAAATAATGTGTTAGATCGTTTTTATCATACATTAACTAGTACAGATGCTGATTTAGTCGTTAGAATTACGGCAGACAATCCGTTGACGGAGCCGAGGCTGATTGATAAAGCAGTTTCCTGCTTTATAAATAGTGATAGTAATATAGATTATATTGGGTATAGGAAAGTTCCAAAAGGCTCTGGCGTAGAAGTTTTTACACGGGAAAGTTTTATGAAGCTGGCACAATCAGCTGATTTAACTTCTTATGATAAAGAACATGTGACATCTTATTATTATCATAATCAAGAGAAATTCAGTGTGAAATTTCTAACAGATAAATATACAGAAAAACAAGCGTCAATGGAAGTTAGCGTTGATACACTTGCTGATTATGTAAAGTTGGTTTCTATTTATAAAATACTCGAAGAAAAAAAAGTGGACGTCTCAGACTATTTAGATAAAGCGTTAAGTATCATTTTAGATAACTAAGAGGTTCGTTTAATTATTGCTAATGACATTTTCTAAAGCTAGATATTGCAACTGAACGTGGCTTTTATTATAGTTGCACCATAATCTATTTACTAGTAACCTGCGTAGCTAAGCATGAACTTATTTGCTGCGCTTCTTGTTTATACAGATGGAAATTCGATTTGCAGTGTTTGTAAAAGGAAAAAGGAGAATGAACTAATTTTAAGCAGATTCGAAATTTCAGCTAATATGTTATAGGGCGTTTATCCATTCTTTTTCATTTATAAAGAAGATATGCTTTTCCCTCGTACGTTAAAGTAATTTGGGAAAAGCACTATATTAAGAATTAATGCTTCGAGCGGTCAACCAGTTTACGAGGATTGACCTGGTATTTTTTATCGAGTGTTCCGTTTAAGGGTTTGATGATTTTTTCTGAAGAAACAATCTTGAAATTCTGATTGCGTTTTTTTCCGTTGTCCATATTTTCATCATCTTGTGCAACGAAAATACCATAAGGATATTCTTTGCCAAGCCCGTAGCCTAGTACATCAATTCCATCTGTATGGCTTGTTCCATCTATTTTTTTGCTATTTCCAATTTGAAAATCATTTTTATATTTATTGTTTCCTTGACGTTCATATACAGCATATTTGCTATCCCCTTGGCTTGATGCCATTAAATAGCCTTTTCCATTCGGCGCATAATACATGGTTAATCCTTCAATATCTGCGCTTAAATGTTTTCCATTTGCTTTATCTACAATTGTTCCTTTCTTGCCGCCGGTTGGTTCTGCATTAAATTTCCAAATAGCTACATCTTCTTCTGCAATATATAAGCTGCCATACTCATCATCTGCTACTAACCCTTCCGTTTGTGTGTTTAGTTTAAAGGAGCGTACTTTTTTTCCTGTCACTTTACCGCTCGAATTGCCAACAAGTTCATATTGTTCAAATTCTCCGTCTTTTCCAGTTAACATGGCGTAAAACTTACCTGTTTTTTGACTATGATAAAATCCGAATCCATAAACTTCACTTACAGCAGAAAGGATAGGATGTTTTGGATCCACGATATTTTTTAATTTGCCAGTATTGCCATCAAAGGAATAAATCTCCACGTTATTTTTTCCTTCTGATCGATTTGTTGCACCAACAATATCTATTTTTTTCCCCTTAAGTTTAAAGTTATAACGTAAATCAACATTGTTTAATTCTCCAAAAGGGTAGGATTGTATTAATTTCCCTTTTAAATTATAAACATTTAATCCTGATTTCTTGTTAGTTGTAATCAGTTTACTTTTTTCTGTGTTGCTTGGATGTACCCAAATAGCTGGGTCATCTGCGGCATCATCAGTTGATTGAACAGGCTGTGTTTCTGCTGTTGCTGTCACGGCAAAATTTTTAGTAGTTGTTTGTGCATGAGTAGCTCCTGTGAAAGAAGTAGTTAAAATTCCAAAAGTTAATGTAGATGTAAGTATAGATTTTGCTAAATTCATTTTTATCCCCCTATGTAGTAGTTTGAACAGTTTAAATTTAGCATCTCTTTGTTAAGTGTATATTATGTGAGTGTAAGTATTCATATTTCAAGTAGTGCGCGGGGAGAAGCGCGCGGAAAAAACGAAAGGAACGCAACGCGGAATTAATCGGAGGAACGCGGGTAAAAGGAGAGGAACGCGGAATTAAT
>JBDNRM010000079.1:0-7207 GCA_047718615.1 Bacillus sp. (in: firmicutes) | reverse complement strand
AAAAGGAGAGGAACGCGGAATTAATCGGAGAAGCGCGGAAAAAACGGAAGGAACGCGGAATTAATGGGAGAAGCGTGAGAAAAAGGAGGGAGTATACGAAAAAATAGGCGATTTCCACACAGTAAGCTGTGGAGTTGGTTCTTGTTTTTGAATCAAATAAGCTTTTTGCATTTGTTTGCCTATTTTCAGAAAGGTTCCTTGCCTTAAATTTAATCTTCTATATAAAAAAGCCGTGCAAGGGTGTCTTGCACGGCTTTTTTATTAGTTTTCTTCTACTACTTTACGATTTTTCTTAAATAGTTTTGATAATATTTCGTAAACGATTGGTACAACAACTAATGTTAATAATGTGGAGCTTATTAAACCGCCGATTACAGTAATCCCAAGACCTTTTGAGATTAAACCGCCGCCGCCTGATCCGATAGCTAATGGAATTAACGCACCGACTGTCGCGATTGCTGTCATAAGAATTGGACGCAAGCGTGTTGCTCCGGCTTCTAGAACCGCATCACGCATATTCATGCCATCACGTTCCATGTGAATAATACGGTCTACAAGTACGATGGCGTTTGTAACAACGATACCGATTAACATTAATAGACCCATCATAACAGATACAGAAATGGTTTCACCGCCGATTAATAAACCAACAAATGAACCAATTACCGCAAATGGAAGCGAGAATAGGATGGCAAACGGCGCGACTCCTTCACGGAATGTTACAACAAGGATGAAGTACACGATTGCGATTGCCGCAAGCATTGCTGCACCAAGCTGTGTAAAGGTTTCAGTCATGTCAGCAGATACACCGCCAACATCTTGTGAAACTCCTTTAGGTAAATCTAATTTATCCATTTTTTTACTTACTTCAGAAGTTGTTTTTGAAATATCATCTGAAGTAATGGTTCCTGAAACAGATGCATAGTATTCGCCTTTACTGCGTGCAAGAGTATTTAAAGTTGTGCCTTTTTCTACTTTTACTAATTCTGAAAGTGGTATGGATGTACCTTGTGCTGTCGGTACTTGTGTATCTAAAATGTCATCGATTGATTTTGGCTGTGCAGCTTGTTCCTGCTGTACGATCACATCTAAAGAGTTGCCGTCCTTTTCAACCGTTGTTAAAACATCTTTAGTTCTTGTTGGGCTTAGCATCATGACAATTTGACCTGTTGTTAGGCCATGCTGCAATAACTCATCTTGTTCTACTTTGAAAGTATATTCTACATATGCATCTTCTGCACTTGAACTAACATCTTTCAAACCGCTATTTTCCTTCAAGACATCTTCTGCCATATTGACAGCTTGATTTAATTTATCTAAATCTTCACTATAGAAGGAATAGCTGACTTCATTTGTTGAGCCTGACATAGAAGTGAAGTTTTGGCTTTTCCATTCGCCAGATTGACCAATATCTTTTACGTATTTTTCAATATTTTCACGAACTTTAGGGAAATTATCCATATCTGGATCAAAGATTAGGTACATTAGCGCACCGCCAGCACCGCCGCCCATCATTGCTGACATTTGATCCGCTTCATCATTTAAGGATAATTGAACGGTCTTAATATCATCCCGTTTAAGCATTTTTTCTTCTACTACTTTAATGTTTTTTAGTGTTTCATCTTTTAGCTCGCCAGCTTCTGGAGTGTAAGTTAAATACATGACTTTATCTTCTTCACTGCCCATAAAGCTGAATCCAATTAATGGTGTTAAAGCTAAGCTTCCTGCTAATAAAACAACAGCGATGATAGAGGTAATTATTTTATGATTAAGCGCCTTTTCAAGAACACCTTTATACCATAAAGATAATTTGCCTGTTTCTTTGTGATTGCTTTCTGTTTTTTCACTATATAATTTTTTCTTGAATAAAAAGTGAGATAATGCAGGCACAATGGTAATCGCTACAAGTAAGGAAGCACCGAGTGCAAATGTCATGGTTAATGCGAATGGCGCAAATAGCTCACCGACCATACCACCAACGAAAATAAGTGGTGCGAATACTGCAACCGTTACTAAAGTTGATGACAAGATTGGTTTAAACATTTCAACTGTTGCTTCACGAACAAGTGCCTGGCCGGTCAATTTCTCTTCTTTTAGATGCAATCGACGATAAATATTTTCAACTACTACGATCGAGTCATCGATTACACGACCGATGGCAACGGTGATAGCACCTAGGGTCATAATATTAAGGGTTATATCCATCCAGTTCAGTAGAATGAATGCCATAAAAATGGATACTGGTATGGAAACGATGGATATGATGGTTGATTTAAAATCGCGTAAGAACAGAAGAATAATTAATACGGCGATTAGACCACCAAATAATGCTTTTTCAATCATAGTGGAAATAGAGTCTTCTATTGGAGCTCCTTGGTCCACTGTTATATCAATGGAAAGACCATCGATTTTAGCTTTTTCATCTTTCACAAGGTCTTTCACTGCATTTACAACATCTACAGTGTTTGCTTGTTGACTTTTCACAATTTGAATCGCAATAGCATCTTTGCCGTTTGTACGAGAAACGGATTCTACTTTACCAACCACTTCGATTTTGGCGATATCGCTAAGTTTTACAAATGGTGATGGGTTTTGTTCAGACGGAGTTACTGGGATTAGCATATTTTTCAATTCATTAGCTGTCATGAATTTACCATCAACTGCAACCGCTTCTTCCCCTTCGTCAAATTCATAAAGTCCTAATGAAACTGCTAGGTCGCTTGCTTGAATCATTTCCTTGACTTTGTCTTCCGTTAAGCCAAGTTGAGCCATTTTTTCTTTGTTATACGTTAAATCTACTTCTTCCACATGCTGACCGGAAATAGTTGCAGAAGCAACACCATCAATTTTTTCAATTTTTGGCAGGATTATATCTTCTACAGTTGAAGTTAAATCTACAATGCTTTCTTTAGAACTACTAACACTTAATGCAGCAATTGGCATCATGTTCATGCTGATTTGTGTAACAGTAGGCTCTTGTGCACCTTCTGGAAGTTTTATTCCATCTAATGCTGATTTTAATTCACGTTTAGCTTCATCCATATCTATTCCATATTCGTATTCCACTTGAACGTTGCTCATGTTAGAATAAGAATTTGAATAGACTGCTTTCACGTTTTCTAAATTTTCCACGGCTTTCTCTAAAGGCTTGGATATATCCTCCATTACCTTTTCTGGAGTGGCCCCAGGATATACGTCCATTACTGTTAAGTAAGGAATTGTGATATCGGGAATTGTTTCCATGTTCATACGTGTACCTGAATAAATTCCAGAGACAGTAATAATAATTGTCAATAGCCATACTGCCAACTTATTTTTCAGGACAAAATTTACTATACCTTTCACTATTACACCTTCCTTTAATTGACTATTAAAGCTTATTTATTTATAATAGTGACTAATGAGTCAGTTGTCAACAACATGGCCTAGGAGTGGAAAACAAAATGATGAAAAAACAACTAATTATGGAAAAAGCACTGGAGCTCTTTGCAAAACAAGGCTTCGAAGCCACTTCCGTTCAGCAAATAACAGAACAATGCAGTATTTCAAAAGGTGCTTTTTATTTATCATTCAAATCGAAGGATGAATTGATTTTATCACTGATAGACCATTTTATGCTGCGCATTACATCAGATATTGACCGTGTAGTCAAAGAAAAAAAGGAAGAGGATCTTTTATTTGAGTTTTATTATGTAATTTTTTCTTCTTTTTATAAGTACTCTGATTTCACCAAACTCTTTATGAAAGAGCAGACACATTCGTTTAATCAAGAATTTATTATAAAGATTCACTATTATGACAGCTTACTTGAGAAAACGATTCTTTTTTTAATTGAACGTTTATATGGAAGCGATTTAATTACAAAATATGATATTGTTTACAGTATGAAAGGATTTTTGAATATATATTCGCATCTATTTTTATTTTCTAATGTACCTTTTGATTTGGAAGTATTGTCGCAATCACTTGTGGAAAAGACAAATTTGCTGGCTAGGCATACTAATACCACATTTTTAACAAAGGAACTATATCAAAAAAGTAAAAAGATGATAAATGATAAAGAAATGAAGGAAGAAATCATCGAAAATATTCAAAAGAAAATAGAAGAGATGGAAGAATCCGTTGAACAGGAATCATTAATTCTATTGAAACAGCAGTTACTTGAACGAACGTTTAGTCCAGCTATCATAAAAGGGTTGTTGGAAAATATAAGAACGAATCCTAATTGCAGATGGATTAGCTACTTGCTGCGCAGTTATTTTAAAATATAAATAAAATAAGAGTCGGTTTTGTGCATAGTTGCAGTTTATATTTCAAAAGACGAACAACTTAATTAAAGTTAAGTTGTTCGTCTTTTGTGTTGGAATAAATATGTTTAAGTGATAAATGATTAAAGTTGCAGACAATTTTATCTCCCTCATATAATAATGGGAATATAGCCTCCACGGGTAGCTGCAAGGATGGGATTTGGTTTAATTTCCATCGTACGTAATCCTAAAGTATTTTTAATGGATGAACCTTTATCCAATCTAGATGCCAAACTACGTGTAAAAATGCGTTAGGAAATTAGCAGATTACATAAGAGCTTAGAGAAAACATTTGTGTATGTAACACATGATCAAACAGAAGCCATGACAATGGGAATCGTATTGTTGTGATGCATGAAGGAGTTGTCCAGCAGGTAGCGCCACCAAAAGACATTTATGATTATCCAGCTAATAAGTATATTGCTGGATTTATCGGTTCACCTGGCATGAATTTTATAGATGGAAAATTGGTAGAAGCACATGGTGGCGTGTATTTTCAAGCAGATGCTTTTTCGATTCCGATTTCAGAGGAGCAAAGCAAAGTGTTTTATGCGAAAGGCTATGTTGGACACGAAATTATCCTTGGTATTCGCCCAGAGGATATTCTGGCAAATAAAGAAGGGAATACAGCATCACAACAAACCATTGTACAGGGAATAGTTGATTTAGCAGAAGATATGGGTTCTGAAACGTATCTCTACGTGAAAGTAGGCGGTAATGTCCTAACTGCAAGAGTAGAGGGAAGAAACAAACAAACAATCGGGCATGCAATTCAGTTAGCATTTAATATGAAAAAAGCCCATTTTTTTGACATAGAAACAGAAGAAGCTATTAGGTGATAGTTGAAAAGGAAGAAAAATATTTTCGCTAAAGCTATAGAGATTACTGTTGCATTCTTTTTATAATACTAGGAATTATTAACGAAGCGGAGTGCCGAATAGCGCACTTTGCTTCGCTTAGACTAAAAAAAAGTTTTGTTATCGAAAAAAATGGAAGTATACGCACTATTTTTATGAAAAAGTGTCCGAATGAGCAGTGATTCTATGATAAAAGCGTTATTATAGGTGGAAATCATTCCATCTACTCAATCATTGTTTTAGTTTTCTGTTTTATTGTTTCAGTTTTAGGTCATTTTGTTTCAATTTTAATCATTTAGCTATTTATTTCCTCGAATAATCATGTTTCTATTTACTCCAACTTATGCTGTAATAAGAAAGGAACAATTTTTTTATGCTGTTCTAAGTAGTAAAGGAATTGAGGGATTTTGGTTGAAGAAGTTTAAGAAGTTTTATTTAGAGGTTACAAGTGTATGTAATCTTGCATGTAGTTTCTGTCCGCCAACAGAAAGGCAGAAGCAATTCATTTCTGTGGAGGATTTTTCGAAGCGTTTAGACCAAATTAAACCGCACACAGACTATATTTATTTACATGTTAAGGGGGAGCCGCTGCTGCACCCTAAAATAGAACAATTATTAGATGTAAGTCATGAAAAAGGATTTAAAGTTAATATTACAACAAATGGAACATTAATTAATAAGAAGAAGCAAAAAATAATAAACAAACCTGCATTAAGACAAATGAATTTTTCTCTGCATAGCTTTGATGGACATGAGGGCTCTACAGATAAGGAAGGATATGTGAAAAGTATTCTTTCCTTCATTAAAGAAGCAACAAGCCAATCTGACATGATTGTTTCACTACGACTTTGGAATCTCACACAAGATAATATGACGAATCTGGAAAAACAAAGAAATCGGCAATTACTTGAAATCATTGAAAAAGAATTTGATTTAGACTATAAAATTGAAGAAAAGGTAACACCAGGAAGTGGCGTAAAAATTGCGGAACGCATCTTTATTAATCAAGATTACGAGTTTCAGTGGCCAGCTCTGCATGAAGAAGAGGATGATGGAAAAGGCTTCTGTTATGGTCTTCGAAATCAAGCAGGAATACTAGCAAATGGAACCGTGATCCCTTGTTGTTTAGATGGAGAGGGAGTAATTAACCTTGGAAATATTAATGATGCCTCCTTTTCTGATATTATCGAAGGAGATAGAGCAAAAAACATTGTGGATGGTTTTTCAAGAAGAGTCGCAGTCGAAGAACTATGCAGGAAGTGCGGGTATCGCAAACGGTTTGGGAAATAGATAGGGCGAAGAAAAACTTTGTTAGAAGATAAAGTGTCAGGCTGCAAAAGGACATTTGTTCCTTATGGGTGCCTAACACTTTTTTGTCATCTTGATTTTACCATATATTTACAAATAATATGTAATTCTATAATACTTGTCCTTTAAAGTTATGGCATCTGGGGTGAAAACCTATAACGGAGCAATTGGAGTGGATGCGAACAAAAAATCAGTAAAAACGATTCTGGAAATGGCAGATAAAGCTGGAAAGTCAACCGGTTTGGTTACAACAAGCCAGATTACGGATGCTACACCAGCAGCATTTGGCTCACATGTTGCCGATCGTTCGAAACAAAGCGAGATTGCTAAACAATATTTAGAAAAAAGCAAAGTGGATGTATTGCTGGGTGGTGGCGAAGATTTCTGGTATCCTGCTGGAAATGCTGGGAAGTATGAGGACGAGCCTGCTAAAGATCCATCGGAAAAAAGCAAAGGAACACAGGGGAATCTAGTTGAAAAAGCGAAAAAACTAGGATATAAATATGTAACAAATAAAAAGGAATTGGATAAAGCAAACAGCGGCAAAATCTTAGGGTTGTTTGCCAATGAAGAAATGTTTGAACAAAGAGAAGAGGGACAAGGTAATTTATATAATCCAGTCGTTCCTTTGCCTGATATGACGAAAAAAGCGATTGATACTTTATCAAAAAATAAAAAAGGCTTTTTTCTGTGAAAATAAAACGGGCGAGTGGCTATTCTGGGTATCTGTATAAT
>JBDNRM010000078.1:0-16957 GCA_047718615.1 Bacillus sp. (in: firmicutes) | reverse complement strand
AAGTTTTAGTAGTTAAGTATTAAAAACTATGTTGTTCCACTTCGTTTTTAAAGGTGATTTTCTAAAACCTAATTCTTTTACCAAGAAAAAAATGAAATAGATTGGAAAATGGAGCAGCCTGAATACACGTAGACTCCTGTGGGATTAGCGAGACAGCTGAGACCCTGCAGGCCAAGGGCCGAAGCGGCTCAGCGCGAGCCCCACGGAAAGCGAAGTGTATGCAGGCTGCGGGTGATTACCACAAACCTTCTTTTTTACATGAATAAAAAACCCAAACCATGATACGAAATATTTTTTACATCTTCGTATCATGGTTCGGGTTTATCTTCGGCTGGAATACTTATATTCCAGCTTCTGTTCATTAAACAATATACTGATTTTCCGCTAGTATTAGGTCTGCTGCCTCCCTTTTTAGTTGAATGATTGATTTTGGTGTATATCTTGTTAATTTTTTTAAATTGGCAAGCAGCATTCGTAAATCATCTCCAGTTTCCATGTACGCTAATGATTCTGTTGCTTCTAAAACTATTTGCTGAAAGGCTTCTTGGCTGAAAATCTCTGTATATACTATTTTTTGTTTCTGTTCTTTTTTCGAATGGATAATCGCTTTTTCTGTTCTTAAAACAGCTGATTCCATTGCATAAACTGCCGAAATAATATTAGATATATTCACAAGCAATTCCTGTTCTTTTTCTAATGTATGTTCATACCGTGTGGCTGCTAATCCTAACAGGAGCAACGCAATTTTTTTCCCATTTGCAAGAAGCATTTTTTCTTGTGATAATACTGTTTTATCTGGTTCATATGGCATCATCGCAAGTAATTGCTTCTCTAATAACTTTATGGATTGAAGGATAGGAAGTTCTCCTTTTATCCCTTTTCGCAAGAGATTACCTGGAACTAATAAACGATTGATTTCATTTGTCCCTTCAAATATGCGATTAATTCTGGAATCGCGATACATTCTTACAATATCGTATTCTTCCATAAAGCCATTTCCTCCGTGTAATTGGACACATTCATCTACAATCATATCGAGAACTTCAGAAGCGAATACTTTATTTAAACTGCACTCAATGGCATATTCATTTGTTGCTTTAGCAACATCTTTGAAATCTGCATCTGTTTTCAATGGATTCAAAATATCTGCCAGCAAACCAGCAGTTCGGTAAACAGAACTTTCAGCAGCATACAGGTGGGAAGACATGGTTGCTAGTTTTTCTTTTGTTAGAGGGAAATGAGAGATAGGAGAATGAAATTGTTTGCGATTATTTGTATAAGAAATGGTTTGTTTAATTGCTTCTTTGCTTACCCCAATGGATCCAATTCCTAATTTGAAACGACCAATATTTAAAATATTCAATGCAATAATATGCCCTCTTCCAACCTTGCCTAATAAATTTTCGATTGGTACTGCAACATGATCCAATCGGACAGAACAGGTGGACGAGCTTTTAATTCCTAGTTTATTTTCTTCTTTACCGATGGATACTCCTTCAAAACTGCGTTCAACAAGAAAAGCGGAATATTTCTTTCCATCAACTTTAGCATAAACGGTAAATAAATCAGCAATACCTGCATTTGTAATCCATTGTTTTTCCCCTTTTATTATATAATGGGTACCTTCTTCATTTAAGGTTGCTGTTGTTTGGATGGCTAATGCATCTGAACCTGCTGCTGGTTCTGTTAATGCATATGCAGCTATTTTTTCACCAGTAGCTAATGCTGGCAAATATTTTTCTTTTTGAACTTTACTGCCAAATAGAACAATAGGGAGAGAACCGATGCCTACATGTGCTCCGTGTGTAATCGAAAACCCTCCTGCAATAGATAATTTCTCTGAAATGATAGAGGAGCTTATTTTATCCAAACCTAATCCTCCATACTCCTCTGGGATGTCGGCACTTAATAACCCTAATTCACCCGCTTCCTTCATAAGCTGAATCGTTTTATTGAAATCATGCTGTTCCATTACGGACAAATGTTTCAAGACATTATTTTGAACAAAATCAGATGTCATATCTGCAATCATCTTATGTTCCTCTTCAAAATCTTCTGGTGTAAAAACCTCTTTATACTTCGTCTCTTCTGTAATAAAGCTTCCGCCTTTTTTCACGATGCTTAGTCTCTCCTTTATTATTTCTGTAGTTTTCCTTTTTGTAAAAGATGACCTATTCTTTCCTGTGTTTGTTTTTGCTGAATCAAGGATAAAAATGCTTGTTTTTCTATTTTTAATAAATAATCTTCTTCTACCTCTGTTTTAAAATCTACATTTCCACCCGTCAATACAAATGCCAGCTTTTCGGCAATAACTAAATCATAAGAAGTTAACTTTCCTTTTTGGACTAAGCCTTGTAGTTCACTCATCAATAATTGATAACCAGACTTACCCGCAACCACTATTTTATTTTTTTGGGGTGGAACATACTGCTGTTCTGCCAACTGTAACACTTGATTTTTCGCATCATATAATAAATGTCTTTCATTCATTGTTATGTTATCTATACTTTCTAAGAAACCTATTTCTTTTCCATTTTCTGCAGATGTTGATACATTACTTGTTAAAATGGTATAAAATACGCTTTTAACTATCTCCATCAACTCTTTATCACTAACACTTTGTTTTTTTCCTAATTTATTTAAATAAAGCTCTTTTGTACCACCACCTCCAGGAATTAAGCCAACCCCAGTTTCCACAAGTCCAATATACGTTTCCTGCATAGCTTGAATTCGAGCAGCAGCTAAACATATTTCTGCACCACCGCCAAAGGTTTTTTTATACGACGCTGCAACAATTGGTTTGCTGCAGTATTTGATTTTTTTCATCACCTGTTGGAAACGGTCTACAACTAATTCAAGCTCTAAATAATCGCCAGCTTGTGCCTCTAACAAGAGCATGGCAATATTTGCTCCTACACTAAAGTTTCTCCCTGTGCTTCCAATAACAAGACCCTTAAACTTTTCATTTTTTTCTATTTTTTCTATTCCTGTTTCTATCATTTCTAATGCATCCATACCGATTGCATTATTTGTAGTATGCAATTCCAACAATGCCACATCATCGCCAATATCAAGAAGGGTCGCAGCTTTATTAGAAAGAAGCACTCCTCCTTCTTCCCTTTTTTCTCTTACTGAAATAGTTTTATTATCTTTCGGGACTGGGATATACTTTCCTTGATGATAGTAATAAACTATTCCTTTCTCTTCTTTATAAAAAGTGGTGAAGTCATGATCGATCATAGTAAAAATCCAACTTGGAATAACTGCGTTTTCTTGTTTTAGTTTTTTTATAGCTAAGGACAGATCCAACGCATCCCATGTTTCAAACGGCCCTTTTTCCCAATTAAATCCCAATTTTACAGCTTCATCTATTTCATAAATAGACGCGGATATTTCGCCTACTAAAGATGCAGCATACAATAAAAACGGCGACATACATTTCCAAATAAAGTTGGATTCAGGAGTATCATCATATATCCATTCTTTAAGGTTTTTAATTTTTAGCTGATGTATTTTTTCTTTGTTTACGTCTACATATTGCATGCTGTTATAATCTAAGACTTTTAACCCTTCTTCTGTTTTTTTATAAAAACCACTGCCTGTTTTCCTTCCTAACATCTTTTTGTTTATCATTTTTTCTAATAAAGCAGGACATGTATAAAAATTTTTTTCAGCTTGTAATTGACTTCGATTTTGTATATTTTCAATAACGAAGGAAAATGTATCCAAACCTACCAAATCCAATGTTTGAAATGTCGCTGTTTTAGACCGCCCAATTAATGGACCAGTCAATTGATCCACCTCTTTAATGCTGCGTTTTGATTGAATCATTTCATTTATAATGGTTAAGAACGCATATCCGCCAAGACGATTGGCAATAAAATTTGGCGTATCCTTTGCTTCAACGACGATTTTCCCTAAAGTCTCTTCAGCAAAATCTTTGAATTGTTTTATTATGAAGGGTTCTGTTTTTGTACTTGGAATTAGTTCTAAAAGGTGAATATAGCGTGGTGGATTAAAAAAATGAGTGCCAAAAAAATGAGTTTGAAAATCTTCTGAACACTCTTCCATCATTTTTTCAATAGAAATACCAGAAGTATTACTGCTTACAATAGAACCCTTTTTTCTCCATTTGTCTATTTTTAGATAGAGTGATTTTTTTTCCTTTAAATCCTCTGTAATGGCTTCAATAATCCAATCTGCCTTTGCTAATAAATGCAGATCATCCTCTGTATTTCCTGTTTCTATAAAAGAAAGCTTTTGTACAGAAACAAGCGGGCTGGGTTTAATGTTTGATAAATTTTTTTTAGCCTTGTTTACATATCGATTTCTTACTTGTTGATGATGTATGGTTAATTGCTGATCAAGTTCTTCCTGTAGTAATTGATTGGGGACTCTATCAAGAAGTAATGTAGGAATATTCACATTTGCTAATTGTGCTGCAATGGCAGACCCCATTACTCCTGCACCTATAACTGCGGCGTACTTTATATTATTTGTCATTTTATGCCTCCTTGTTAATAACATTTCATATTTTTCCAATTAGTGTGTTGCTCTATTAACAATAAAATAAATAAATTAGATGTACAATCAACAAAAGCGGAATTTTCACCCAGTTTTTCTTGTCTTTTTATGTCGATATTCATAAAAATCGCTTACTGTAGCTGTTTTCACTGTTCACATTTCTGACATGTTCTCCATTTTAACAGGGAGATTTTTGTTCAATCATTCATTAAATCCATTCATTTAGGAAACGCTACTAGGTATACGTAAAAGAGGGGGTGACGATGATGGCAAGAGTAAAAAAGAATCCTTCTAAAGCTGGAGTTAGTGCAGCAAGCGTCAAAGGAAATGCAGGTCCGACTGTTGAAATGGATGGCGGAGGAAAAGTTAATAGCCAAAATAATCAATATAAAAAATAATAACGACTATTTATATTTTATGAATGGAGGAATAAACAATGCAACAGCAACCTATTACGAATATGCAAAATACAAATATAATGATGCAGCCCCCGGCTACACTTACAGTAAAGGATTCCCTTTATTTAACAGACATGCTTTCATGGAATTTACTTGCTATGAAAAAGGCCCATTTTTTTGCTGCTCAAACACAAAATCAAGGAATTAAATCTTGTCTAGAAAAATGTGGACAAATGCACCAAAAACATTATGAAAAAATACTATCTCATTTGAATTCTCAACCAGCTCAGCAAATGAATAATTATCAACAATAATCATCTGGATTTTTCAGTTTATAATAGGAGGAACGAAAATGAATCAGCAAACTATCCAAAACCCAGAAACACAAGTACCGAAAACACCACAAATGAATGACAGAGATTTTATCAATGATTTATTAGCAACAGAAAAATATATGACTGACTCTTATTCTACTGCCTTAAATGAAGCTAGTCATCAAGCATTGTATCAAGATGTATTAGCGATTTTTAATGAAACACAAAATATGCAAAGAGAATTGTATACTGTTATGTTTCAAAACGGCTGGTACAAGTTGGAGGCTGCTGACCAACAAAAACTCCAACAGTCTTATCAACAATTCAAAGGATATAATACACAGTTTCCTTATGGAAGTTCCACTCTTCAATAATAATATTTATTAATGGTTAAGTTTAAGAGAGGCATTAAAACAAGTTGTCCATGCCTCTCTTAATAGCATATGCTTTATTTTGGTTTTTGTTTTTGAAGTTCGTTTATTTTCTTTATTTCCGCGACTATTTTTACCATTTCTTTCTTTCCACTAGGAAATTTTGCATTCCAATGTTTTATTAAACCAGGCATTGATTTAGCCATATGAGAATAAAGCATCCATATTTCTACTTTATTTTGCAGATCTTCATTATGTTCTCCTAACAATAATTCTGTGTATTTTTTTAACAATGAATCAAATTCTTCTTTAAATTCTTCTTCCAACTTTTCTCCTCCTAAAAAATAATTTTTTTCCAAACAAAATATTGACATTAAGATTATTATATTTTATTATAAAATTAAATCAATTGATAATGATTATCAATATCGGTTGATAATTAACGCTTTCCATCTTACCTTATCACAGTTTCCTTTTCCCCCTCATCCAAAAGGGAGCTAGTGAATAGATGAAAAAGAACCTGTTATGCGTAACAGGTTCTTTTTCTAGTTATCCATATTTTATTCCATGAAACGTTTTAGCGGTCAGCATATGTTTTTTCAACATCGTTTAGGCATTTATGCTTTTTTATTCGTCAGTAGAAAACATATATTTTTTGTAATGATATCGAATAGAGAAGATTAATCCCATCGCAAGCATATTTCCCATTAACGAACTTCCACCATAACTTATAAACGGCAAGGGTATCCCTGTGATAGGAAGAATTCCGATAGTCATCCCGATATTTTGAAACACATGGAAGGTAATAATACTTATTATCCCTACACAAATACATGTATAGAAAGAATTTTTTGTTTCAAGCGCAACCTTCGTTATATGGTAAATAAGCAAGAAAAATAAACTTATTAGCACACTAGCACCTATAAATCCAAATTCTTCTCCTACTACACTAAAAATAAAATCTGAATGGCTTTCCGGTAAATAAACATCTCTTATCCCCATGCCTTTTCCAGATGTTTCTCCTGATCCAATTGCCAACAATGACTGTGTTAAATGATATCCAGTCGTACTTTGGTAATTATAAGGGTCTAACCATGAGTAAATTCGCCCAAATTGGTATTCTTGTACGCCAAGATATTTTTCCAGCCACTCGGCATGCCATAATACTAAATAGAGAACCCCCACAACCAGGCTGATTCCAGATAGAAAAATAGGGCTTAGTATTTTCCAGGAAATCCCTGAAATAAAAATCATGCCAAGCATAATCGCAATAAAAACAAGTGATGTACCCAAATCTGGCTGTTGCATTACTAAAATAAGCGGTAAAAAGGTGATTAACCCAATTTTTATTAATAGCCAAATATCTGAACGGATAGTCTTCACAATAAATTTTTCGTGATGCTCAACAATGATTCTTGAAAGTGTTAAAACAATAAATATTTTAACAAATTCAGACGGCTGCAACGAGATTCCCGGAAGTTGAAACCAGCTTTTAGCACCGTTCACTTTTCTTGCAATGCTTTCAGGTGCCACAATTAGTAATAAAAGCAATAGTATTCCAAAGCCATATGAATACCAGGAAAGTTTCTTTAATTGATCTGAATCGAGTGTAATGACACCTGCAATTATCGCTACTCCAACTACATACCAAAAAATTTGTTTCACTAAAAAGTTTTGATTATATTGTCCTGTAGTTTGTGCACTAAATATCGCTACACAACTGGCAAGACAAAGCAACATTAAGATAAGGACAAGACTAAAATCTATTTTAGAAGTATTTTTCATTCGTGTCATCTATTCATTACTCCTTGCTAAACTTCAAGATACGTTGACTATATTTAGAAGAGATTATTTGTTTTTTATCATTATGGGTGAATTGTTATTTTCAAAAAAAATAGTTCATACAATTCTCCATTATATTTGTAATTTCAATAAATAACAACTTCCGACAAGGGTTTTATGAAAATTTAATTCAAATTGGGCCATTGTAAGACATAATCTATTATATAATGGTACGTTTTTTAAAAGGCTATCTTGAAAAGTGGCTGCTACCTGCTTATAAATCTAAGATAGCTGCTTCTTTTCATGCGCCATAGTGCAGATTTGTTGCATGGGGGTCTATCTTGAAAATAGGAATGCACTCGAGGCTCCTATTAAAAAGCTTCAAAGGATAAAGTTGGAGTTCGGGGTGGCGCTGTAGATGCTACTATTTGATTGTAGTTTTAACTGAGCAAAAAAAAGAAACCTTATCAAGGCTTCTCCTAATTGTCATATATTAAACATCAAAATCTTTTGTCAGCATAACTAAATCATCTGCTATGTTTGCCAGCGATCTTGTTGAATTTGTTATTTCTTCAATTGATGCTAATTGTTCTTGAGCAGATGCAGAGACACTTACTGAATTTTGACTGTTTTCTTTTGCAATACTTGTCACTTGATTAACAGATCCTGCCACTTCTGAGATATTTGCTGTTATATTATTAGCTGCTTCCAACACACTCTGCATTTGACTACTCATATTAGACATTGAATCAGAAATCAAATTAAACTTTTCTTTTGTATTATTGGTGATATCAATTCCTTCTTTTACTTCATCTGTTACTCTTCTCATCGTTTTTACAGAAGTAAGTGTATCTTTTTGAATTTCATTCACGAGCACGGCTATTTGTTTAGCAGACTGATTAGATTGTTCAGCCAGTTTTCTGACTTCTTCTGCTACTACAGCAAAACCTTTCCCAGCTTCTCCTGCTCTCGCCGCTTCAATTGCAGCATTTAATGCTAATAAATTTGTTTGATCGGCGATTTCCGTTATAACATTTAAAAATTGGCCAATCTCTTGGGAACGTTCCTGTAATAATCCAATTGAGTCATTAGATTCTTTTACTGAATTTTGTATTAAACTCATTTGGTTAACTGTTTTGCCAACTACCTCTTGCCCCTCTAATGCCTTTACTATCGTATTATCGGAGGATTTTGCCATTTCTTCTGTATGTTTTGCAATATCTTTTATTTCTCTATTTACAACTGCTACTGATTCTACAATCGTTTCCATTCCTTTTGTTTGTTCTTCTGATCCTACTGCTACACTTTGAATAGCGCTTGATATTTGTTCAGATACATGACTTGTTCCAATAGTGTTTGCTGTTAATACCTCAGCAGAGGACGTGATATGTATAGATGTTTCATTTACTTTTACGACAAGATTTTTAATGGCATCTTTCATTAAAATGAATTCATCTGTTAATAGACCAATTTCATCATGTGATTTTTTTTCAATTGTGATATTTAAATTTCCTTTACGAATTTCCTGTGTTGATTTTAATAATGATTTTAAGGGACTTATAATAATCCAACGAATAAAGAGAACAGAGATAAGGGTTGTAAAGAGAAGATTAATCACTGTATTTATTATCATGCTAAATCCTGGCGGCAGTAGATTCGCTTCCCTAATAACATCATTCAACTGAATGGAGACTGGTGTACTAATAACCGTTGCAATGATAATTACCATAATCATTTTAGCTCTCAAGCTGCAAAAACGAAGCCTTTTTATCATATTATGTACCTTCCTAACATTTTTATATTTTTTCAGGATATTATACCTACTATTTGTTTTAATCATATACATTTTCTAAATCTATTAGTACTATCGGCATAATTTATGCTTTATGAAGTACAATTATTTAAAAATTTATCATAGCTTGCGAAACAGCCTCCACATTTCAAAAAATTTATACTTTCTTCCCTTAGAACAGGAGGAAGCAGAGACAAATACCTTTTCGATAAGCATATAATAATTAGTCATAATAAAAAGAGACATAGCAATATGCTATGTCTTAAAATGAGAGGAGGTTATGGGGTTACGGTATAAAGGGGAAGCTTAGTAATTAGCTTCTGGGAAGATAATACAAGCTATCCTTTATACTTTAAAGATATGTATTTTATAGAGATTAGTGAGGGCTTATCCCTTTTTAGCATTAAAAAAGGGCAAGAGACTTGGTTAAGCTAGAGAACTTCTAATTTATAGCATTCTAGCATATGGTTACAATAGCGAAAAGCTGTTTAGAGATCTAAAATGGGAAGGAAGGTGCCTTATGGAGAAAATCTTCAAATTATCTGCCGTACAATATTGTATGCTTTGGACGTTTATTAGCACATTTTGCTGCTTCCTTGCAACAGGGGTTTCTATTTATACGATTGCCGCATTAGCAGCCGGTATTACCATTTCCTTTTTAAATTTATTAGAAGATGAAGTGATTCATCAGAATATCCATGGTGATGAATAGGAATGTTTAAGAAAAATAAATATTTTATTATTTTATGTATAAAAAAGAAAATAGGGGGCCACAATGTAACTACAAAGTGTAATTCCCCCTTTTGTTGAAGAGGCGTTAGAAAACATTCCCCCTAAAGAATGACTAACGGCCTCTTTTTTTTGTTTAAAAGTCGACTGAGTTTTGCGGATTTCAACCCTAATCTCTACTTTATTGTATTAATTGTAAAAAACGTTTTGTTCTCTCTTCCTTCGGTGAAGTAAATATGGTTTCAGGATTGCCTTTTTCGACTACGTAACCACCATCCATAAAGATCACTTCATCTGCCACTTCTTTTGCAAATTTCATTTCATGTGTCACAATAATCATTGTCATGCCTTCATTTGCCAGTTCCTTCATTACTTTTAACACTTCTCCTACTAATTCTGGGTCTAGTGCTGAAGTTGGCTCATCAAACAGCATTACTTCAGGTTCCATAGCTAAGGCTCTAGCGATTCCAACACGCTGCTGTTGTCCTCCCGAAAGCTGAAAAGGGTAAAAAGCTAATTTATCTGCTAATCCTACTTTAGAAAGAAGTTGCTCTGCTTTTCTTTTAACAGCTGTTTTCTCTTGTTTCTTTACCGTTATTGGGCCTTCCATAACATTTTCTAAAGCCGTTTTATGGGGAAATAAATTATAATTTTGAAAAACCATTCCCGTTAATTTTCGGAAGGATGTGATTTGTTTTTTTGTCACATGGGAAGAAAAATTAACCTTTTGGTCTTTAATCATTAGTTCACCCATTGTTGGTATTTCTAAAAGGTTTAAACAGCGAAGCAATGTAGTTTTTCCAGAACCAGATGGACCGACAACAACAATTACTTTTCCCTTCTCAACTTGTAAATTAATATCTTTTAACACCTCTAATGTTCCAAAATGCTTTGACAAACCATGTATTGATATCATTTATACGCTCCCTTCTATGCTGCTTCTTAGTTAAATAAAATAATGCATAACTTACCCTATTTAAGTAAATGCCGGCTTAATCGCTCCTCTATATTTTGCTGGATAATAGAAAGTGGAAAACAAATAATCCAATAGATAAGGGCTACTTCTGAATATAATAATAAAAATTCATAATTTGTACTTGCAATTTGTTGCGCCACTCGAAACATTTCGGCTACTAAAATAGCAGAAGCGAGAGAACTATCCTTTATCAAGCTTATGAATGTATTGGATAATGGCGGTAAAGAAACTCTTGCAGCCTGCGGCAGGATAATTCTTTTTAAGTTTTGACCATAGCTCATGCCAATGGAGTAGCCTGCCTCCCACTGCCCTTTCGGAATGCTTGTAATAGCGGCACGAACTATTTCTGATGCATATGCACCAACACTTAATGAAAAGCCAATCACGGCTGCTGGAAAAGGATCAATAATTATATTTAAATTAGGCAACCCATAAAAAATAATAAATAGCTGTACTAACAACGGTGTTCCTCTAAAAATAGAAACATAAATTCTTGCAATATACTGCAGTATTTTAA
Source organism: Bacillus sp. (in: firmicutes) (assembly GCA_047718615.1). Lineage (GTDB taxonomy): Bacteria > Bacillota > Bacilli > Bacillales > Cytobacillaceae > Niallia. The sequence continues at coordinate 5,554 of JBDNRM010000078.1, read as the reverse complement.
CGCCGGATATTCTGGCAAGTGCAGTAAATATGGCTAAGATTAATCCAATAATAAACGAAATAATTGATAATGGAATTGTATATAAAAACGCCCCCTTCAGCAAAGGCAGAAGGGAACTTTGTGCAATTTCAATATATCTTTGAAGTTGCTCGGGATCTGTAAATATATTACTTAAGTACATCTTCACCGAACCATTTTTCCGAAATTTTCGTATACGTTCCATCATCAATCATATCTTTTAACGCTTTATTGACAGCATCTACCAATGTGTCATTTTTTTGCCGGAACATTAATCCACTTTGTGCTACATCATCAGCGGTATCCGCAATAACAATTTTCGCATTTGGTTTCTGCTTTTTATAATCTAAGAAGGATAATTTATCGTTAATCGTTACATCAACTCGTTTTGAATTTAACAATTCTACCGCCTGATTAAACCCATCTACTCCAACAAGCTCTGCACCATAATTTTTCGCCAATTTGCCATAATTGCTTGTTAATGATTGTGCTGATTTTAATCCTTTGATATCTTCAAAGCTTTTTACCTTTGAATCATTTCTAGTAATTAATACAGCTGAAGAGGAAATGTATGGATCAGAGAAAGAATATTTTTCTTTTCTTTCTGCATTGATTCCTACTTGATTTGCTATCATATCAAAACGTTTTGCATCAAGCCCTGCAAAAATGGCATCCCATTGCGTTTCCATAAACTCTGCTTTTACACCTAGTCGTTTCGCTACCTCTTTTGCAATCTCCACATCAAATCCAGTTAACTCTCCTTTATCGTCATGATAAGTAAAAGGAGGGTATGTACCTTCTGTTCCAACAACTATTTTGCCGTCACTTTTGATTTTTGCCAATAAATCTGTTTCTGTATTTGCATCGTTGCTATTAGACTTATTTGATTCTTTACTTGTTCCGCATGCAGCTAACATAATAGATAAGCTCAAAATCAACAAAGTCATGATAACTATTTTTCTCATGATGTTTCCTCCAAATTCCGATGTGTTTTGTCAACAATTGCTATCATATTATACAAAAATATCATTTGTCAAAGATATTTTCTCCAAAAAAAAAATTGCTACACCTGTTTTATATTTACAGAAAAATCGGTTAATTTTTTTCAAGACAATAAACGTAAAAATTGTTGTCTCATTAATGTTTGTCTACCATGGCAAATAGGATTCTAGTCAATCGATGCTGCTACTCTTTTTTTGATAATGAGTACCGCGAAAAACGGGAGAGCCGAAAATCGCAAGCATTTTTCCAACAGCCTGAGAGTGGCCATTAGCCACTCTTTCCAAACCGATGAATACTATCCATTGCATAATTTCATTAATTTACTGCAGCATCTGCAAACTGACTATTATACAAATCTGCATAAAAACCATGTTTTCCTATCAATTGTTCATGGTTTCCTTGCTCAATAACAGAGCCATCCTTCATAACTAAAATAGTATCTGCATCTTTTATAGTTGAGAGACGGTGAGCAATAACAAAGCTTGTTCTATCTTTCATTAAAGCAGACATCGCTGACTGAATTTGCGATTCTGTCCGCGTATCAACACTGCTTGTTGCTTCATCAAGGATTAACAAAACTGGATCTGCCAGTAAGGCTCTGGCGATTGTTAGCAATTGCTTCTGTCCTTGTGAAATATTGGTGCCTTCTTCATTAATCATCGTATCGTAGCCGTTTGGCAGGGTTCGAATAAAGTGATCCGCATTTGCAGATACTGCTGCCTGCACAATTTCTTGTTCAGATGCGTGCTCACGTCCATATGCAATATTATCCCGTATTGTACCTTTAAACAGCCAAGTATCCTGCAGCACCATGCCAAACATGCTTCTTAATTTTCCTCTGCTCATTTCTCGTATATCTACACCGTCAATGGAAATCTCCCCACTGTCTATTTCGTAAAAACGCATTAACAAATTCACAAGTGTAGTTTTGCCTGCTCCAGTTGGACCCACAATTGCCACTTTCTGACCTTCATTAATTTTAATAGATAAATTATGGATCAATTTTTCTTCTGGTTTATAGCGGAAATTCACCTTATTAAATTGAACAGTGCCTTTAGGATTAGCAATCGTTTTTTCTTTATATACGGCAGCTGTTTCTTCCTCTTCATCCAATAGTTCAAATACTCTCTCAGCTGACGCCAAAGTCGATTGAATGATATTTGATATATTAGATAGCTGAGTAAGTGGCTGTGAAAATTGGCGTGCATACTGTATAAATGCTTGCACATCACCAACCGTAATTCTGCCTGCAGATGCAAATATCGCACCAACTACCACTACAAAAACATAACCTAAATTATTGATAAAAGTCATCAGCGGCATAATAAGGCCTGAAACAAATTGAGATCGCCAACTTGATTCGTACAAGCTGCTGTTCATGCTGCTAAATTCTTCAATTGCTTTCTGTTCATGCCCGAATGCTTTAACAATATTATGTCCTGTAAATACTTCTTCCACATGTCCATTTATTTTCCCAAGGGTTTTCTGTTGATTTTTAAATTGAACTTGTGAGCGCTTTGCAATTTTAATTGTCACAAATACGCTTAAGGGAATCGTAAGAAAACAAATTAAGGCTAATATCGGACTAATGGTTAACATCATAATAATTACACCAACAAAGGTGACAATCGAAGTGATTAATTGGGTAACACTTTGCTGTAATGTATTATTGATATTATCAATATCATTTATTGCTCTGCTTAATGTTTCTCCATGTGGAGTTTGGTCAAAATATTTTAAAGGCATTTTTTCTAATTTCTTTTGAACATCTCCACGCATCTCAAAAATAGTTTTTTGTGAAATGCTAATCATAATAATTTGTTGAATATAGGTAAATACCGCACTGATTACATATAACGCAATCAAAAGAAGCAATATTTTTCCGATAACACTAAAATCAATGGATGCACCAGGCACTCCTTTGATTTTTCCAATAAGTCCATCAAATAAATGATCGATTGCTTTTGCTAATATTTTTGGACTTAAGATGGAAAAAATGGTACTAAGAATTGCAGATAATAGGACAAAGAAAAGCTGAACTTTGTATTTTCCTAAATAAGCAGAAAGGCGTTTTAATGTTCCTTTTGCATCCTTTGCTTTTTGTACAGGCATTTGCATGGGTCCACCAGGTCCTCTTGAAGGGAATCCAGCGTTGCCTTTATTTCTTGTATTATTGCTGCTCATACGCTCTCCTCCATTACACCTTGTGAATACACAATTTCCTTATATACATCACAAGTTTCTACAAGTTCCTGATGAGTGCCAGTTCCTGTTATTTTGCCATCTTCCAGTACAATAATTTGATCAGCATCTTTTATCGTACTTACTCTTTGGGCCACAATTATCATTGTTTTATCTTTCATATGCTGCTTTAATGCCTTTCTTAAGGCAGCATCCGTTTTATAATCCAGCGCAGAAAAGCTATCATCAAAAAAAGACAGCAGTGGTTTTCTTATCAACGCTCTAGCAATAGACAAACGCTGCTTTTGACCACCGGAAACATTGCTCCCTCCTTGTGAAATAGGGGCTTGTATGCCTTTATCAAGTTTCTCTACAAATTCCTTTGCTTGAGCTATTTGTAAGGCTTCCTCTATTTCCAGTTCAGTAGCATCTTCTTTGCCAAAACGAATATTTTCTGCAATTGTCCCAGAAAAAAGAACGGCTTTTTGTGGGACAAAACCCATCTCTTTTCTTAAGTCACTTTGCGCATACTCTTTAATATTCCTTCCATCTATAAAAATTTCTCCGCTGTTTGCATCATAAAATCTCGTCATTAAGTGTAAAATGGTTGATTTCCCTGAACCTGTTCCACCAATTATAGCCGTTGTTTCTCCTGCCTTTATCCGAAAAGACACATTTTGCAATACAGGCTTCTCTGCTCCTGGATAGGAGAAGACAACATTTCGAAATTCGATTTCTCCTTTCACTGGCTTTTTATGCACTCCTTGTTTCAAGTCTTGGATACTTAAAGGCATTTCCAGCACTTCATTTATTCGATCAGCAGATGCCGAGGCTCTTGGCATCATGACAAAAATCATGCTTACCATCATTAAAGAGAACATTATTTGCATGCCATATTGAATAAAAGCCATAATATCCCCTACTTGCATCGTTCCTTCCTCTACTTGTATACCGCCAAACCATACAATTGCAATGGTGGAGATATTCAAGACAACCATCATAATCGGCATTGTGACCGCCATGATTTTATTCACTCGCAGTGCTGTTTCCGTTAAATCTTTATTTGCACGATAAAAGCGTTCTTGCTCAAACTTCTCCTTATTAAAGGACCGAATTACACGCATACCTGTTAAATTCTCTCTAAATACACTATTCACTTGATCTAATTTTTTTTGTAATACTTTAAACAACGGAATTCCTTTTTTTATTATCAAAACTATAACAAGTGCAAGGACAGGTATTGCCACTAAGAAAATAGAGGACAATATCGCATTTTTAGAAACAGCCATAATGATTCCGCCAATACACATCATTGGTGCAAATATAACCATTCGAAGCATCATAATCGTAACTTGCTGCACTTGGTTAATATCATTTGTAGTTCGATTGATAAGAGAGGCAGTACCAATACTATTTACTTCTTCCAGTCCAAAGCTTTCTACCTTTTTGAACATTTTTCCTCTTATATCTCTGCCAAAACCTGCCGCTATTTTTGCGGAGTAATAGCTGGTTAACACAGAACATAATGCGCCAAATGCAGCTACAAGCAACATCCATCCCCCTAATTGAAGCATATAGCTTTTATTGTCTTGGACAATGCCGACATCCACAATATCTGACATTATATTTGGCAGATATAGCTCTGAAAAAGCTCTAAAAAAAGTAAATACAAGCACAATAAAAATAGCAATTCGATATTTGCTTATTTCTCGTAATAACTTACTCATTCTCACATACTCCTGTCTATTTTTTTATAATCTTGTTATTTTTCTCCTTCTAATTTATCCTTCAAAAAAAATCCATTTACTTCTTCTAATAAGCTTATTAATAATTCACTTTTTTCTTCTCCTAGGTGCTCAGCAAGCCGCAAATATTTGTCTTCGATTTTTTGATGAATTTCTTTCGTTACAGATTCTCCTTTTTCTGTAAGGATAATCCGAACAATTCTGCCATCCTTTTCATCATTTATTCTTTTGACAAAGCCTTCCCCTTCTAAAGCATTAATAACCTGCGTAACAGAAGGGGAGGTTATTTGTAACAAGGAACTTATTTCTGAAACAGTAATTGCTTTTTCTCCTTGCTCGTTTCTGCGGTTGATGACAAATAGCATCATCATCTCACTTCTCTTAAAACCATGAATTGTGCGGTTCGAATGGGTTAACTTTTGAAACCGTCTAAATGAATGCAATAATTGATGTGCTAAATCTGACAAATTAATCTCTCCTTTTAAACAAATAAACTAGATAGGTAACTTACCTAATTATAATGGAATTAAAATTTTTTTCAAATAAAAAAGAAGCTGAGACATAACTAAATAGATAATAGGTAAAGACGAACATTCTCTAATTTAGCA
>JBDNRM010000077.1:0-16994 GCA_047718615.1 Bacillus sp. (in: firmicutes) | reverse complement strand
TACAGGACGAATTACGAATTTCTTAGCAGCTTAGAACTTTTGACTGTCGAGTTACCAATATCCGTGAATTTATATACCGGATTAAAGGTACCGCGCTTAATTCGCTCATAATACTCGACTTCTGCCTTTAATTGTTCATGAAATGAGATCAACGGCTGCACGGCCATGTCAACTTGCTCAGCATTAAGCTCCATTTTCTCAAATCGACTTTTTTCACTTTTTATATAGTCTTGATCTTGCTTCAGCTTTTCAACAGCCTTCTGATGTGCGGCTTCATTTTTAATCATTATACTCGTTCACTCCTTTGCCTGAAATCGGTATAAACTGCTGTTCATTGACAATCAAAACCAGGAGTTCTAAATTACTCGAATAACGGAATAGATACACTAATGCATCTTCTCCGGAAAAACGCCCGTGTTGCAATCTCTCTTTCAACTATAACTGATAAAAACCTCCCACACAGGAAAGTCTAGCATAAATGATTTTAAAAAAAAGCAAGCATTGAAGCATTTAAATAGTATTGTTTGGCAGCACTTTTATTTAGTCATGATATTTGGCGTCACCATATAGGCATCTCACCAAGCAGGGATTATTCGAAAGTTGCTATTGCAAAGGTGTGTCTCAACAAAAAGGTCTATTAATCAACAATCGCTTGGAATCCATTAAGAACAATCTCAAGTCTTGGTTATTCATAGAAAAATATAGAACTTTGGACATATAAAAAAGCGATTTTGCTTGAATGATTGATTTTTGCTCCAATCAGATATAGTTTTAATGGTAAGTATCACTTTTTTGCTCAGTTGTCTCTTTTAATCGTTCTTTATCCTCTTTTTCAGGAGTGATTGTTTTGAGAAGTCGCGAAATCGTACTAAATTTTGCAAAAGGGCTCCATACGCGTACAGCCGCAATGGCAGCTTGCTGATAAACGTTTGAGACTGTACTACTTTGAATTGAATCGGTCACAATCCGAGGTGAGTGACTGGGGGCTGTAGCACATAGCCAGAGTATTTCGAGCAGATTCATTGCGATGCAAGCGAGCTCTTTAGGTGCCTGAATGAGGTTCCCCCATAAAATTCAAGACACATTTTAGTTAATCCTTAGATTAACTAAAATGTGTCCGTAAAACTATCCTAACATCAATCTTCATTGTCATTTATTTGCACAAGTTTTGGCGGTGTCACTGACCAATCATAGTACTCACCTTTATACTGATTCTCAGCATTATTTTTTCTAGTTGTACTGTCATTCCCGGCCATAATTCATAGTCTTCGCTTTCAAATGAATAATTTCCATGTGCAACTTTATTTTTTATTTTAACAAAATCACCAATTTTTTTTGCGGAATAATGTACCTGATACTGCTGATCTTTGTTTCCAACCATTCTCAAAATCTTGCTTATCCTCATCATTGATTAAAAGTGGCATGATCACTTCGTTAATTAATTTATTGAGCTTGGGATCAAACAAATTTCTACGCTCCGTCTTCTTGATATAACTCGAACCTAAATCATCTAATACTTCTTCAATAAATGTTTCTATTGATGAGGCAATGACTAATATGGGAACTGGAAAAGTTAGATTTTTCTGCTCGTCCTCTCGGATCGTGACATCTAGCACGTGATGAATACCGTTTTCGATCTGCCAATGCCGGCGAACGGCTTTGGCAAAGATTTTCGCGTCACTGGAAAGGGAAGATAGATAAAATCGGCGCTCCAAGCTAACCCGGTCGCCAATCTGTCGTTGGGACTCAATCATGCCGATGCTTTTGAGTTCAGTCTTCTTCTTGGCCCCAAAAATTAATGGTGTTGGTCCGTCCGGAGCAGCGAATATCGATGCGTCCATGGCCTTTTTCGACCTGTTATCGAAGCTTTGCAGTACATCTTTAAACGATTTTTATGCGCGTCTTCCAGGAACAGTCGAACGTCGTCATGGTCAGAATTATCCTTAAAACGCTCCACATTTTACCGTTTCTAGGAAAAATAGTCCTTAATTATTAAATACGTAAGCCCTGGATTTACAAAGTGAAATCCCGCTGAATCAAGTAACGATTCAACGGAATTTTTATCTGATTCACTACTTTTTTATATCGCCTTGCTCCATCGTTGATCAATGCGGAAAAGTTTCCAAATGAGGTAAGCGAGCACCCATACCGTAATAAAAAGGATAATCAAACCATAGCCCATCCAGTTCAAATCGATCTGCTGCACCCAATTCCAAAAGTCGCCTTTAAGCTGAAAAAGTTCACCGACAACCTGACCAAGCTCAATAGCACCGATCAGCAGTGCCGCCAGTACAGAAACAGTCGTGACCGTAAGATTGTAGTAGATTTTACGGACCGGTGTATCCAGCGCCCAGCGATAGGCACGTGTCATCATCACTGAGTCCGTCGTATCCATGACATTCATACCTGCAGCAAAAAGGATTGGCAACGCCATAATTGCAAGGAAGGCCATATGCGCCCTTACGGATTCTGCCGAGAGCGCCAGCAAGCTGATTTCCGTTGCGGTATCAAAACCAAGCCCAAACAAGAATCCAAGCGGCAACACTTGCCAGCTTTTCGTGATAAACGCAAACAGAGGCTTAAACGCATGCACCAAGAATCCGCGCGATAAAAGCAACTGTTCAAATCTTTCTTGATCGAACTCATGTTTTTTCAACCGACGAAATAATCTTTGCAAATCTATTAAAATCAAAAAATTAATAATTGCAATGACAATTAAAAAAACTCCGGAAACAGTAGCCCCAACGAAACCGCCGACATGTTCAAACAGCGATAAATGCTGCTGCGCCCAGCGTACCGACAGAGCCAGAACAGCCGCCATGATAAATACGACTGAGGAATGGCCTAGTGAAAAATAGAAACCGACACCCATCGGATTTTGCTTTTGTTGGGTCAACTTGCGCACAGTGTTGTCAATGGCTGCAATGTGATCTGCGTCAAAGGCATGCCGAAGTCCGAGCGTATAAGCCATAAGGCCGAGACTAAGCATGACCGGATTCGTTCTGGCTGCTAGAAAAAGAAACGTAAAACCAACAACATGCAGCATAAGAGATCCTATATAATAAGGCAGACACTTTTTTACCATGCTTATTCTTCCCTTCATTATTTCTGAGCAAAATTGAATTGTTGCCACTTCCCTCAATATTTTAATGTTGCTTAATTTGCTCCGATTTTTGACGAAAAAAAGTTAATGCAGATTGAATTTGTTCTTCTATATCTTGTGTCCTATTGCCTAAGAGGCGAATCATTAATCCAGGAATTGACAATTTTGTCACACCGCTAATTAATTCATTATTGTATGGAAGCCATTTACGTAAACCATTTAGGTCAGAATCGTGAAATGAGGGATATATCGCAATGATTGATCCCAAATGAGTAAAATTTCCCATTAATCCTTCTGATTTCATTGGATCTTCCTTAAAAAAATGCAGGCGGTCAAAGACCTTCAGCTGGTTATCGTAAATGATTTTAGTAGTTAAATCAATTTGTTTAAATGGAAATTTCACATGACTCGGATCATACCCGCTCGTTAAAATTTCACTTAAAAATATGGAACAACTGTGGTCCATTTCAACGTTTTGAACCTGTCTGTAATATGAATCCTTATAAGGGATAATTGGATCTGGCACATATTCCAACACGCTGCAATTTTCCATTTGGATTTTCGTATGCTGAGAGACTCCATCTCTTTCAGATTTATATATTTTTGTTGCAGCTTGTGTGGTCAAATACACTTTCGCATTTTTCATTAACGAAAGACGAATATCATACTGGTCTCCTTGTAAGTACCCTCCACCGAGATTAACTAATATATACTTGATCTGATCACTGTCTCTATCGTATTGCGGTCTGATAACCTTCAAAGCACCGTGGAAATAAATATTTGAAGCTATCGTTTTATTTTTCTTTTTCTCAAATGATAGCTCAAGTTCACCTGTTTTATACCCCATACTTTTTGTCCAAAAAAGATGACTTCAGGATCCAATGAATAACTTTATCCAAGCCATGTCCATTTTGAAGATTTGTAAAAACCAAAGGCTTATTCCCACGGAATTTAAGGGTATCCTGTTCCATCACATTCAAATCAGCATGGACATAAGGAGCAAGGTCAATTTTATTAATAATAAAAAGATCACTTTTAATCATTCCTTGTCCAGCTTTTCTTGGGATCTTCTCACCCTGAGCAACATCAATAATATAAATGCTTAGATCAACGAGATCAGGGCTGAACGTAGCAGCAAGATTATCTCCCCCGCTTTCAACAAAAATTAAATCCAAGTTTTCATCATGTTTTTCCAATTCATCTATTGCTGATACATTCATCGATATATCTTCACGAATAGCTGTATGTGGACAGCCTCCTGTTTCAACTCCAATTATTTTATTTTCATCCAGTACACTGTTTTTCAGTAGATAATGTGCATCTTCCTTTGTATAAATATCATTTGTAACAACAGCTATATTAATCGTTGGGTATAAAAATTTCGTAATTTTTTCAATTAAAAACGTTTTTCCCGCACCTACTGGACCACCGACTCCGATTCGAATTGCAGTCATTTTATTATCACCTTTCTTCAGGACATGAACATACGCGCAAACAAAGTTTCATGTTGCATTTGAGCAATTTCATTACCTGGAATTCCTTTTCCAAAGTCATCGATATTCAAAGACATGACATGACTGACGATTTCATCCATCTCATCATGCATTTGAATCAGCATGATTTGCGCTTTTGCTTGGCCGATTGGTATTCCCCTAACAGCATTCTGGATTAGAGAAGAAATGACGCTATATAAAAAAGTCTCCAATAATTCTGATAAACTCATTTTCAACACATAACCGACAATTGCATACACCACACTAGGATGCGGGGCACTCCCTTGAGAATGAATACACTCACCAAACTGTTTAAGCAATTGATTATCAAAAAGTTGAATTGCTAGATTAAGAAATTGTTTTCCAGTCCTGCTATTTCCCGACCGTACTTCTGATGACAAATTTTGTGCGTTAATTAACTCATTGTAATCAAAAACACAATTCATTTGAGCTTTTTCACCGGACATGAGCGTATTGTATGTTTCTTGAACGACAAGTAAATCATTATATTTCAATTGGTTTTGGATGTAGATATGCAACCAATCGTAAAAACTGCGATCATCATGTATCGTGCCCTGATTAATATATGTTTCAAAACCGTACGATTGATTAAAGAGACCTATAGGGAATGTTGTATCCATCATCTGTAAAATTGCCAATCGTTTATTAATCATGTCTGTGCCCTATATAACGGAAAGGAGTTTCTAATCTTCTATTTTCACGTTGATATGTGAATTTGTTCTCTAATAAATACGTTTCGGCTACTGTATCGTACTGAATAATCATCGTATCTTCAATAAATTGAGCTGGTAGATGACGATTTCCCAAGTTGTGGGCAATCACCCCCATCTGTCTCATGGAATTCGGATGTATAACTAAAACATCTTCATTCAAAACATCAACAATCAATAAGTTTTTCTCTGTCTTCTCAAGAATATCTCCGACATGCAAATGATTTCCTTTATCTAGCAATACTGATATGTTGCGATTATGATCTGATACTAAATGAAGGAGACGCTTTGCCAAATCTTCATTTTTAACATAAACTTTTTCAATATGATACTCTGATTGCTCCTCCATCGACAATTTATGAATTGATCCAATTATTTTGTTGATCATGACAAACTCCTTTATCAGAATAAAAAGTATCGTTGTGCTAGAGACAATTCTTTTGCCGGATCACAGGTAATGAGTTTTCCGTTTACTCGAACCTCATAAGTTTGTGGATCAACATCAATCTGCGGCGTCTGATCATTAAATTTCATATCTTTTTTAGAAAGATGACGTGTATTCTTAACGGTCAAGGCCTTTTTGTTTATGCCATATTCTTTATCTTTCTCAAGTTCAATAGAAGCTTTTGACATAAACGTGAATGAACAAGTTTCCAATGCACGACCAAATGAAGCAAACATCGGCCGATAATAAACCGGTTGAGGTGTCGGTATCGATGCATTGGCATCTCCCATTAAACTGCAGGCAATCATACCACCTTTAATAATCTTTTCAGGTTTAACTCCAAAAAAAGCAGGCTCCCACATTACTAAATCGGCTATTTTCCCAACTTCGATTGAGCCTACATAATTGGAAATTCCATGAGTTATTGCAGGATTGATTGTATATTTCGATATATAACGTTTCACTCTAAAATTATCACTTTTAACGCAGTCTTCAGGTAAAGAGCCACGTTGTTTTTTCATCTTATCCGCAGTCTGCCAAGTTCGAATGATCACTTCTCCAACTCTGCCCATCGCCTGTGAGTCTGAACTCATCATGCTGAATATCCCCATATCATGAAGAACATCTTCTGCCGCAATTGTTTCTTCACGAATTCTTGAATCAGCAAAAGCTATATCTTCTGGAATACTCGGATTAAGATGGTGGCATACCATTAACATATCCAAGTGTTCGTCCAGTGTATTTGTAGTAAAAGGCATTGTTGGATTAGTAGAGGAAGGAAGAACATTCAGCTGACTTGCAACTTTAATAATATCAGGGGCATGGCCTCCACCTGCGCCCTCTGTATGATATGTGTGAATAACGCGATCTTTAAAAGCCTTAATCGTATCTTCTACGAACCCTGATTCATTTAGCGTATCCGTATGAATAGCGACTTGTACATCGTATTTGTCGGCTGTTTTCAGTGAATTATCAATTGCTGCGGGTGTTGCTCCCCAGTCCTCATGTATTTTTAAACCAATGGCCCCTGCTTCAATTTGTTCATCTAAAGGTCGTGTTGAAGCAGCATGACCTTTACCAAGAAATCCCAGATTCATAGGAAAACCATCGGCAGCTTGTAACATTCGAGCTAAGTTCCATGCACCTGGAGTTACTGTAGTCGCATTTGTCCCTTCAGTCGGTCCAGTTCCACCACCAATCATGGTAGTAATTCCGCTTTGAAGAGCAACCTCAATTTGTTGTGGCGAGATAAAATGGATATGAGAATCAATTCCACCGGCTGTAACAATCTTCCCTTCGCCAGCAATTATTTCAGTTGAAGCTCCAATGGGAAACGTTACTTGATCCATAATTTTCGGGTTCCCTGCTTTACCGATTTTCATGATTTTTCCGTCTTTTATGGCTATATCTGCTTTAATAATACCAGTATAATCAACAATTACAGCATTCGTAATCACTAAATCCGGAACACCCTCATCGCGCGTTGCTATTGGATCCATGCCCATACTTTCTCGGATGACTTTGCCGCCTCCAAAAACAACCTCATCCCCATAATTTGTATAATCTTTCTCTATTTCAATGAACAGATCCGTATCGGCAAGCCGCATTGTATCACCAACAGTTGGCCCATACAATTGTGCGTACTGATCACGTGAGATAATCAACTTATGCTGATCCAATGATATCACTCCCTTATTTATGAATTTTGCCGTTAGTCCGATTATTTAGCCCATATACCTCTCTCGTTCCAGCAAGAGCAACCAATGGGACGATTCTTGCATCGGACGGCTCAAATCGAATCGCCGTACCCGCCGGAATATTTAGGCGGAATCCAAATGCTCTGCTACGATCAAATTTCAAAGCTGAATTGACCTCATAGAAGTGAAAATGTGAGCCTACTTGAATTGGACGGTCACCAGTGTTAATTACCTCTAGTTCACGTGTTTCTTTATTAAGATTACATTGGATCGGAGCCCCGTAACACTTAGTTTCGCCAGGTATCATTTATTAAACCTCCTATTTTATCGGATTATGTACCGTGACAAGTTTTGTGCCATCAGGAAAAGTGGCTTCAACCTGAATATCTTTTACCATTTCTGGCACTCCTTCCATCACATCTTCTGAGTAAAGAATTGTCGTTCCATACTGCATGAGTTCAGCAACGGTTTTACCATCACGCGCTCCTTCCATGACCTCATATGTGATAATTGCTACGGCTTCAGGATAATTTAAACGACAACCTCTTTTCTGCCGTCTTCGTGCCAAATCTGCAGCAACTACAATCATTAATTTTTCCTTATCTTTGTAAGATAGATACATTGACACATCTCCATTCTAAACGTACATTTTATGAAATCGTTTATAGTGACAGAATTTTTGACACCTTATTCTTATCTAGAAGTTGTGGCTCTTCCTCCATAACGATTTGTCCTTTCTCCATCACGTAACAATAGTCAGCGATATTCAATACAAATTCAAGATATTGTTCAACGATTAATACCGACATTTTTTCTTTTAGTTTTAAAATAACTCGACTTATTTCCTGAATGATCGAAGGCTGAATACCTTCTGTAGGTTCATCAAGGATTAGAATCTTCGGATTGGCGACTAAGGCACGCGCAATGGCAAGCTGCTGCTGCTGTCCACCCGAAAGATCACCTCCTTTTCTAGGTAAAAAATCCCTCAAAATAGGGAAGAGTTCAAAAATATAGTTTGGAATCGTCCCTTGACCATGTTTTGCTTCCAATCCGAGCAGCAAATTTTCTTTAACAGTAAGCTTTGAAAAGATATCTCTTCCTTGGGGAACGTAACCAATACCCAATTGTGCTCTTTCAAAAGTACTTTTTTTTGTAATACTTTGTCCGTCTAAATATATTGATCCATGAATAACATTGATTAGCCCCATGATTGATTTGAGTGTCGTTGTTTTTCCTGCACCATTTCTCCCGATTAAACAAGTAATTTTATGATCATGAGTTTTAAGATTGACCCGTTTTAAAACGGTTCCTTCCCCATAAGTTGCTGAGACATCTTTTATTTCAAGCATTTTCTTCACTTCCTCTGCCCAAATATACTTTAATAACGTCTGGGTTCTTTTCAACCTCATCAATTGTTCCCTCATCTAAAATTTGTCCGTCAAAAAACACAGTCACATAGTCAGAAATATGTTTGGCAAATTTCATATCATGTTCGACAACAATTAATGAGCATTCTTTTTTCATCTTTAAAATAAGTTCTTCTGTTTTTTCAGTTTCATGACGGCCCATTCCCGCAACTGGTTCATCAAGCAATATCAGCTTTGGACGCGATACCATAATCATTGCTATTTCCAGCCACTGTTTCTGCCCGTGAGATAATTTTTTCGGATAAAATTTTTGTTCATCTTTTAGTCCGATAAAATCTAGAATATAGTCAACATACTCCTTCTGCTCTTTTTCTAAAGAACTGAACGTTGTCGACATTAATGAATGGTTACGACTGGCCACAAGTTCCATATTCTCGCGAACTGTCAAGCTATTAAAAACACTAGGTGCTTGAAATTTCCTTCCAACACCTAATTTTGCTATTTTAAATTCTTTAATTTTCGTCAAGTCATACTGCTTATTGAAAATAATGCTCCCACTCTTTACTTTTGTTCTTCCACATATTGCATCAAGAATCGTTGTTTTTCCTGCTCCATTAGGACCGATAAAAAAGCGTATTTCATTTTTATAAACTTTTGTTGAAACATCCTTAATTGCTTTAAAATTACCAAATTGGATGCTGACATTGTTTATTGTCAAAATCTCCTCATTATGATTCTCCATTTATTAAATCTCCTCTTTATTCCGATTTGCAAATTTCATTATTCTTCCTGGAATCTCGTGGAAAGAGATAAATCCTTTTGGCAACCAGAGGATGACAATAATAAATAGTATTCCAATAAAGTAGGACCATAGATCTGGAAATTGATTACTGATTGCTGATTTGAAACCATTGACTAGTATAGCTCCGAACATTGCTCCAACTAATGTTCCTTTACCACCAATGGCTACCCAGATAATCATCTCAATTGAGCTCATAATCCCCACTTCGGTAGGTGATATAATGCCAACCTGAATAACATACAGCGCACCGGCAATCCCAGTAATAACAGCCGATAAAGCATAAACAAAAGCCTTAAAGGTCGATGTATTATAGCCTAAAAAACGCAGTCTATTTTCTCCATCCCGTATAGCCACTAATGTCTTCCCAATTCTTCTGTGAACTAGAATCCAGCAGATAAAGAAAATCACAATTAAAGCTAAAAGAGTAATATAGTACATCGAAAGTTGAACCCACGGATTTGTTAATGAAAAGCCTAATATTTCAGTGAATCCTGTCATTCCATTTGATCCACCCGTATACTTCTGCGATCCGATGAGCAAAGTTGAGATTATTAAGGCTAATGCCTGTGACAGTATAGTAAAATAAACTCCGCGGATCCGATTAATAAAAGTCAAGCTGCCAATAACTAAAGCCAAAGCAGCCGGAAGGATAATAACCATTAGTATCGCAAATCCTAGATGTCCAAAAGGTTTCCAAAAAAATGGAAGATGAGTTACACCACTCCAAGTCATAAAATCTGGTAAACCACCATTAGATGAAGCCATCTTCAAATACATTGCCATGCAGTAACCACCAAGTCCAAAGAAAACTCCATGACCAAGGCTCAGAATGCCTGTGTAACCCCAAATCATATCCAAACCGATCGCAACAATTGCATAGCACATGAATTTGGCAAACAAGCTCACCTGAAAAAACGATACAAAAAATGGAAGTGCTGCTAAAACAATAAATAACATGATTGCATACAGAATTTTATTTGATATGATTTTACCAACCATACATTACGCCTCCAATCAGTCGTCCAAAACACGAGTCTTTACTGCAAATAAACCTTTAGGTCGGAACTGTAAAAGAATTATTACACAGCTAAAAATAAGAACTTTTCCAATTGATGAAGTCGTTAAAAATTCAAAAATTGTTTCTCCAATCCCTATAAAAGATGCACCAAAAATCGTCCCTACAATTGTTCCTGCCCCTCCGGCGACGACTGCCACAAACGAATCGATGATATAACTTGTCCCAATTGTCGGGCCAATTGCTCCAATCCATGTAATTGTACATCCCGCTATTCCTGCCAATCCTGAGCCGATTGCAAAGGTTAATGAATCTACACTTCTTGTATTTATTCCAAGTGATGCTGCCATTTCACGATTCTGCATTACAGCGAGGACATTCCGACCGTATCTTGATCTGTACATTAAAAAATAAATCAGCACTAGACAGATAAGTGCAATGATAAGAATAAAAATACGATTATTTGGGAATACGATATCATTAGTCAGATGGATATTTTCCTGCAAATAATCAGGCATTCTGACACTAACGTTAGGTGCTCCAAAAATACTTCGCGCGAGTTGTTGAAAAAACAAGCTGACTCCCCAAGTCACGAGCAGACTGTCTACAATCCGTCCATATAAGTGAGAGATAATTAAACGTTCTAAAATATAACCGATTAGTGAAGCTACGAAAAAAGATATAACTATAGCGAAAAAGATATAAGAATTAAAAAGTTTTGGAAAATGATCAATAAAAACATTCTGAACAATATAAGTTGTATATGCACCAATCATAATAAACTCACCGTGAGCCATATTAATAACGCCCATCAATCCAAACGTTATAGCTAGTCCAATTGAGGAAAGAAACAATATCGAACTCAGGCTAATGCCATTAAACAATTGCATGATTAATTCCTGCATGTTAATCCTCCTCGTCATAAAATAAAAGTTATTTCCCCTGAGAACAACAATTCACAGGAAAAATAACATTAGGAATTCTAACGATTCACCAAAGAAATTCGATTACTGAACTCCGGTCAACCCTTTGGCCCATTTATATGTTTTGAGATAAGGGTCTGGCTTGATCGCTTCTTTTGTCCCCCAAACCTCTTTAATCATACCGTTACTTTCAATTTCTCCAACTCGAACTTTTTTATAAAGATGCTGATTCTCACCATCAATTTTTACAGTTCCTTCAGGAGCATCGAAAGTAATGCCTTTGGCAGCAGCTTTAACTTTATCTACATTTGTTGATCCTGCTTTCTCAACAGCTTTTGCCCACAAATACACTGCATTATAACCTGCTTCAATAGGATCATCTGTAACACGCTTATTGCCATATGCCTTTTTGTAAGCCGAAACAAAATCTTTATTTGCCGATGTATCAGTGGTTTCATAATAATTCCAAGAAACATAATGACCTTTCAAATAACTAGCACCAATACCCTTAACTTCTTGCTCTGCAATTGAGACTGAAATTGTAGGAATATCTTTAGCTGAAATACCTGCGGTACGATATTGTTTGAAGAAAGCAACGTTAGAATCACCGTTTAATGTATTAAAAACATAATCTGGTTTCGAACTTTTAATTTTATTTACGATCGTCGCAAAATTAGTATCACCAAGTGGTGTATATTCTTCTCCAACAACTTTCATACCTAAAGCCTTTGCTTGTTTCTTGATAATCGAATTTGCCGTCCGTGGGAAAACGTAATCAGAACCTACAAGAAATACCTTCTTCCCAAATTTCTTTGTCATATACTCAACTGCAGGAACGATCTGCTGGTTTGGTGCAGCACCTGTATAGAAAATATTTGGTGATGATTCCATGCCTTCATATTGAACCGGGTACCATAGAAGACCATTATCTTTTTCAAAAATAGGTTTTACAGCTTTACGACTTGCTGACGTCCAGCAACCAAAAACTGTTGCAACTTTATCTTGTTCAAGAAGCTTCGTTGCCTTTTCTGCAAAAGTTGCATTATCAGAAGCTCCATCTTCAATAACAGGTTGTATTTTTTTCCCTAATACACCACCATTTTTATTAATTTGTTTGATTGCCAATAGTTCTGCATCACGGACTGGAGTTTCACTCATAGCCATAGTACCGCTTGCTGAATGAAGAATACCTACCTTAATTACATTACCTGAGGCATCGGAACCAGATGAAGAACTATCTGTTTTTTTATTTGCGCTAGAAATTGCTCCTCCACCTGAACAACCAGTTAGCAATGCCAATACCAATACAAATCCCAACAATAAATTGACCACTTTAAGTTTTGACAATTCTTTTAAGTCCCTCCCCAATAGACTTCATTAACATTTCATATTTCAATACTAATCTAAATTTTCCGTAAAAAAACAGGACAAAATCGCTGTTTTGCCCCATTAATCCGCTAAATAGCTAGAAATATAACATCAAATGTCATATTTAGTTACATATGCTGCTTTCGATATTGAATTGGCGTCATTCCACAAATTTTTTTAAATACCTTGGAAAAATAATCAACAGTCATATAGCCAAGGTAGTTGCTGATTTGATAGACCTTTTTATTTGAATCAGCAAGCAATGTTTGTGCTTCCGTAATTTTTCGAATGATAATGTAATCTTTTAACGTTAGGCCCGTTTTTTGGCGAAAAGTTCGGCTAACATAATCTTTACTTAATTCCAGTTTTTCCGAAGTATAGGTAATTAAATCTACTGAGGTAATCTGATCGTTTATGATCTGGGACAATTTCAGAATAAATGGATCATGATTTAACAGTTCCAATCGTTTGATTTCCTGATGCATCAATAAAAGAATCTTTGAATCATCTCTTATCGGAAAATGAATAAAGAGACGATCATTGTAAATATAATGTTTATTATTTAAGAGCTGATGCCACAAATAATGAAAAAGTTTTTCTTTATCTTTAAGATCTAAATCAGCCAATATCTCTCTTTCTTCTTTATGTAACTCTGTTAATGAACGTCTAATCTGCATCGGATCTTCATATAACAATCCATGAGTAATTTGATTCATCCATGTGTTCCCTCTGTTCTCATTACCAGCTACGCCTTCCTCCATCAATTTTTCCGCTCTTGAAAGTGCATCCCCTAATTTCGCCTCGGTTAAAGGTTTTTCAATATAATCAATAGCACGATAACGTATTGCTTCTTGTGCTAATCTAAACTCACGATAAGTACTCTCGATGATAACAAAGGTTTCATCGTTTTTCTCCCGCATTTTTTTTATCATTGTAATACCGTCCACAATAGGCATTTTAATGTCTGTAATGACAAGATCAAATTTTTGTTGATCCAGTGCTTCTAAAGCTTTGATTCCGTCAGTAACAAACCTTTTTATACGATAATTTGAACCATGAAATAATGAAAAGTGCTCAATAATAAATTTCATTGATAAATCATCATCCACAAAAAGAATATCTATCACAACTCATTCCTCCATTTCCAGAATTTGATTAGCTTTCTGAAAATCAAATTGATACAACGCTTCTCGCAGACGACTATATGAAGACGATGAAATAACACTTCGAATGATATCTGCATGTTCATCAATAAACTCATAACAGTATCCATCCGACTTATTGATTTTATCTTTTAACTCACTAATAACTTTATCTGTAGATAGATGATGATCTCTGTTCGTTGACGTACTAACTTTTCCCATCACACTTGCACTATTTTCATCAACATAATCTTTAATTCTATCCTTTGTGGTGATGAATATATCATGCAATTTATCATTATCTTTATTAAGCTGAGCAATGACTTTAAAATCTAAATCAGTATTTGAAACTTTTTTAAGTCCCTTTCCAATTTGATCACAAATCCGAGCTAATTGCTCCGCACCTATAGACTGCGATACCCCTTTAAGACTATGTATGATAAATTCGCATTCTTCATATTTACGATTTAGAAAGACTTGATGATATTTAGAAACATCTTTGGTGTGATCCTTCAAAAAAAGCGTGAGTAGCTCAATGTATAAAGACTTTTTCCCCATGAGACGCCGTAACGAAGTTCTGTCATTCAAAATTTCATTACTAATATTTTGTTTTTTATCGCTAACTTGATCGATTGACTTTACAATGGATACCAATTTTTCAGTTTCAAACGGTTTAGAAAGATATGAATTAATATTCTTAGGTTGAATTTCATTAACTTCCTCAATATTTGCCGTAAGAGCAATAATATAACTATTTTTGTTCAAAACTGATTTACGTGCATAATCTGCAACTTGAAATCCAGAACAATCAGGTAACCGGATATCAAGAAAGAGGAAGCGGAACTTTTGCTGATCAATAAAACCCATAGCTTGGAATCCAGTATTAGCAGTGCTCACTTTAAATCCAAGCATTACAAGAATCTCTCGCTCCATTTTTGCGTTTATCAAATTATCTTCGACAAGTAATACTGGAATATCTCGAAAATTTCCTTGATTGGCCTTAATAGTATTTTCTTGCTCTTCTGTTTTTGAATGCTCAACGTAATCCACTGGTATTGAGACAATAAATGTTGTACCTTTATTAAACTCACTTTTAACTTTAATTTTCCCTCCCATACCATCGACAATATTCTTTGTAATAGCAAGTCCTAACCCACTTCCACCAAATTTCAGTGATATATCCGGAGAAGCTTGTTCAAAAGCCTGAAATATCTTCTTAAAGTTTTCTTTGTTAATTCCGATCCCAGTATCCATTACAGAGACAACTAAATCACCGTGCTTATTTGAATGACTGAATGGAACAAATTCCACCTTAAGATTAATGGATCCTCCCGGAGTAAATTTAACAGCATTTGATAGCAGATTAATTACAATTTGATTGATCAAACGTTGATCACTACGAATATATTCTGGCACCTGCTCTGCACAATTAAAATTCAAGTGAATATTTTTCTCCTCGGCGCTGTACGCAAACATATCAAAATTATTTTTTAATGTCTTACGAATGTCAAATTTAGAGAAATGAACGTTTAATTTACCCTTTTCAATCTTTCCGAACTCAAGTATTTGGTTGATTAATAGCAAAAGATGGCGTGATGAATTTCCTATAACAGTCAAATACTGTTTTTGTTGATCGGTAATTTTGGATCTTTCGAGTAAAAATATATAGCCATTGATAGAATTTAAAGGTGTCCGTAATTCATGGCTTATCATTGATAAAAATTCACTTTTTGCCTGATTTGCTTTAACTAAACTTTGGTACAAATGGTTAAAAACTTTAGCCAATAACTTGGTTTCAAATGATCCTGTCGGTTTAAGTTCATAAGTATCATTTGGTTTCTTAACATTTGTTAATATATTAGTGTAGCTGCGAATTGGTTGTACATTATATAAATATAGTAAAACGAGGATACCGATAAAAGTGACAACAAAAAATAATTGCAGCCATGATTGAAGATTAATTGCAGATTGAACACCCTTTTTAGCGTCATTGAGTTGAATATCTAGTCTTTCATCCACATATTTTCTGAAAGACATAATATTATTGGTAATTACATTTTTTTCATTGATGTAGTTTTCGTCAAATAACAAATTTAAAGCTTGCTGTCTTTTTTCAGATTTACTCATCTTTTTTTCTTCAATATTGATTACATACTCTTTTATTTCTGGAGGTAAGCGGTCATGTTTTACGGAAATGGCATCAGTCATCAATTTTATTGATCGAATGTCAGTATAAGAAAGTAGGGCTAAATCTTCCATAGCAGTATTTAAATATCGAGATTCCTGAGTAATCATATCTTTTTGCATTGTAGACATACTGTCATGAATAGTATTAATTTTTTTTATTACTTTCCAGTAACTGTAAAAATAATCCATATTTCCTGTTGCAATAAATTTACGAACTTCATCAGTTTTTTCATTATTTAAGTCGACAATTTTTTCGCTCAATTTATGATACTTTGATTTATTTGCCTCAGCCTGTACTTCCTGTCTAACACATATTTGTATATAATACACACTGTATACGGATAAAAAAACAATTGTAAAAAATATAAGAGAAACGATTAAGTACAGCTGCTTCTGGTTTAGTCCTTTTATGGGGTGCATGATTATTCACTCTTTTCTATCACTATCAAATTACTCCGGAGGAAAATGATAATGTTTGACTTCACTACCACTCAAAATGAATCAAGAGATACCATTTTAATTGTTGACGACTCCCCAAGTGATATTATCAGTTTAACAACTTTATTGAAACCTTTAAATATTTTGACAAAAATAGCTACGAGTCCATCAAAGGCATTAAATCTCATTTCCAATAATGTTCCTTCTCTAATTCTTCTCGATGTTTATATGAAAGATATGAATGGCTTTCAACTGTGTCAAAAAATTAAACAGAATTATCTTT
>JBDNRM010000076.1:0-17213 GCA_047718615.1 Bacillus sp. (in: firmicutes) | reverse complement strand
AGTTACTTTAACATCTTTCACATTTTTTTATCAAAGTTTACTCCTCGGAGCTGATATGGATGGAACATTATTGACTTCAGCACAAGAAGTAACAACAGCGAATAGGGAAGCAATTAAGCTTGCTCAGCAAAAAGGGATAGAGGTTATTATTTCGACAGGACGTGCGTATGAAGAAGCGGGTGATTTATTAAAAGATGCTGGAATTATTACACCGATGATTTGTGCCAATGGTGCTGAAATTCGTACAAATAAGCATGAAATAGTAGGAACCAACCCATTAGAGAAGAGCTTGGCAAAAGGAATAGCAGAAATACTTCATCAAAACCAAGTGTATTATGAGGTGTATACAAATAAAGGTACATATACATTGGACAAAAAAATGGCGAGATCGTTAATTATGGATATTTTTACGGTAAGTGGCCATATACATGATCTAGAGGAGATACAAAAGGCAGCAGAGGAACGCTTGGAAGTTATTCATGAAGTACAAAGCTATCTGCCTTTATTTGAAGATGACGAATTCATTATTTATAAATTACTTGTTTCTCATACTGAACCAACGAAGCTTGAAGAGGTTAGAGAACAGTTGAGTGAGGTAGAGGGTTTAGCGGTTAGTGCATCTGGTAAAGAAAACTTAGAGTTAACAGCGATAAATGCGCAAAAAGGTGTAGCTTTGGAAAAGTTTGTACAGTCTAAAGGGATTTCTTTAAAAGATACGATGGCGATTGGAGATAACTTTAATGATCTTTCGATGTTTTTAAAGGCTGGAAGAGCGGTTGCAATGGGAAATGCAGTTGATGAAATAAAAAAACAATGTCATTTTGTCACGGGGACAAATGAAGAAAGCGGTGTAGCGCAGGCCATTAATCTAGCGCTTGCGGAAGCATAGGAAAATAGTATTGTTTTGGAATAAGGCTAACCTGAAAAGAGGCTTTGGCTCTCTCGAATAGTCCGCAGGTGGATTACACTTTGCTTTCCTGTGGGCTCATCTACGAGCCTTCTCGGTCTCGACTTTCGCGTATTCTCACGGGAGTCTTCGTGTATTCCACCTGCTTCTTTTCATGTGCGATGGTGTGAATCTAATTAGTTTAGGTGATTTCTTTGCTATTAAGCCATGTTGAAAGGGGCTTTTCTGAATTTTATTCCTTTCGTGGCTGTAAACCGTAAAGTATAAACTGTATAGTTCTCTCTATTTCTTCATCATCATCCCACTCTGCTTCTGGCATAATAATGTAACGTGCTATAAAAAAACCCATAATACTAGTAATGGCTAAACGAACTGCTGAAAAGGATGGAATATCAATGATTTCTCCTTTTTTTTGGAAGGCTTCTACGAGTTCTTGCAAGCGGCTGAAAACTTTGACAGCAATTTGCTCTTTAAACGTTTCCCTTAAATCATCATGAAAAGGAATTTCTTGAAGAAGTATTTTTAGCAGGGTATAGTTTTTTTGCAAAAAGGCTAATCTGTTTTTTACAATGGCCCGAAGCAGTTCTTCAAAGCTACTATGGGAGGCATGCAGCACTTTATCAAAATCCTTGATAACTAAAGGAGCGATAAATGTACTTAAAACAGGAGTCACTAATGCTAAAAGCAAGTCTTTTTTCGTTTTATAATGCCGGAAGATTGTTCCCTCCGCAACTCCAGCCTTTTTGGCAATTTCATTTGTGGAGGTAGCAGCAAACCCTTTTTCTGAAAATGCCTCAATAGCAGCAGTTACTATTTTTTTTTGTTTATCTGTCATTTTGTTTTCTTCTTTAAGAATTAATTCCAAAATTGAATCTTGATCAGACATGATAATACTCCTTCTGAAAAATTGAATGTCTTTATTATAATGGATAGAAGAAAAAAGAAGAAGTTAGCGGACAGTGAATAGCTGTTTGCTGTCCTGTGAGCAACGTTGAAGGCACCACATCCTGTGGAATGCCGATGCTCAAAGTTAAGCCGCCTCGAACTTTTTGGTCCTTTTTATCCTCCTTTTTGAACAAGTACTTGTACTAACTCAAACTTCGCACCATCAAATTCGTTTGCAATTCCTTGATATTACTCGGTTTAAGAACAAAAAAATGGGAGGCATGTTTTTTATTGTGGAGGTTGCTTTCCACTATGGGTTGCTTCCCTTTCCGCGGGGTGGGATCTGAGCCTCCTCGGCGTTGCCTTGCGGGGTCTTTAGCCTTCCCACATTTCCCGCAGGAGTCTTCGCACCCTCCGTTACAAGCACCCTGTTTTAGAATAAGTTCTTATCTTCGAATTTCATGACAAGGTATGATGACTAAACACTAGTAGCGTTGATTTTTTATGTTATTATTCAACGTTATTCTACTAAAATGTGTCGCTTTTAGTCTATTCAATAAAGTGGGTGTTTTTACCAGTTCAACGACAGCAACTAATGGAGCAAAACGGCTTGATTGGAGTGGAAGGTGCGAGACTCCTGTGGGATTAGCGAGACAGCTGAGACCCTGCAGGCCAAGGGCCGAAGCGGCTAAAGCCGAGCCCCACGGAAAGCGAGCACCCTGAAACGAGAATCTTGCCCCTATTTATAAGGAATAATGTTTGCTAGATTAATCAATCACCCTTTTCTAATTGCTCTAAACCAAGTTATGCTAATACATTAAGAGGAATTTATAACTGCGAAGTTTGAGTACTAATTTATATTTTGCGATATTTTTTTAGAGTCAGGATGTTAATGATGATAAAAATTACAGAAAATCCCAACAGGACCATCAATGGCATAAGTATATCTGCTAAGCCTTTCCCACGGATCATGATATCTTTTAACGCATCAGCTGCATAGTACAATGGCGTAATAATAGAAAGCCAATTTATAGAAGAAGAGATTGTTTCTAAATTGAACAGTCCGGAAAAAAACACTTGTGGCACTACAACTAATGGGATGAATTGCATCATCTGTAGTTCATTTTTCGCAAAGGTAGAAAGCAAGATTCCTAATGTTAATGCGGCTAAGGAAAGAAGCAGATTTGCCAACAATACATAGAAAATAGAACCTTCATTTATCATGTTTAATACATACACAGAATAGACGACGATTATGCTAGATTGAATCATTGTAAATAGTCCAAATCCAATTACATAGGATAAAACTAGTTCCCATCTTCTAATAGGACTTGATAGTAATCTTTCTAATGTACCGGAAGTTCGTTCTCTTAAAAAGGAAACTCCTGCTATTAAAAATACAAAGAAAAAGGAAAAAAAACCAAGTAATACAGGTCCAAACGAGTCGAATTGACTGATATCTTTAGAACCATATAAAAAATCTATATCTAGATTTCCTCCAGTACTAGAAGTAGGCAGCAAAACTTCTTTTATACGAGATAAGGTAATGCCATTAACCGTTGGATCACTGCCTTCTACTAATATGGAAGGGGAGTGATTAGCAAAGGATACATAGCCGTCTATTTTTTGGTTCTCTATAGCCTTTTTTGCTTCCTTATTATCCTGGTAGACAGAATAGGAGAGATCACTCTTCTCAAATGCTGCTGTTACCATTTCTGGAGCTTGTATAAGTCCGATTTTTGGCTCGTAGTCTTCTCCGTTAAAAATTAAATGTAACAAGGTTAAAATGAAGATAGGAGCAAGGATCATCATCGCCATTGTTCGTTTATCCCGGTAAAATTGTTTCATAATACGAATCACTAATGCTTTAATTCTCATAAGAAAGACCTCCGTAATAAAGAAAAGCTTCTTCCATTGTTTGAGCATGACACTGTGCCTTCAATGCTTCGGGGGAGCCGCTTGCAATAATTCTTCCATTGCGAATCATGCCAAGCGTATCACATTTTTCTGCCTCATCCATCACATGTGTTGTAACAATAATAGAAGTGCCATTTTCTTTTAATTTTTGAAAGGTAGCCCAAATATTTTTTCGTAGAACAGGGTCAATTCCAACAGTTGGTTCATCCAAAATTAATAAGGCAGGCTTATTAAGCAGGGCAATACTAATAGATAATCTGCGTTTCATTCCACCTGAATAATTAGAAACAAGCTTTTGAAGGTGATCAGATAAGTCTACCAAGGAAGCTGCCCATTCTATTCGTTCTTTTTTCTTTTTACCTTTAAGTCCATATAAGGCTGCGAAAAAATCTAGATTTTCCATTGCTGTTAACTCGTGATATAAGGCATCAGCTTGGGCCATGTATCCAATACGTTCCATTGTTTTTAAGTTGGGCATTTTGTTATCTAAAACGAGGATATTACCTTTATCCGGTATATCTAGCCCGACTAATTCCTTTACAAGGGTTGTTTTCCCAGAACCGGAAGGACCTAATAATCCATAAATTTCACCACGTTGGAGCTTCAAACTTATGTTAGTAAGAACAGATTGTTTACCAAATGATTTATAGACTGAATCAGCAGAAATAACGAGTTTAGTTGTCATCTTTCTATCTCCCTTCTTCCAAATGAGTGATTACTCACTTTTATAATAATTCTCTTCTCTTGATTTGTAAAGTGAGTAATCACTCATTATTGTTCCTGTGTTAAAATTTTTAACGATTTAAAAAAATCAGTTATACTTGAACTATCGTCTACAGAAAAGGACATATTTTGAAAAATTCGAGGTGGAAAAATGGCTGATTTTCAGGCTAATATAATTATTGCAGAACCAGTTGAACTTGTTTTTGCCTATATGGCTAATTTAGGGAATGCTCCAGAATATATGAAAAATGTAGAAGAAACACATAAAATTACAGAAGGTACTCTCGCAATTGGAACAAAATATCAAGAAATAAGAAAAGTTCGTGGAAAAAAGGCAGTGGCAGAAATTGAATTCCTTTCCTTTGAAGAAAACATCTCTTATATTACTCGAAGTAACTCTAATGGTTTAATTGTGGATTACGAATATGAATTTTCAGAAGTGGAAGAGGGGACTCAAGTACAGTTTAAAGCAAACTTACATGTAAAAGGATTTATGATGAAATTAACAAAAAGAATGCTTGTTAATATTTTGCGAGCAGAGGATGGAGATCATTTGGAGAGAGTCAAAAAGAACTTAGAAGAGGATGTTGTCTGATCCAGCTGGAATGGCAGCTGATTATATGCAATCTAAAGGTAAAAGGAAAGCCTATCACGAAAATCTTTATGTTGATTAACTAAACTATTGACTTGCCTCTTACAGACAACATTACAATTTTTATATACTTGTTGAGGAGGTTAGAAATATGAATATTAAAGTAGTTTCGGAAAGAACGGGACTAACAAAAAAAGCGATTAAATATTATGAAGAGGTAAATCTTATAACGGTAGAGAAAAATGCAGTGAACAATTATCGAGAATATTCACAAGAAAATATTACAACTTTAAGATTAATTTCTTCCCTAAGGTTATTACATTTTTCCATTGAAGAAATCAAAGTATTTTTACAAGGTGAAAAAAATATCAAAACGCTTTTAAGCGAGCAGCTTGATTGTATCAAGATAGAGCTAGATGATATTAATCGTAGAAAACTGTTAACCGAAATGCTTATGAACAGGTTAGATCAATCAGAGGATTTTACGAGCATAGCGAAAGAACTTAATAAGACTCTTGCTTTAAGTGAGACAGAGAAAAAAGAATATTTATCTGACCAGTTAAAAAGAATTTTCCCAGGTTCATTTGGAATGTTAATTTCTCAAATATATGAACCATTTCTAAAGGTTCATCTAGAGGACGAAGCAATGAAAACTGCATGGCTAAGATTGATACAATTATTAGATGATATGGATGAGGTGCAGGAAAAGGTAGAAACAGAGTCTTGGGACAATCAAACATTGGTGGAGCATTTCAAGACACAACAACCTAATCCGAATTTTATTGAAGAGTTAATTTCTAATGATAGTCGAGCGAAGCAGCAATTAAAGGATATGTTTTGTTTGCTTATTGAAAATTTAAAAACGATGGATAATGTAACACCATGTTCTATAGAAAAAGGAAATTTACCTAACTTTAAACAAGGATCACCTTTTCATGACTCATTGATTAAAATCAGTCCTAAATATGCTGAATTTGTGAAAGTACAAAACAATATAATAGAAGAAATTAGTAAAGAGAAGGGGATAGAGGCAAAAGTGTTGCTTAATAACTTCATCTAATTTTTATAAGGAAAAGGTGGCTATTTAATTGGTTTAATAGCCACCTTTTAGTGTGAAAACTACCACAATATATTGTGGTAATGAAAGTAGAATCTTGTCTTTCCTGTTACTTGTTATCAAATTTATATGTCCACAATTTCTCCGTGTAAAGTCGCTCTAATACTTCTGGCACTTGATTCGTCAATCCTTCTTGCATAGCAGCTATAAATTCTTGTGTTTGCGAACGATGTGCACCAATGGCTGCCATTTTTGTATCGGCAAAACGCTGTACATCTATTGTAATATCTGGCTCGCCTATGTCTTCTATACAGTTGCGTGAGAAGGCAATGCAATGCAGCTTCGGACGTTTTGAAGCATCTATTTTTTCTAATGTTTTTACAACGGCTTCTGCTGTAGCGTCATGGTCAGGATGCACAGAGTAGCCAGGGTAAAAAGAGATGATTAAGGATGGATCTAACTCATTGATAAGTGCAGTGAATTCCTTGATCAGTACATCCTCCGCTAGAAATTCAATTGTTTTATCTCGGTATCCTAACATACGAAGGTCCTCAATCCCTAACACTCTCGCAGCCTCTTGTAGTTCATCTTTCCGAACTAATGGCAATGTTTCTCTTGTTGCGAAGGGAGGATTTCCTAAGTTTCGACCCATTTCTCCCAATGTTAGGCATGCATAAGTTACAGGAATGTTATCATGTGTATAATTTGCTATAGTTCCTGATATACCGAATGCTTCATCATCCGGATGGGGGAAAATCACTAAAACATGTCTTTCTTTTTCCATGTTTTTTATTCCTCCTTTCTAATTTTATTCAAAGGGTGTTTCGCTAATTTCAAGAGCAACTGCCAGCTTTCCAGTAAAATCAAGTCCGGCAAGAAGCAGACGGTCTTTATCATCTATTTCATAGTGAGTAATTCCTTCTGCATATATCCAGCCAATTTTTGTTTTTAGCCCAATTCGATACGGTCCATTACCGGTGATTTTTCCATATTCATAGGATAGTTGTGCATTGCGAATATAGGCACCAGAATTAAAGAACGTTTCGTCTTTATGGTTGGCATAGGCACCATTTGTTGTTTCTAAATGAATGTAAACATCTTTATTTGCTTTTTGCTCAATCTCTTGTTGTACCTTGTCTGCTTGTATGAACTCCATTTGTTCCCGTTGCCAAAACCTAATAAAAATCTATAAAGTTTGTTTATTTCCCTGTTCCTCGTGCCCGATTTTGCCGAAGCTACTTTCGTTTGATATAACACTCCGAGGGCGTAAATTCGGATACAACGAATCCTACATATTAGCAAGTAACGTTTTGGTGTTAATTTGCTAATTGATAATGTGATAAGTTGATAGAAGCGTTCAAATCCCTATCCACTATAAGACCACAATCACATTGATATACTCGGTCAGATAGCTTTAGATTCTTTTTAACCGTTCCACAACATGAACACATTTTAGAAGATGGATACCATTTATCAGCCTCCACAAATTCAATCCCATGCTTCTCACACTTATACTGGATTTGCCGTTTGAATTCGTATAATCCTTGTTTGGCAATCGCTTCTGACAAATGCTTATTCTTCATCATTCCTTTGATGTTTAAGGTTTCCATTACAATTCGATATGGTTTGGTTTTCACAATATCGTTTGTCGTTTGATGAAGATAATTGGTTCTGATATTCGATAATCTTCTATATAGGTTCCGCACTTTCCTTTCGATTTTTATAATGTTGCTGGTTTTGACAAAACGGTCTCCCTCCTTATTCATCTCATATTTCCGAGAAACTTGACGCTGCAACCTGCGAAGGCGTTTCACTGCCTTTTTTACTGCTTTTGTTTTGTTCATGTTTTTAAACTTTCTACCATCTGAACATACTGCTAGTTCTTTCACGCCAACATCAATTCCAAGCGAAACATCTGTTAATTCCGTTGATTGTACTCCTTCTTCCATTCCAACAGACAAATACCAGTACTTACCATCAAAACTGATTCTTGGATTGAAGTACTTTACACCCATTGGCAAAAGTTCAAATGTTTTAATCAAGCCAACTTTTTCAATTAATACTTTATTCTTTTTGACTTTTAACTTGATAGGGTCATTATAAAAAGATGGTTTTGATTTCTTCCTGCTTTTGAAACGTGGTTTATTTGCTTGATTATTAAAGAATTTCTTATACGCATCACAAGCATCTTTAATTGCTTGTTTTGTAATATTATTTGATACATCATACAACCAAGAATATTCTTCCGTTTGTTTTAAAACAGTCAATTCTTTACGCAGGAATTCATCAGATATAAATTTACCACCGTTCTTATAATTTTCTTCTTGTTTCCCTAATGTCCAGTTATATGCCCAGCGAGCTGTTCCTACTGATTTCCAAAGCTGATGTTCCTGCTTTTTAGTTGGTTTTATCCTTATTTTCTTTGCAAGGATCACTTTCCATCAACTTCTTTTTTTGAACTAATTGTACAATCCCCTTCAATTACATGATGTGGTTTAAAAGTATTTTGTTTATCCCCTTTACTTAATGTTTGTGTTGTTTTTCCTATCCATTTAGTAAATCTATCTATTGAATAGTATCTCATTTATATCACCTCTTAGTTTTATTATAAAAATAAAGATTATAATAAAATAAGAAGTTTTTATGAACTTTTACAAAATATTTTTAACTGTTATTAACCTCCGTCTATTCTAGTATATTCCATTATTTATTTAATGGTTTCTTAGTTTGCACTGATCGTTTCTTTTTGTTCAAAGATAAGAAAGAATAGGTTCTTTAAAGTTAGACTGGTGTCTAGCTCCAGCGCCTATCGCCTATCGTACTTCAGGTCTTCTCCCTACGATAAGTCAACATCGAATCGCTAACGCTCTTCGTGTTTCCTTTATCTCAGTCGAAGCCCCTTCAGTCCGTACGGCGATTAACAAGGCGCTTCCGCTTTTCTTAATTTTCGATATGCACCATGCATCGTTGGTCCAACATATTCATTTAGTTTAAAGCCGTTGCTGATGGCTGCTGTGATGAAATCCTTTGCTATTTGTATCGCTTCTAATACTGTTTTACCTTTTGCTAATTCTGCCGTAATCGCAGCAGAGTAAGTGCAGCCTGCTCCATGTGTATACGTAGTATCTACAATGTCACTTTCATAAAAAGTAAAGTCTTTTCCATCGTAAAGAAGGTCGATTGCCTTTTCGTGCTTTAATTTGCTGCCGCCTTTAATAAGTACGTATTTAGGACCTAAAGCATGAATTTTAACAGCAGCTTCTTTTAAATCATCCACTGTTTTAATTGGTTTATCTGTTTTTGAAAGCTGCCATGCTTCAAATAAATTAGGTGTGACAACCGTTGCTTTTGGTACAAGCAATTCCCTTAGTGCATCAGCAGTTTCAGGATGCAATACTTCATCCTCCCCCTTGCAAACCATAACAGGGTCGATAACAACATTATCTAGTTTATTTTCAACGATTAACTTGCTTGCCAGTTCAATAATTTCCACAGAACCTAACATGCCTGTTTTCATCGCATCAATACCTACAGAAAGAACGGTTTCTAATTGTGACTCAACTGTTTTTATATCTTGAGGAAAGACATTATGATGCCAACCGTTTTTAGGATCCATTGTTACAATCGTTGTTAGTGCAGTCATTCCATATACGCCTAATTCTTGAAATGTTTTTAAATCTGCTTGAATACCAGCACCGCCGCTTGTATCCGAACCAGCTAATGTTAAAACTTTTTTCATTATGCATGCCTCCTATAGTTGTTTACAAAATGTGAAACTCCATCATTGGAAAAGTATTTTAAACTAATCATACAACTATTCAAGCTTTTTTTCATTAGTTAACCAACGAAATCAACATTCTTCATTTATATGTACATACTTTAATGGTTGTTAACGAACAATAGTTTCCACTAAAAACGCCAAATCTATTCTTTTCCTTCCAATAGACAGCAATCCTAGTAAAATTAACACGATAAACGATGAAAATAACAATTTTATTAAGTTCGTTGATAGATTGAAGGAGGAAGCAGCCAGAATATACGAAGACTCCTATGGGGGTTGCGGGAAAGGAAAAGCCCCACAATGCAGCGAGGAGGCTCGTAGCCCGCCCACAGGAAAGCGAAGTGTATGCAAGGTTGCCAAATCCCCTTTTCATGGTGGCCTTTTAATAAATAGGATACTTCTATCCTATAACATGGATTTTTAGTAGAATAGTAGTATAAGTTTGAGGTAAAAGAGATGCAACCCACTTTATAAGCTGAAGGAGTTTAAAATGAATATTGAAATTACAAATAAGCCAATTTCTGTACAAGAAGTAATCGATAAAGTGGTAAGAAGAGATGCAGGAGCAATTACTACCTTTATTGGTACAGTTAGGGAATTGACACATGGAAGAAAAACGCTACACTTAATATATGAAGCATATGAGTCGATGGCATTAAAAAAATTACAACAAATCGGGGAAGAAATAACTGAAAAATGGAAACATTCAGAAGTATCCATTTCCCATAGAATTGGCAGGCTGGAAATAACAGATATTGCGGTTGTCATTGCTGTTTCCACCCCCCATCGAAACGATGCGTACGAAGCAAATAGGTATGCAATTGAACGAATAAAAGAAATAGTCCCTATTTGGAAAAAAGAGTATTGGGAAGATGGTGAAGAATGGATAGGAAATCAACAAGGAACTAATTCTTATCCATCGGGAAAGCCAAAAAAGGAGGATAAATAATGAATAAAGTACTTTTTTTTGCAGCACTGAAAGATATTGTCGGACAAGAATCACTTCTAGTAGAAGCAAGTGGAAAAACGGTAAGCGAAATAAAAAATTTGTTAAAGAACGACTATCCTGCATTGCCATTGGATGTCGCGATGACCGCGATCAATGAGGAGTTTGCATTAGATGGAGATGTTATTTCAAAAGAAGATATTATTGCGTTTATTCCTCCTGTAAGTGGAGGATGATAATTATTTACGGGGGGAATAAAAGATGAATAATGACCGGTATTCCCGTCAAATACTTTTCCCACCAATAGGAAAAACAGGTCAAAAAAAACTAGCGGAAAAGCATGTATTGCTTATTGGAGCAGGTGCGTTAGGATCAAGTATTGGAGAAATGTTGACAAGAGCGGGAATAGGGAAGTTAACCATTATTGATAGGGATTATATTGAATTAAGTAATTTGCAGCGACAGACATTGTATACAGAAGAAGATGTATGTAATAAAATGCCAAAAGCTGTTGCTGCCCAAAAACGATTACAAGCAGTCAATTCAATGTGTGATATTCAAGGGATTGTTAGTGAAGCAACCATTGATTTACTGGAACAGAAGATTTCAAGTGTCGATGTGATCATGGATGCAACGGATAATTTTGAAACACGAATGCTTCTCAATGATTTAGCCCAAAAATATAACAAGCCTTGGATATATGGTGCATGTGTAGGAAGTGTCGGCATGAGCTATACAATCATTCCTGGTGTAACGCCTTGCTTACATTGCCTATTACAGAAAATTCCACTTCAAGGAATGACATGTGATACTGGTGGAATCATAGCGCCGGCTGTACAAATGGTGGTAACACATCAAGTGACAGAGGCCATGAAGTTATTAGTAGAAGATAATGAAGCGTTAAGAGGGACGTTTTTAAGCTTTGATTTATGGAACAATCATTATCAGTCGATAAAAGTAAATCGTATAAAAAAATCAACCTGTACTTCTTGTGGGACAGAACCGACATATCCATTTTTAGATAAAAAAAACCAAACCAAAACAGCGATTTTATGTGGAAGAGATACGGTGCAAATTCGCCCATCAAAAGAAAAGCAGGTATCTTTGAACAGCTTAGCAAAAAGTTTGCAAAACAATGGATATGCTGTAAAATCAAATCCTTTTTTATTATCGGTGCAAATGGAAAAAGCGAGAGTTGTATTATTTTCGGATGGAAGAGCACTTATTCATAATACAAAGGATCCTGTTTACGCAAAATCTGTTTATGATAAATTACTAGGCTAGTAAAACAAGACTGCAGGAATGGGTGGAATAAGATTCTACCCTTCATACAGTCTTGCACTTTATAGAGATTGTTCAAAAAGTCTGGTAAGATGGACACATCGAATTTCTGCAAGGGCTTACTTTTCTACTTTCCAAAGTGAAGCCGCCTCGAACTTCTTGGTCCTTTTTATCCCCCTTCTTGAACATACTCTTATATGATAATTGTGAGAGAAGAGAAATTGATGTGAACGAATAAGATGGTGTTATTCAATATATTTTAGTAATGATTATTGATGGGATCCGACAATAACAAGTTTCCCTGTATCTAATACTTCTTCATATTTTTCTGCTTCCAGTTCTGTTAAACCGACAGATTGCATTTTAGAACGCAGCTCGTCTCCTCTTTTTTTGAAAACATTGCTGAGAGAATCAAATAATCCTTGTTCCTGCAAGCTAACTTCAGCAGTATCTGTCGCCTCCGTTAAATCATCAGAGCGATCTTTGTCATGAGCAAAAATATAAATATGATCTTTTTCATACCCTTGGTTTTCCAACGCATTAATTACATTGCTTGCTTGAACTCCGTTTTCTACTACTTCTACTTTATACATCATGTATTCCTCCTTTAGATTTAAGAAGAGCTGATTGTCTGCTCTGTATATGCTTTATTTATCCGTTTTCAAAAAGAATAAACATAAAAGCTATTGGTAAAATATTCTTATTTTCGAAACAACCTTGTAAAATAGTCATTTTTTTGCTAGAAACGATATAGGAAGAAACGATATTGATAGAGAAATATCATGATAGATAGAACTATTTTTGATAAGATGCGTATAGTAATTAGTTAAGCTGAAGGGTAATGCATACTAATCTCGAGATTATGGAGAAAAACGAGAACTGATTTCGTTTATCTATTTAGTAAATAAGTGTGTAAAAGGAGAGAAGAAATGGTCAGTAAAAAAGAAAAAGAGAGCATTAAAAAAGAGCTAGATGCAGCAAAAAAAGAGCAAGCATCCGCTTCATTAGATATGAGTACATCAAGGGAATTTCGTTTTCCTAAATTCCGCTTATATAGTAAAAAAAAGCGGCAATTTAAATTATTATTTTTTCTAGTTGTTTTTATTATGGTATTGCTTGCAGTCATTGCAGGACTATTAAAAATGTCCTTTACAGATAAAGCTTCTGTAAGAACGAGCAGTTATTTAGAACAAATGAAGGACTTATCTTCGTTGGCGACTTCTCAGGCTTTTGTAAAAGTAATTCTCGAAAAAGAGGA
Source organism: Bacillus sp. (in: firmicutes) (assembly GCA_047718615.1). Lineage (GTDB taxonomy): Bacteria > Bacillota > Bacilli > Bacillales > Cytobacillaceae > Niallia. Next base: position 3,866 of record JBDNRM010000076.1, on the reverse strand, counting down.
TAATGAATTGTTTGGGAAAGAGATTGAAACAAATATACCTGGAACAAAAAGAAAGCTATTACTAGTCGTTCCAGGTGCTGTTACAGCAGGTGTTAATCTAGAAAACCTAACTTCTGATCAGCTAAAGATAGATGAAGATAAAAAACAAATAACGTTAAATTTGCCCCATGCGCAACTATTACAGGATCCCTCTATTGATTTTGAAAAGGTTGAGACATATTCATTAGCAGGTATATTCAGAGGAGAAGTAGATTGGAACGAGGGATATTCTTTAGCGAATGAGGCAAAAGAAGAAATACAAAAGGAAGCAATAAATCAAGGGGTATTAACTGTTGCTGAAACAAATGCCAAAAAAACATTAAAACAGTTCTATGAACAATTAGGGTATTCTGTACAAGTAACATTTATTGAAAACTAAGGGAGCGGCATATATATGGCAGATATAGTAGTACAGAGTGACTGGGAGTCTCTTTTAAATAGAGAAAAAAACAAAGACTATTTTATAGAGCTGGAGGAATTTTTACTGCAAGAATACCAACAGTATACAATCTATCCAGCCAAAAAGGACTTATTTAATAGTTTGCTATTTACTTCCTATTATCAAGTGAAAGTAGTAATACTAGGACAAGATCCTTATCACGGTCCCAATCAGGCACATGGACTAAGTTTTTCCGTTAAACCATCTGTTCGTATTCCTCCTTCTTTAAAAAACATTTATAAGGAATTAAAGGAAGATATTGGCTGTACTATTCCGGATCATGGCTATTTAAAAAGCTGGGCAGATCAAGGAGTCCTTTTATTAAACACTGTTTTGTCTGTAAGAGCAGGACAGGCTCATTCTCATCAAGGGAAAGGGTGGGAGATTTTCACGAACGAGATAATAAAAGAGCTTAACAGGAGGGAAGATCCAGTTATATTTGTATTATGGGGAAAACCAGCACAGGGGAAGTTAGCATTAATTGATACAGATAAACATGAAGTGATTCTGTCCAGTCATCCAAGTCCGTTGTCTGCTTATCGAGGTTTCTTTGGAAGTAAACCTTTTTCGAAAATAAATACAATTTTAGCAAAATGGAAAAAACGGCCAATCGATTGGTGTGTAGATGATTTTTTGGATAAGGAATAATATAATAAAAGTACGTGTTCAAAAAGGAGGATAAAAAGGACCGAGAAGTTCGAGGCGGCTTGCTCCTGAGCATCGCCCTTTCACAGGATGTGATGACTTCCACGTTGCTCATAGGACGTGAGCGTTTTTAGTGGAAGATCCTCTAGTTGATACGTGAGAAGCGGAAAAGTGAAGCCAACGAAGAAATTCGATGTGTCATTTTTACCGGACTTTTTGAACAACCTCTAAAAGAATGAACTAATGGCGGTTTGCATCGATTACAACGTTGCTACACTTTAAATCGAAGTTGAAGCCTGTCATGGACTCAGTCCAGTGAACGATAAGAAAAGGAGAGAGAAATGAACATATCTGTCCAACAATTATTAACAAAAATGGAAGATCAATTAAAAGAAGCAAAGACAAGTGAATCGGAGTCTCGAATAAGAGAATGTGTACATGCAATGAAATCTTTATGTGAATTGATTTTGGAGAAAGATGAAAAAGGGGCAAACTTGGGTTATCAAGTAATACAGCCATCTGCAAATATCCCGCAAGCATCATTTAGTCCTAGTCCTACAACACAAACAGTGCAAACAAAAAAGATACATACAGAAGAGGGAAATGGCGATTCTTTATTTGATTTTTAAGAGAAGGTAGGAGGAAATGATGAAGGCTTTTATTATAATTGGAGCAATTAATGCCTTTTTAGCAGTGGCGCTAGGAGCATTTGGTGCGCATGGGTTAGAAGGAAAAATAAGCGCAAAATACTTAGAAATTTGGAAAACGGCAGTTACGTATCAAATGTTTCACAGCACCGGTATTTTAATTATCGGAGCATTAATGATGAAATTTCCACAAAGCAACTTATTAAGCTGGTCAGGCTGGCTAATGCTAGCTGGCATTATTCTATTTGCAGGAAGTTTATATGTATTGGCTGTTACGCAAATCAGCGTTTTAGGCGCAATCACGCCTCTTGGCGGAGTTGCCTTTTTAACAGCATGGCTATTATTAATTATTGCAGCCGTAAAGTATTTATAAGAGGAGACTTCCATTAGAAGGGAAGTTACTGCCCGTTAAGAGTCGGGTAAAAAGGAAAAAATCTATCCGCAAATGTGGGATAGATTTTTTTAAAAGGCTGGTGATGAAGTAAAGAAACAACGGTATCGTTGTAAACCTTGTACTGCCACTTTCACTGGTTTAACAAACACTGCATTTTTAGAACCCGCTACCTGAATAAATGGCTTTTTTTAACGGCGTGGCAACGAAATATCTTGATAAGTATCTCGTTTGGTTCCAAGTGCTTGAAAGCCTCCAACATCAATTAAATGAAGCCACAATAAACGATATAAAAGGGAATTTAATACCAATTATTAAAACATATGATAAACTAAGATTTGATGTATTATTGTCTAATAAAAAAGTAATGCAAAAAATTGAAATGATGCACATTAGTATTATTACACGACATAAATAAGAATATATGGAGGTAAGTTATGTGGATAATATTTGGGGTTATTGCAATAGTAGCAACTTTTATAAATCTTTATATGTATATAGCAGGCAAGGATTATAAGCTTACTATGGCGATAGGATTATCATTTACAGCCTTAACACTTTGTTCAGAATACAGTCTTGTATCTGGGTGGGTAAAAGCAGAAGATTGGGCAGCTTTATCAGATGTGGTACCTGGTATGAAAAGGGCATTATGGTTTTTGACCATTGTTTCTATCTTACTAAATATAGCACCTATACTTTTAGAACGAAAAGGTAAAAAGTAATTTCTTATTCTTTAGATAATATGCAATTATTGTGTAAGTCTTTATATATATCTAACGGGGCGTTAGTTCAATAAGACAATAAATTAAACAGAACTCCTAATTTTATAGAAGTTCTGTTTTTTCTATAAACATTAACATGAAATTTTAACAGAGCCTTTTATAAAAAAGAGGACTGGCATCTATAATGTGCCGAGTCCCAGTAAATATTACCTTGGTGGGTAAGTAGAAAGATTTGGTGCTGCTGCTCCATATGGATATTCATATTCAATTTCTTCATCAAATGTAATGTAATCGAGATAAACCATTGGAATTAAGTAGCGTACACCTGATTGAGGGTCGCTTAAAATCAGATGATCTCGGCCAGCTGCTTCAATAATCCCCTTAAAGATCTTTGCATTCCATTCCTTATTGTTCTCAAATGTTGTATAAACAGTTGCTAGTTTTCCTTTATTTAGTCGTAAAATATTTTCGATATACGAGGCTTCAATAGGCAGTTGCCCAGGTAAAGAAGGACTGCTTGCTGGTGGCGTGCTTTGTTGAACAGGTGGTGCTTGCTGTGGTACATATTGCTGTCCAGTACTATAACCAGGAGCAGCTCCATAACCTTGTTGATAACCGTAATTAGAATAATTGCGGAATTCAGGATTTTGATTGTAATTCTGACTCATTTTCATCCCTCCATTTAATCAAAAAGAAAGTAAACTCTTGTACATTCATGTGAAAAAAAGGTGTGATTTAAGGAGCTGTTCAACAAATGTTGAAGTTGCCCTTGCTTATTTCTTTTATGGTAAATCTCACTATTTTATTCTATGAGCCCACTGCTTCACTTATGCCTATGTTAATTAAATGTTCGTAAAACAAATCATTGGTCAGATTATAGGGATTGTGATTATCTTGTAAACTTTCTTTTGTGCTAAAAGGAAAAAACGGAGGAACGCGGAATTAACAAGAGAAACGCGGAATTAACGGGAGAAACGCGGAAT
>JBDNRM010000075.1:0-17433 GCA_047718615.1 Bacillus sp. (in: firmicutes) | reverse complement strand
CCATAGCGGACTTGCACCGCCTAGCTAGTGAACATGCCCGGCACACTAAAAAAAGCAATGAGAAGAACGTCTCATTGCTGTGCAGAAAAATCCATTAAAATGTGCACAAACAGTGAGATAGCCCTCCAAAACAGTTCCTTGTTTTGACAGTCTTGCATTTATTCAATGCAAAACCAGCAAAGAAAAAATGAGCTTTTCTTTACTTCGGCAAACTGTCCCTTTCATAATCCTTCTTTGAAGCTCATCCTTCTCTGGATTATTACTTTTGAAGTTCGCACCTCTACCTTCACTTATTAAGTTATAAGTTGCCATCATTATAGCATAGAGTTTTTCATCATACAACATTGTTTTTTATTCCGACACTTTTCGTATAGATTGCTGTAAGTTAAACCACAGCAGAAATTCACATTGTTTTGGCTCTTTAGGAGCCTTGAAACGCTTGTGCTGTATTTAGTTTTCCTCTTATTCCTTCAATTTTGTCAATAACTCTTCTGCTACGTTTGCAGGTATGCCGATTTCCCTGAATTCTTCGATTGTTGCTTCTTTCATTTTTTTTACCGAGCCGAATGTTTTTAATAGTAGCTTTCGTCGCTTCTCCCCAATTCCTGGAATATCATCTAGTAATGATTGGAAGGCGTTTTTCCCGCGAATTTGACGATGAAAGGTAATTGCAAATCGGTGAACTTCATCTTGGATACGTTGCAGCAAATAAAATTCTTGACTATTTCTAGCCAATGAAATGATTTCCAATGGATTTCCATACAATAATTGAGAAGTTCGATGTTTTTCATCTTTTGCCAATCCGGCAACAGGTATGTCCAAACCTAATTCGAATAATAGTATTTCTTTGACTGCTTCTATTTGGCCTTTTCCTCCATCAATTACGATTAGATCAGGAAGAGGCAATCCTTCTTTTAACACACGCTGATATCTTCGTCTTACTACTTCTCGCATGGACTCGTAGTCGTCTGGGCCTTGAACGGTTCTTATTTTGTATTTCCGATATTCTTTTCTTGCCGGTTTTCCATCTATAAATACAATCATCGCAGATACCGGGTCTGTGCCTTGTATATTACTGTTATCAAATGACTCTATTCGATGGGGCGTATAAATGCCCATCTGCTGCCCTAAATTTTCAACTGCTTTAATCGTTCTTTCTTCATCTCGATCAATTAACGCAAACTTTTCATTTAATGCATTTTTGGCATTTTTATTAGCTAACAAAACAAGTTCTTTCTTTTGCCCTTTTTGCGGCTTTAACACCTTCACATTCAAAAGTTCTTCTACCATTTCCCCTTGAATACTATTCGGAATTAATATTTCTTTCGGTTTAAAATGATTATCTTTTGCATAAAACTGGCCAAAATAGGTGAGCATTTCTTCTTCTGGCTCTTGATAAATCGGAAACATGCTAACATCCCGTTCAATCAATTTTCCTTGACGAATAAAAAAGACTTGCACACACATCCAGCCCTTATCATACGAAAATCCAAATACATCCCGATCAACTAAATCAGTCATCATCATTTTCTGTTTTTCCATTGTTGCTTCAATATGAGCGATTTGATCCCGAAATTCTTTAGCCCTTTCGAAATCCAATTCTTCTGCAGCAGCAGTCATTTTCATTGTTAATTCTTTTTTTATCTCTTTATAGCCGCCGTTAAGAAATTTCGTGATTTCATCGACCATTTGTCGATATTCTTGTTGCTGAATATCTTTTATACATGGTGCCAGGCATTGACCAAGATGATAATATAAGCATACTCTGTCAGGCAAAGTAGAACATTTTCTTAATGGATAAATACGATCAAGCAGTTTTTTTGTTTCGTTTGCTGCTTGTACATTCGGATATGGCCCAAAATATTTGCCTTTATCTTTTTTTACTTTTCTTGTTGTAATTAAACGAGGATGCTTTTCCGCTGTCAGCTTGATGAAAGGATAGCTTTTGTCATCTTTTAGCATGATATTATATTTTGGATCGTATTTTTTAATTAAATTAATCTCTAATAGTAATGCTTCCATATTAGATGATGTAATAATATATTCAAAATCCTCGATTTCATTTACAAGCCTTAATGTTTTCCCATCATGGGAACCAGTAAAATAGGAACGCACTCGATTTTTTAGCACCTTTGCTTTTCCTACATATATCACGGTTCCTTGTCTATCTTTCATTAAGTAACATCCAGGCTGATCAGGTAAGAGCATCAGTTTATTTTTTATTGTATTATTCATAGTCTTCCTAGTCTTCCCTCCCTGAATGGTCAGGCTGTCGACAAATTCTCGCCTTTTTTACATCACTTTGTATAAATAAGGCTTTGTGTGATTGTGTCATTGCTGTTAATGAGCATAAATCTACTTGTCTAACTGCCGAGTTCAGTTCATTATATGCTATTATCTATGATACGTGGAGGAGGCGGGTTTCAGCAAGAAAAAAGATAGGAATGGAAAATAAAAGGGGATTAAGCAGAAAAAATGGAGAAATAGAATCACTACTTTTCTTATCAAAAAAGCACGAAAAGCAGATACTTCCTTATTAAAAGCGCCACGTCCTTATGTTTTTATTGGCATTAGTGCGTCCTAGTGTTAAAGCCTGGATACGGACACAACTGTCAAGTTATCACTTATCCTATTTTGTTTTTAACTTTCTAGAAAAAGAAAAAACGTGAAGAACAATTTGCTCTTCACGACATTTTTAAGCATGTTTAGATAATAATTCAGCAAGTGCTTCTTTTGGTTGGAAGCCAACTACTTTATCCACAACTTCTCCATCTTTAAAAACCAATAGTGTTGGGATGCTCATTACACCGAATTTAGAAGCTGATTCTTGGTTTTCATCAACATCGATTTTAACAATTTTTACTTTATCGCCAATTTCAGCGTCTAATTCTTCTAAAACTGGTGCAATCATTTTACAAGGTCCGCACCAAGGTGCCCAAAAGTCTGCAAGTACTACCCCTGTACCTGTTTCTGTTTGAAAGTTTTGATCTGTTGCATGTGATATAGCCATTAAATATTGCCTCCTCAAAGTGTTAAACTTATAATATCGAAAGTATACCATCGTTTTTGTTGTGATGCTAATAATTTGTTTCGTTCATAATTTCCCCAACCATCAAACGTTCTATTCGATATAGAAATAATAGAAGGCATCAATCATCATTTCTCTTTGGGACGATAATTATTCTCTATCCTCCAGCTGCTGTATTAGCAATGGCACAACTTGAAAGACATCTCCTACAATGCAATAGTCTGCTTCTTGAAATATGGGAGCGTCTGGATCATTATTAATCGCAATAACCACCTTGGCTCCATTCATCCCGACTATATGTTGGATTGCTCCTGAAATTCCACAAGCAATATAAATATCTGGTGCGACAGCTTTTCCCGTTTGACCAATTTGCAAGGATGAGTCACTAAGACCTAATTCAACAGCACCTCTTGATACGCCTACCGTACCGCCAAGAGTAGTTGCCAATTTTTTTACTAATTCCATTCCCTCTTTATTTTTTATTCCTCTTCCACCTGCAACAATTACTTTAGCATCCAGTAGATCAATCGTATTTTCTTGTTCTTTTTTCACTTTTACGACAGAAAATACTGGTTTTGTGTCAGTCATTACGTACTCTTCTACGGCAATTGCTTTTCTGTCTCGTTTCACTGGCATATCCCAGCTGTTTGGTTTTATTGCAACAATAAAAACATCGGTTTCCAATCGAATGATTTCATCTAGCTTTCCGGAAAAAATAGATCGTGTTACTAAAAATGAATGTACTTCTTTTTTTATATCCTTTACGTTAGAGATAAGTGGAATCGCTGTTACTTCACTTATATAGGGAGCAATATTTTTTCCGAAATCAGTTTGGGACGTTATTATTTTTGACGGTTTTTCCTTTTGTAATATAGCTAATATACATTGTCCATATGCTTCTTCTGTAAATGCACCTGGTTCCTCTTTTACCCATATAACTTTATCAACATGATAATAAGTCAGCTCTTCCACTATAGACGCTGCCTTCACTTCTCCATATAATACAACAACTATTTCTGCATCATCCGCTATTGTCTCAGCTGCCGCTATGCATTCAAGTGTAAAGGAACATATTTTGCCTTTGTTCATTTCCCCAATAATCATTATTTTCTCTGTCATTTTTACCCCTCCCTTCCTAAAAAGCTACTGAATTTTCTTTATCAGTTTTGCCAATCGGGCAGCTTGTTCCACACTATCTCCTTGAATAAACAAATTTTGTCTCTCCACTGTTGGAAATTGATAGTGATTTGTTTTTATTAACTCCGATTGTTTCAATAATGGAGTGATTTTTTCTAATGGCTTTCTTTTTGCTTTCATAATTCCAGCAAGCGCAGGAAGTCTTGGTTCATTTAAACCTTGTGGTACTGTTACTAATAAAGGCAATGAGCCACTGTATGTTTCGATCTCTTCGGATGAATGTTTTTCAATGATTGCTTTGTCTTTCTCTATCGTCAACTTTGCTATATTGTTTATATACGGAATTTTCAATGCTGTTGCAACACGTGGTCCTACTTGTGCAGATCCTCCATCAATGGTAAAGGAACCTGCCAAAATAATATCGAATGGAATTGTTTTAATATAGGAGGACAATATAGATGCAATATTAGCGGGTTCTTCTTTCCTATCATTCACCACTAACAGTGCCCCTTTATCCGCACCGATTGCAAGTGCAAGCCGCAGCTGTTTTTCCGCATTCACTTCTCCTGCTGTTATCGCTAGTATGGATCCGCCATGTTTCTCTTTTAAACGAATAGCTTCTTCCAACGCAACTTCATCCAGAGGGTTAATTACATATTCTACATCTTCCGTCTGGATCATATCGTCTTGTACCGTAATTTTTTGTTCAGAATCAATCGTTCTTGAAAGCAGTACAATAATATTCAATTAGGAATCACTTCTTTCATTGTCCATATTATTTTGATCCGGATTGTTTTCCTTCCTTAATTCTCTACGCAAGATTTTTCCAATTGCTGATTTTGGCAATTCTGTTCGAAATTCATATAAGCGTGGTACTTTAAATGATGCAATTCGTTTTCTCATAAAGTTATTTAGATCTTCTGCTGACACTTCAGCTCCTTTTTTTAATACAATAAATGCTTTTACTGTTTCCCCACGATACGGGTCTTGTACACCAACAACTGCTGCCTCTTCTACATCTGGATGCTCATATAATACTTCTTCTACTTCCCTTGGATAGATATTAAATCCGCTCGCAATAATCATATCTTTTTTTCGGTCAACGATGTAAAAATATCCTTTTTCATCCATATAACTTACATCACCTGTTAACAGCCATCCATCCTTTAGTACCTTTTCTGTTTCTTCGGGATTATTCCAGTACCCTTTCATGACTTGTGGCCCTTTAATTCCTAATTCTCCAATTTCTCCTGCAGGAAGTTTCTGTCCTGTTTCTGGTGAAAAAATCGCTGCATCCGTTCCTGGCCACGGCACTCCAATGCTCCCTTTTACAATTTCATGGTCCCAAAGGAAATTAACATGTGTTACTGGAGAGGTTTCGGTTAGTCCGTAACCTTCCACTAATTTACCACCCGTTTTCTTCTGAAATCTTTCTATTATTTCAACTGGTAATGGCGCAGATCCGCTTATCGCACCGGTAATGGAGGAAAGATCATATTTTTCTATTTGTGGATGGTTTAGAAGTCCGATATAAATAGTAGGCGCACCAGGGAAGATTGTTGGCTTTTGCTTATGAATTGTTTTTAGCGTGGTCGTTGCATCAAATTTAGGAACTAAGATCATTTTGTATATTTCCATCACAGATAATACCATGACAGTCATCAAACCATATACATGAAAGAGAGGCATAATGCCAAGCATTCGTTCCTCCCCTTTTTTCATACGGTACAGCCATTGACGACACATCGATGTGTTCGCAATTAAATTTTGATGTGTCAACATAACACCTTTCGGGAAACCGGTTGTTCCACCAGTGTATTGGAGAATAGCGATATCTTCTTCAAAATCAGTTGGATATTCCACTACTTCTGCGGATGGTTTTTTTAATATATTGGATAACTTATGCGTGAATTCATTTTCATTAATAGGAGAGGATTTTCCTTGTTGTTTTTTTTGCATGATTGAATAGAGGAAGTTTTTAGGGAATGGTAGAAAATCTTGGATTTTTGTTACAATAATATGTTTAAGCTCCGTATCGACTTTTGCTTGTTGTATTCGATCATAGAGAAGGTCTAATGTGATGATCATTTGTGCTCCAGAATCTTTTAACATAAACTGTACTTCTCTTTCTTTATAAAGGGGATTTGTCGGTACAGCAATTCCTCCTGCTAAAAGAACGGCATAAAAGCTTATAACAGTTTGCGGAGTATTTGGCAGCATAATGGCTACCCTGTCTCCTTTCTTTAATCCAAGCTTTTGTAGGTAAGCTGCTAAGGTCTGTGCTTTATTATATATATATTGAAATGTCCATTCTTTTCCCATAAAGTGAATGGCTTTATGTTTTGGATATTCTTTTGCAGCATTTTTTAATAGTTGCTGTAGAGTATCTGCCCGATAATAAACGTTTTTTGCTGTTTGTTTTGGATAAAGGTCCAACCATGGTTTTTCCCGATGCATATTTCTTCCTCCTTTTGATAATCTGCTTGTCTCTTGTACTAGCTTATTATATGTTGAGGAACTCACTTCAGTTAATTAAAATACGCCCTTATTAAAAAAGGGCTACGCTGAAAAGCGGCTTTAACTCTCTCGAATAGTCCGCAGCCTGCTCTCTTCTTCAAACTTAGGCCATATAACAAAATAGAAACCTGCTTCTTTTATGCGCCATGGTGCAAAATTTATTGCAGGGAGGTCTTCTTTGTCTTTTCACACAAAAAAAACACGCGTTTTCTTTGTATAATGTCTACAAAGAAATCACGTATTTTTCCGATAAATCAGTGGAGCTTTTGTCTGAATAGCAATCACATTAATAAGTCTAATTTCAGGAAATTCCTGAGCCAATTACATAGGATAAACCAATGGAGATAATCATGGAAATTAATCCAACTGCTCTATTATCATTTTTTATTTCTTCATCTATTTTAAATTTAGGTGTTAAAAATTCAAAGATAAAATAACCAACCAGTAATAAAAAGAATCCATACACTCCCCATACAATCATGGTTAGTAAAGAATCATTCTGCATAATCGAGTGTCTAAATATATTGGCTATCCCAAATATTTTTCCACCTGTCGCCATCGCCACAGCAATATTCCCTCTTTTTATTTCTTCCCAATTATTATATTTTGTCACCAATTCAAAAACAGATAAAAAGACAACCATGCTTAAAATAACAACACTATAATCACCAGCAGTTTTTACATATTCATTATTCCAAAATTGATTCATGCACTTTCTCCTCTATTCGTTTTCTATCTAATCCCTCTCTCATGACGAATTATTTTAATTCAACGACCGTAACACCACTTCCGCCTTCTCCCGCTTCACCAAAGCGAATACTTTTCACAGATCGATGATTTTTCAAGTATTCTTGCACTCCTGTTCTTAATGCACCTGTTCCTTTTCCATGAATAATTGATACTCTTGGATATCCTGCCAGCAAGCTGTCATCGATGTATTTTTCGACCCTGGATAAAGCATTTTCAAATCTTTCTCCACGTAAATCCAACTCTAGGCTCACATGATAATCTTTCCCTCTAATAGTTGCCAGCGGTTTCGTTTCTACTATTTTTGGCGCTTTAATAAATTCTAGATCTTTTTCTTTTACTTTCATTTTCATTATGCCGATCTGAACTTGCCATTCTTTATCAGAAGTTTTTTCTAACAATTGCCCTTTTTGACCAAATGTTAACACTTTTACCTCTTCACCTGGCTGAAATACATGATCAGTTTTGGTGGAGGTTTGATTTCGTTTAACGGATGTTTTTGGAGCAGCATCACTTAATCGTTTTCTTGCATCAATTAGTTCATGTTCTTTTATTTCCGCTCGTTTTTCTAGCTGCATTTTTCGTAACTCAGAGATAACGGTTTCTGCTTCTAGTTTCGCATTTTCAATGATTTCTGCCGCTTGTTTTTTTGCCTTTTCTTGAAGGGTTTCTTTTTTCTCATAATAGTCCATTACTTGCTTTTGCAAATCATGGTGAAGCATTTCTGCCTGCTTTAATAAATCTTGTGCATCCTTATATTCTTCTTCTGTATTTTTCCTGCTTTCTTCTAATGACGCAATCATGTTCTCTATTTTATTGCTTTCATCACTAACATGAGCTCTGGCAGTAGCAATAACATGTTCTTGCAGTCCAAGGCGCTTGCTTATTTCAAAGGCATTACTTCTACCTGGTACGCCAATTAATAATTTATAAGTAGGGCTTAATGTTTCAATATCAAATTCAACGCTCGCATTTATAACCCCATCCCGATTGTAGCCATACGCTTTTAGCTCAGGATAATGGGTTGTGGCGATAACACGAGCGCCACGACTGTTCACTTCATCTAATATGGAAATTGCGAGTGCCGCTCCTTCTTGTGGATCCGTTCCTGCACCTAATTCATCAAATAACACAAGGCTATTATCATCCACTTTATCTAGGATACTTACAATATTAACCATATGAGAGGAGAATGTACTTAGCGATTGTTCAATGGACTGCTCATCGCCAATATCTGCATATACTGCTTCAAAAACACCCATTTCCGAACCATCTAGTGCCGGTATTTGCAATCCTGCTTGTGCCATCAGCGTACATAGTCCAACCGTTTTTAAAGTAACGGTTTTCCCCCCTGTATTTGGCCCTGTAATAACAATCGTCGAAAAATCGCCTCCAAGTGTCACATCATTTGCGACCACTTGCTCGATAGGAATTAAAGGATGTCTTGCTTTAAAAAGCGAAATCTTCCTTTTATTATTTATTGTTGGTTTTGTGCCTTTTAATCGATGTCCATATTTTGCTTTCGCAAACATAAAATCCACTTCCGTTAATACAGCAACAATATCTAAAAGCTCTGTACTGTATCCTGAAACAATGGCAGTTAATTGCGTTAAAATACGATCGATTTCTTGTTGTTCCTTCACCCGAATGGCAGCAAGCTCATTGTTGAGTGTAACAACAGATTGGGGCTCAATAAAAAGAGTTTGACCAGATGCACTTTGATCATGAATGATGCCGCCGTAATTTCCTCTGTACTCTTGTTTAACTGGAATAACAAAACGGTCATTACGAATCGTAATAATTGCATCCGAAAGCATCTTTTGTGCATTCGATGAGCGAATCATACTTTCTAGCTTTTCTCTTACCTTTGATTCATTCCTCCGCAGCTGAGCTCTGAGACTTCTTAATGCTTCACTTGCACTGTCCATCACTACACCTTGCTCATCTATTGCCATGGTAATTTCTTCTTCCACTTCAACTAATACCATCATTTCTTCTACAAGTTCCGCAAGAATTGGTACAGCATCTTCTTCGTGGAATTCTTCGATAAACCTTTTTATTTGTCTGCTTGCATGTACGGTATTTGCGATCTGAATTAGTTCTAAAGGACTCAGCATTCCGCCGATTGAGGATCGCTTTACGTGTGGACGAATATCATAAATCCCATTTAACGGTATATTACCGCGCATTCGAAATATTTTTGCAGCCTCATCTGTTTCTTCCTGCCAGCGAACTACTTCATCAAACTCTGTGGAAGGAACTAGTTGTTCAGCTTTCCATTGTCCTAAAGAAGAGGATACATGTTCAGCTAATTGTTTTTTGATTTTATCAAACTCTAAAGTTTTTAATACTCTTTCCTGCATGGAGGTTTCTCCTTTGCTACTTTTCTCTTCTAGTAATGGTTGTTTATTAAATGGCAGAGAAATAATTACTTCCCAAAGAAGGTCTCACTTACACTATAAGCTTCTTCCCATTTTAGTCTTCCATTTAAATACCGATTACTGTTTCTTTTTTTGTAAAAATTCCAGAAAATCTCTTTTTTCCATCGTATTTATTACAGTATCTTTTTGTATCCAGCCTTTTTTGGCAGTAGATACGCCAATGATCATATTATTTAACTCTTTTGTATGATGTGCATCTGTATTAATAATAATCTTTACCCCTTTATCTTGGGCCATTTTCACGTATTTCGCCTGTAAATCCAAACGATTCGGATTACTATTCAATTCTAATAATGTATTTGTTTCTTTTGCCATTAAGATTAACTGTTCGATGTCTACTTCATAACCGTCTCTTATGCCAATTTTTCTGCCTGTTGGATGCGCGATTATATCGACATATTTATTTTGCATCGCTTTTGTTAATCGTTCCATTATTTTGTCCTTTGGTTGAGAGAAGGCAGAATGAATCGATGCAATGACAATATCGAGTTCAGCCAATAAACTATCTTCATAGTCTAATGAACCATCTGGAAGAATATCCATTTCGATACCAGCCAGTATCGTAATATCATCATATTTTTCATTTAATTGTCTTATTACTTGAATCTGTTCGCGTAGACGCTCTGGTGTTAGCCCGTTTGCCACTTTTAAATAGTGAGAGTGATCAGTGATTGCCATATACTGATAACCGCGAGCTCTGTTTGCCTCTACCATTTCCTCAATAGAAAATGCACCATCGCTCCAAGTGGAATGCATATGTAAATCGCCTTTAATATCTTCAATCGATATAATCGTACTGTCCTTTTTATATGCTTCTACTTCTTTGCCGTCCTCTCTCATCTCCGGTGGAATAAAAGGCAGCTGAAAATGATGATAAAAATCTTCTTCTGTTGTAAATGTTAGTATTTCGCCTGTTTCTACCTTTTCGACGCCATACTCACTGATTTTTTCGCCCCGTTCCTTTGCTAGCTGTCTCATTCTTACATTATGTTCCTTTGATCCAGTAAAATGATGGAGCGTTGTCGCGAATTCGGCTTCTGACACGATGCGGAAATCTACGGAAACATCGTATTTTAAGTCTAATACGATGCTTACTTTCGTATTGCCAGCACCCGTTATTTCTTTAATCGACGGAAGCATGATTAATTTATTTTTAACAGCAGATGGATTATCTGCTGCAATAATGAAATCTAAATCTTTTATTGTTTCCCGCACTCTTCTTAAACTTCCTGCTCGAGAATATCGGCTGATTTCTTCTATCTGTTTTAATTCCTGTTCAATGGAGTCTGCAACAGACAACATATAAGCAATTGGCAGTCTGTCTGGTCTTGCCCCAACATTTTGTAATGCTTCCATTATTTTTTCTTCAGATTTTTTTCCAAAGCCACTTAGTTTTTGAACTTTTCCTTCTGTACAAGCAGCTTGTAAATCCTCTGCATTTTTCACGGAAAGCTCTTTGTATAGCTTGGCGATTTTTTTCCCTCCCAAACCTGGAAGCTGCAGCAGTGGAATTAATCCCTTTGGTACTTCTTCCTTAAGCTCTTGCAACACGGAAGATTTTCCTGTTGAAACATATTCCTCTATGACTGCCGCTGTACCTTTTCCTATGCCGGGAAGTGCTGTATAATCCGTTATTTCTGTTAAGTTTTTTTCATCACTTTCTAAGCTTGCCGCAGCTTTTCGAAAGGCTGAGACTTTAAATGTATTTTCACCTTTTAATTCCATATAAACAGCTATCTGTTCTAATAGACGGACTACTTCTTTTTTTGTCAAATTCATCGTTTATCACCTGCTTCTATCCATTCTTTCACAATAATAGTATCATAACATGTTCTGTACGTTTTCAGGTAATAGGCGCATACCTTCAGTTATAAGAACAGCAAAAACTCTTCTGGCATCATATACATTGCTAGAAGAGTTTTATGCTCATTTAAGAAGCCATATAATCAAACCAAAGTGCTTTTATTTTCCCAGAAAAATAAGGGGTATTTTCTATAATGCCCGCTGCAATGCTCGATTTATTCAAATTATTTTGGATCATTTCAATCGGCAGAAGTGCTGCAATATATAAAAGTATAAATAAAACCAAATAAACCTCAATAAAACCTAGAATTGCACCAGCCCATGTATTAAGCTGCTTTAATACCGGTAAACTAGCAACAAAATCTATCATACTGCCAATTATTTGCCATACAATTTTCACAGCAAAAAAAATCAGCACAAATGCAATGGCACGATAAAATACATCTTCCAGATTTGCATTGCCAAATAGGGTCGTAACAAGACTATTTTCTCCTACATTTGGATAAGGTACCCATAGGGTCAACTTTGTAGATAAAGGTATGTAATATTTATTTGCCACAATAAAGGCAACAATAAATCCAGTTAAATGGACCATTTGTAAAATAAAGCCTCTTTTTAGTCCCCTTACTAGACCAAATACCAATAAAATAATGATAATAAAATCCAACATGACCTTTTCAGTCCTTTTCTTTTTTTAATTCATTTTCCAGCTGTTCCACTCGATCTAATAATTTTATATAATCATTCACTATATTAACAGTAGTCAGTACGGCTAATTTATTTAAATCAAGGGCAAGTGATGGATTCTTTGCATAAAGCTCCCGCATTTTTTTATCCACTATAGAGGCAACCAAGCGAACATGGCTTGACGATTCTTCACCTATTATTACATATTGTGTACCGTATATTTCAACACTGGTGCGGTTTTTTGGTGTATCTGTCACATTTTATGCCTCCAATCATAAGAATCCTATTCTATATCATAACATGACCGTTCTAGAGTGGGAAGTCAAACCCTTTCAAAATAAGTCATGGTTTTACAATTTGCTCTATTTTTTGTCATTCATCCGTTTTATCAGGAGTATGTATTCATTCTTTTCACTTTATCTTGTTTTTTTCATCATTTATTATCGCTTTTTTTCGTTTATCTTCTTTTTTTCTCCACTTATCGACTTTTCGACAAAATCTCCTATTTTCCACACAAAAAAAGACTGCCTCCATAAGAGACAGCCAGCGTATTAAAATAGTATAACTGCAAAATTTCAGGCTTCTATACTACTTTACCCTCTTAAAACAGCCCCAGCTTTTTCTTTGACTGCTGTTAATACTTTATCATGGGCTTTTGTAATCATTTCGTCCGTTAATGTTTGTTCTGGATCAAAATATTTTAACGTATAAGCAATTGATTTTTTGCCTTCTTCCATTTTATCGCCTTCATACAAGTCAAATACTTGCACTTCTTTTAATAACTTACCGCCGGCTTCTACGATGATAGTTTGAATATCCCCAGCTAAGATTGTCTTATCGACTACTAAAGCTATATCTCGCGTTACAGAAGGGAAACGAGGGATAATCGAATATTGAAGTTCCTCTACATCTGCAGCTAAAAGCTTGCTTAAGTTTAATTCAAAGCAATACGTTTCTTTAATATCTAAATCATTTTGAACTTGTGGATGCACTTGGCCGACAAAGCCTATAACTTCGTTGTTAAAAAGAATAGTTGCTGTTCTGCCTGGATGCAAACTATCCATTGCTCCTCTTGCAAAAGAAATTTGCTCTGCAACACCAAGCTTTTGGAACAAGCCTTCCAGCACACCTTTCATCACAAAGAAATCAACTGCTTTTTTCTCGCCTTGCCAAGGATTTGCATGCCATAAACCAGTAATTGCTCCGGCTACATGCTCTCGTTCTTCTGGAAGTTCATTCTCCGCACCTTCATTTGCCAAGAAAACAACACCAGTTTCATAAACAGCCAGACTATCATTTTGACGTGCACTATTGTATTTTACTACTTCCAATAATTGTGGAATAATGCTTTGGCGCAATAAACTGCGCTCTTCACTCATTGGCATGCTTAAACGAACTGGTTTTCTTGTTTCTAATGCAAACTGCTGCACTTTCTTTTCACTTGTTAAAGCATATGTGATCGCTTGGAACAGCCCAGCACCTTCTAAATATTTGCGAACCGTACGGCGTTTCTTCTGATAAGGAGATAAAGCACCAGGCACACTTTCCCCGATTGGCAATGTTGTTGGAATTTCATCATATCCATAAAGGCGTGCTACTTCTTCTACCAAGTCCTCTTCAATTGTAATATCATTTCTTCTTGTTGGCACCGTTACAGTAAACACAGCATCTTCCACAGCTGTTTCAAATTGAAGTCTTGCAAAAATATCATTTACTTCTTCAACTTGTAAAGAAGTACCTAGTACTTTATTGATTTTCTCTATGGAAATCGAAACAGTTTTTGGTTCAGCTGTTACATTATCAACAACTACTTCCCCTTCTACTATTTCTCCTCCTGCATATAAATGAAGAAGCTGCACTGCTCTTTCTGCTGCAGCACGAACACGATTTGGATCAATGCCTTTTTCATATCGTGCACTTGCTTCACTTCGTAAATTCAACACTTTTGAAGACTTGCGGATTACATTGCTGTTAAAATAAGCTGCTTCTAATAAAACAGTTGTTGTATCAGACTGCACTTCCGAGTTTGCTCCACCCATTACACCGGCAACTGCTACTGTTGTTTCACCGTTTGTAATGACTAAATTATCTTCTGAAAGCACCCGCTTCGCCTCATCCAATGTTACGATAGTTTCATCTTTTTTTGCTCTTCTCACAAGAATTTCTTTTGACCCTAAACGGTCGTAATCGAATGCATGCAGCGGCTGGCCGTATTCTAATAAAATATAATTGGTAATATCAACAACATTATTATGAGGACGAATACCTGCTGCCATTAATCTTCCTTGCATCCAAAGTGGGGATGGAGCAATTTTTACATTTTTAATGATTTTTGCTGTATAACTGTGAGCATCTTCTTTGTTTTCTACCTTTACTTGCACATAATCAGATGCTTTCCCCCCAGCCTTAGCATAGTCAACTTCTGGTAGCAGAACTTCTTTTCCAAGAACTGCAGCTACTTCATAAGCAACTCCAAGCATGCTTAAGCAGTCTGAACGGTTAGGCGTCAGCCCTAATTCCAACACAGAATCATCACGCTCTAAGTATTCTAGTGCATCTTTCCCGACTTCTACATCACTCGGAAAAACGAAAATACCTTCTGCATAATCTTTAGCGATTAGCTTGCTTTCAATACCAAGCTCTTGCAAGGAACAAATCATTCCATTGGATTCTTCACCGCGCAGCTTTGCTTTTTTAATTTTAAAATTTCCTGGTAGAACAGCACCCACTTTTGCTACTGCAACCTTTTGGCCTTTATCTACATTTTTTGCACCACAAATAATTTGAGTTGGTTCGTCTTCGCCAATGTCCACTAAACATTTATTTAATTTATCTGCATTTGGATGCTGTTCTCTTTCTAGAACATATCCGACTACGACATTTTTTATGCCTTCGTTTAAAACATCTACCCCTTCGACTTCAATGCCGCCCTTAGTAATTTTATCTGCCAGCTCTTGTGGACTTACATCTTTAATATCTACATATTCACTTAACCATTTATAGGATACTAACATTATTCTTCTCCTCCAACTTAATATTCCGGTACTGAAAACTGCTTTAAGAAACGAATGTCATTTGTATAGAAATGTCGGATATCATCCACTCCGTATTTTAACATCGCGATGCGCTCTGCACCGATTCCAAAAGCGAATCCAGAATATTTCTTCGAATCAAAGCCAGCCATTTCCAACACATTTGGATGCACCATACCTGCACCTAATACCTCTATCCAACCTGTTCCTTTACATACACTACAACCGCTTCCTTTACAGATGCTGCACGAAATATCCACTTCAACAGACGGTTCTGTAAATGGGAAGAAGCTTGGGCGCAAACGGATTTCTCGATCTTCACCAAACATTTTCTTCGCAAAAACTTCCAATGTTCCTTTTAAATCACTCATACGGATATTTTCATCTACTACAAGTCCTTCAATCTGCATAAATTGATGGGAATGCGTAGCATCATCGTTGTCACGACGATATACTTTACCAGGACAGATGATTTTTACAGGACCTTTTCCTTTATGCTTTTCCATTGTACGAGCTTGTACAGGAGAAGTATGTGTACGCAATAACAGTTCTTCTGTAATATAGAATGAATCCTGCATATCACGTGCTGGATGATTTTTTGGCAAATTCAATGCTTCAAAATTGTAATAATCTACTTCTACTTCTGGGCCTTCTTCTACTGTATATCCCATGCCGATAAATAAATCTTCTACTTCTTCAATCACTCTTGTTAAAGAATGGTGATTTCCTACAGCAATCGGCCGGCCAGGCAAGCTAATATCAATTGTTTCTGCCTCAATTTTCTTCTGTACTTCTGCTTCTTCTAAAACTTGCTGTTTTTCTTCTATTTGGCTTGTAATTTCATCCCGGATAACATTTACTAATGCTCCCATTTTCGGGCGCTCTTCAGCTGAAAGTTTGCCCATTCCTTTTAGCACTTCTGTGATTGGTCCTTTTTTTCCAAGATAAGCAATTCGAATATCATTTAGTTGTTTCACATTTTCTGCTGTTGCAATCGCTTGTAAAGCTTCTGCCTGCAGTTCTTTTAATTTTGCTTCCACATTGTTTCCTCCTTCACGATTTGCATGTAATAGCAGCAAATTTGCTAAAAAGCGTTTTTTGGCAATAAAAAAAACCCCTCCCAATAAAGGGACGAGGTTTTGTATATTCGCGTTACCACCCTAATTAACTCAATAAAAAAAAGCATCAAGTTCACTTCATTTGGATAACGGTCTATTAAACCGGCACATCTTTACATTTCTTCAAGTTGAAATGGTCCCGATGCCAACTCAGGAGGTGAACTTCATTTATCTTTTTGATAAAAATGCTTGCAGTCTTAGGCATTTTCTCCCTTTATCAAAGCAATAAATTACTTTTCTCCGTCTTTGTTTTTATTCATGCAATTTGCTATTTATTATAGTATATTTCCCCGCAATTTTCAAATGCATTTTTTTAGTTGGTTATGCTATCCTGAAAAAAGGGTTCCGCAGGTGGAATACACTTCGCTTTCCTGTGGGCGATCGACGTGTATTCCACCTGCTCTCTGCTTCAAATTATCAACGAACTTAATCAAGCAAGCGGCCTATTTTCATCGTTCATGGTGCGAAATTTGTTTGTCTGAATGTGTATTTTAATAATTAAAAAATCAAATTTCGCAGTTATAAAGCCTTCTTCATGTATTGACTTAACTTGGTTTAGAGCAATTAGAAAAGGATGATTGATTAATCTTTTATGGTGTTTTTTGCAAACATTATTCCTTATAAATAGGGGCTTTCTTTCCGTTTTGATTCATTAGTTGCTGTCATTGAACTGGTAAAAACACCCACCTTATTGAATAGACTAAAAGCGACACATTTTAGTGGAATAACGTTAAATAATAACATAAAAACAACGCTACTATGGTTTTACAATACTACCTTGTAATGAAATTCGAAGACCAGAACTTATTCTAAAACAGGTTGCTTGTAACGGAGGGTGGGAAGGCTAAAGACCCCGCAAGGCAACGCTGAGGAGGCTCAGAGCTCCCACCCCGCGGAAAGCGAAGCAACCCGTAGTGGAAAGC
>JBDNRM010000074.1:0-17478 GCA_047718615.1 Bacillus sp. (in: firmicutes) | reverse complement strand
TAAACGTTTATTGTTGACGTTTTGTTTGTTCAGTTTTCAAAGAGCAATTTGTTTCGTTCGCTTCAGAAGCGACTTTATTAGAATAACATTTTGTTAATATTATTGTCAACATGTTTTTCTAAAAAATATTTCCGTCGTTGTTTCAACATTTCGTGTTGTTTCAGCGACGGATATAAATATAACAAGTTTTTTAAAGATGGTCAATACTTTTTCTAAAAAATTATATATTTTTTTCTGGAACCTTATAATAACGATGAAAAACTCCTGGACTTTTCGTTTCCACATTGATTACCTCTACCTTATTTTTTTCAATAAGATACTCAAATAACATTCCTAAATCAACTGAATAGATAGAAAGCTCCTCGTTTTGCATTAACTCATTAAAAGACCAGTAATCCTTTTGCAGCAGAATATCTATAATTTGCTGAATACTTTTCTGCGTTCTGGAATGAATTAAAAATTCACTTGCCAAGAATAACAGTTCGAGTCTTTTTTCAATCGTCTCTTCGCTATTAACTAATTCAACATAGAGTTTATAAATCTCCGGTTCTATCTGCTTTACTTGACTCCACACCGTAACTTCAGGGTGAAAACCTTTTTCTATAACAGCAAGTCTGGCTAAATGATGCAATGAATGCACAATATCATTATATGCATCCAAATAATGTTTATTTTCAAAAAATGCTTTCCCATCCATATATCTTTTTATTAACTTCGCAAACTCTAAAGCCATCTTCTGTTTTCTCTGTGCTACTGGAAATTCTTTAAGTTCCCTTTTTAATTTATCGACAAATTCATTGCGATCAAAAAGAACACGGCCATTATATAACCATTCAAAAATTCTTTTATTATTGCCAAGTAGAATCCACTCTTTCAATTGACTTTCTGTGACAATATGTAAAGCTGCTTTTTTTCCGGAATACGTATAATGTTTAACAAAAACAGATTGTTCCGCTTCTTGTACGATAATAAGCATTACACTGTCAAAAGTGTCGGTTACCGTCATTTCTTTTTGCTTTTTTTCGATCATTAAAACACCCAAGGTATTCGTTTGGCTGGCTCGCTCTTGATATATAGGACGAAGGATGTCTTCCATCATTTATTCCTCCCTCTTAGAGGTTGTTCAAAAAGTCCGGTAAAAATGACGCGTCGAATTTCCTCGTTGGCTTCACTTTTCCGCTTCTCACGTATTAACTAGAGGATCTTCCACTAAAAACGCTCACGTCCTGTGAGCAACGTGGAAGTCATCACATCCTGTGAAAGGGCGATGCTCAAAGTAAAACCGCCTCGAACTTCTTGGTCCTTTTTATTCTCCTTTTTGAACACGCACTCTTAGTAATTATAGTAATAAATTCATTTCGTAACAATTCGACATATATGGGCAAAATCCTGCATAGCTGTCATTAACTTTCTTGTTACTGCAAAAAAATGAAAACAAAAAAAAAGGCTGCCCTGAGAATAAGTTTTTTCTCTTCACATGCAACTAATTGCAGTAAAGCAAAATAACTTATCGGGTAGTCTCTTTTCCATCAATTAGTGTACATCTTTTTTTCCACAATCAGGACAAACACCATAAATCTCTAAACGGTGGTTGCTAATCTTAAATCCTGATACATGGCTGGCAAACTGTTCAACTTCATCAAGTCCTGGATAATGAAAATCTACTATTTTACCGCATTCTTCACAAATAATATGATAATGCTGGGAAGTAATGAAATCAAATCGACTGGAAGAATCACCATATGTCAATTCTTTTACTAAATTCACTTCACGAAAAACTCTTAAATTATTATAAACAGTTGCTACACTCATATTCGGAAATTTGCCTTCCAAGGCTTTATAAATCTCATCTGCAGTCGGATGTGACATTGAGCTTATTAAATATTCAAGTATCGCATGACGCTGCGGGGTAATGCGCACTCCTGTTTCTTTTAATTTATCAAGAGCTTCTTTTAACTCATTATGTTCCACAGATATGCACCCCTTTTCTAAAAAAAATTCTTATTTTATAATCTTTATAAATAGTGTACTAACATTTCGTTACTTTTGTCAATATAATTGCGATTTTATCCACTTTATCGACACTTTTTATTCAAAATTTTCCTTATATTTAAAACGGGCATTATCATTCAAGATTAATTCTATTTTAATAATAAGTTTTTCCTATTTCTAAAACCTCTCTTAGAAAAATACTTATCAACAAGCCTCCTATACCTCTCTGCTTACAAAAAGGCAGACCGATAAAGTTTCGATCTGCAACTATATACATATGAGGAGGTATGCCCTAATATAATGTATTCACAACTTGTTTATCGGAATGGACAAATGCCTTTTTATCGTCAAATTAGGCAGCCCTTTAATGAATTGTCTTTAATACTTCTTCCACATGTCCTGCTACTTTTACTTTTCGCCACTCTTTTACCAATTTTCCGCCTTTATCAATGAGAAAAGTTGATCTCTCAATTCCCATATATTCTTTGCCGAAGTTTTTCTTTAATTTCCATACATCATACAACTCTGCTGCCTTATGGTCTTCATCTGCCAAAAGTAAAAAAGGCAAACCATGCTTTTGAATAAATTTTTCATGTTTTCCAACAGGATCTGGACTAATTCCAATTATAACAGCATCCAGATTTTCAAATTCGCTATGATTATCGCGGAAGTCACATGCTTCCGTTGTGCATCCAGGTGTCATATCTTTTGGATAGAAATAAAGAACTACATACTTCCCTTGAAAATCAGATAATTTAATATGGTCTCCTGTATTACTAGGTAATTCGAAATTCGGTGCAGTTTCCCCTATATTTAATGCCACTTCTAATTCAACCCTTTCTTTTTTTGCTTCTTTGTACTACAAGACTAACGAATCAACAAGAGATTTTCAACAACCATGATTTTAAGAAAAGCGCAAGCGCCTTGAACAACTCTGAAGAAAAATGTTCACATGACTCAAAAAGTGCTTTTTACTTTTAGAGGCATGGGGCAATACTCACTAGAGCTAGACATTACACTTGGTTCAAAAGGTTATACTTTCTCACCTTTTAACAGCTTAATTCTCCATATCCAACACGGCACGTGCCACAAATGCTGCCGGAATGGTGTAGCCAATTAATGCCTCAACCACTACAATAATTCTCCCTAAGCCAACCGGGACTAAATCGCCAAACCCAACGGAAAAAAGGGTAACACCGCTAAAGTACACTCCTGTCAGCAGCGTATCAAAAAAATTAAGAGGTGAGGTAATTGCTTGCCCATCATGGAAAACCCGGAGACCATTTAGCTGAAACAATGTATAAATTAACCCAAAACCTATCATAATCGTTATATATACAAAAAACAGATAAATAAAATTTTCAAATGAAACCCATTTTTCCTTTAAACGATAGGGAACAAATAACGTTCGCAAGCTCATCATAATAAAAAATATAATCAAAGCTAACAAAAAATAAAAAAACACGCATCTTCCCCCCTATTTAGAAAAGCACAAGCGCCTTGTTTAGCTCCGAAGAAAAATGTTCACATGACTCAAAAAGTGTTCTTTACTTTTAGAGGCAGGAGACAATACTCACAGAGTCTAGGCGCTGGCCGGCTAAATATGCCACATCCTGTGGCGACACCGGCACTTGTACATCCTGTACATCGGATCTAGACAAACTTCACATTTTAAAAATTTCTTTCTTATCTTTTTTAAAAAAAAATCATGAATGTACTAATATGTATGCTTGTCTCCTGCAATTATGATTGTTATTCTATCTCATTCACACACTCTGTAAGTTTCTAAAAAATACAGACATTTATTATAGAAAATGTTTTTTCGTTTACGTTCTATTAAAAAGTGCTAAAATTATAGAAGATGTCTTTTGAATATGCGAGTTTTTAGGAGGAATAAAATGCAACATATTAATTCAGAAAGAATACATGAAGAAGCATTAGATATTATTGTAGGCGGGGTCAATAGTCCTTCTCGCTCTTATAAAGCTGTCGGCGGCGGTGCACCTGTTATTATGGAAAGAGGTCAAGGGGCATACTTCTTTGATGTGGATGGAAATCAATATATTGATTATCTTGCAGCATTTGGTCCGATTATTACCGGGCATGCCCATCCACATATTACAAAAGCTATTACAAGAGCGGCAGAAACTGGATTGTTGCTTGGAACATCCACGCCTCATGAAGTGAAATTTGCGAAAATGCTTCAAGAAGCTATTCCATCTTTAGAAAAGATACGTTTTATGAATTCAGGAACGGAAGCTGTTATGACAACAATCCGTGTTGCAAGAGCATATACAGGCAGAAATAAAGTCATTAAATTTGCTGGCTGCTATCATGGTCATTCCGATTCGATGCTAGTTGCTGCCGGGTCCGGGCCTTCTACACTTGGAACACCCGACTCAGCTGGGGTTCCAAGTGTTATTGCTGAGGATGTTATTACCGTACCATTTAATAATATAGAAGCATATAAAGAGGCATTAAAAAAATGGGGCGATCAAGTTGCCGCTGTATTAGTGGAGCCGATCGTAGGGAATTTTGGAATTGTAGAGCCTGTTGAAGGATTTTTACAAAGCGTCAATGAACTTACCCATAAAGCAGGAGCTCTTGTAATTTATGATGAAGTAATTACAGCTTTTCGTTTTACATATGGCGGCGCTCAAGATTTACTTGGAGTGAAACCAGACTTAACTGCGCTTGGAAAAATTATTGGCGGCGGTCTTCCTATAGGTGCTTATGGCGGCAAAAAAGAAATTATGGATAAAGTAGCTCCAGTTGGTCCTGCTTACCAGGCAGGTACTCATGCCGGAAATCCTGCGTCTATCCTTTGTGGAATTGCTTGTTTAGAAGTGTTAAAACAAGAAGGCGTATATACTCATCTTGATCAATTAGGTTCATTATTAGAAGCAGGAATATTAGAAGCTGCCGAAAAATATAATATTCCAATTACATTGAATCGCTTAAAAGGAGCACTAACTGTTTACTTTACAAAAGAAAAAGTAATCAACTATAAACAAGCTGAAAATACGGATGGAGAAATGTTCGGAAGATTTTTCAAGAAGCTGATAAAACAAGGAGTTATGCTTGCACCTTCTAAATACGAAGCTTGGTTTATTACAATTGCTCATACAGAAGAAGATATTGAAGCAACCATTCATGCTGTTGAACAGGCATTCTCAGAATTGGCTGAAGAGCAAAACTAACTATTTGAATAAAAGAAGCTAACTCCAGTCACTCTAGAGTTAGCTTCTTTCTATTACCTATTATTTTTTCTAAACTGCCTCTTCCATCTTAAAGAGGTTCCTTTTCGAACACGCACTTAAATGAATTATTATTGTGAACTTCTATCTCTCCCCTGTTTAACTTATTTGTTTTTCCGGCAATAAAATAGCCATGGAAGTGCCTTCATTCGGATTGCTTGCTAATTTAATATCGCCATGATGAATATCAATAATTTTTTTCACAATCGAAAGTCCTAACCCATTGCCAGTATTCATACGGCTTCTGGATGAATCTGCTTTATAAAACCGTTCAAATATATGGATTTGAACATCTTCTGGTATTCCAATGCCTGTATCTTTAACAATAACGGAAATGTCACCCGCTAGACTTTTTTCTAATACAATAGTGATTTTTCCACCCTTTGGAGTAAATTTAATACTATTATGAATAATATTAACCCAAACTTGATCCAGCAGTTCTTCATCTGCCTGTACCATCGTCTGTTCCAAAGAAATCTCCATCTCCAAATTTTTATCTGTCCATAATGGTTCACAGGTTAGAACAACCCTCCGCAATTGCTGATCCAATCGATATTCATGCACTTCAAAAGGATGATTTTCCGATTCTAAAGATGTTAGTTTTAATAAATTTTCACTTAGCTTGGATAGCCTCATACTTTCGGTTTCGATAATTTGCAAATAGTGAATTCTATCCCCATTAGAAATCTCCTTATTTTGTAAAGCACTTGCAAAACCTCTAATAGATGTTAAAGGTGTTTGAAATTCATGGGAAACGTTTGAAATAAATTCTTGTCTAAGCTGTTCCATCTCCCCAAGTTTTTCTGCCGTATGCTCAATGCTAGTCACCACTTTATAAAGGATATGGTTTTTCGCATGTGCCAACTCTCTATGTGTAGAAAGATCAATATTAAATTTCCCCTGTGCCATAGTCTCCATTGCTTCAATAAGAGGGAAAAAAAATTTGTCTCTACCTCCATTTCTTTTTCCAATATATGCGACAATAGCCATCATACATCCAAAGAGAAAAAAGCCTAAAAATGAGTTTATAATTTGTTTAGAATAAACACTTAATGATTCCTCTAGGTTCCCATAAAACCAAGCTGTTAAATGAAAAGCTGCTGTCCAGCATAAAAATAATAAGGCTCCTACCAGAACAACCCCTGCTATATGTTTCAGTATATCCCTCATGCTATCCCCTCTAATCGATAGCCCAACCCTCGGATTGTCGTAATCTTAAATGGATATTCATCTTCTGGAAAACGCTCGCGCAGTCTTTTAATATGCACATCAACGGTACGCTCGTCGCCTTCATAGTCATATCCCCAAATATCTTCAATCAACTGTTCTCTCGTAAATGTTTTTCCTGGATGGGCAATAAACTTAAATAATAATTCAAACAGCTTAAGAGGGAGTGTAATTTCCTTCTTGCCATCAAATATTTGGAAAGTAGAACGATCTAACACTAAATTCTTCATCTTAACTTTATTCGATACAAGTATTTGATAACGCTTGAGCAGTGCTTTTACTCTAGCAATCAGTTCGGCAGGTTCAAAGGGTTTAACCAAATAATCATCCGATCCCAGTTGAAATCCTTTTACCTTTTGAGCTGTTTCTCCTTTAGCGGTCAACATTAAAATGGGAAGAGCAGGAGAATAATAGGTTCTTACTTCACGACAAAGCTCCCAGCCATTCATATTAGGCATCATAATGTCCATCACAATCAAATCTACTTTCTCCCTCTTTAAGAATTCCAAGGCGGAAAGACCATCAGAAGCTTCCACTATCGATAATCCTTCTTTAGAAAGAAGCATGTTTATCAATTCACGAATATATGGATCATCATCAACAATCAAGACTTTTGCCATAAATGGAACATCCTTTCAAATTTAATAACGACGGTTAAAAAACTGCTTCCTCATCTAATTAACTTTTATTGCACAAAAGATTAAAATTAAGTTTAATAAAAACGAATAATAAATTTAATACTTACAATTATATACAAACACCCTTTTATAACAAGAAAAGACTGCGACTTATAACACAACAAACATACGAAATGAACCATTTCAATAAATTTTTATAGAAGTTGTTCAAAGAAGTCTGGTAAAAAGGACACGCACTTATCATAAAACCTATTTATGAACTGAATATGAACTTTTTTAAAAGAGAGAGAAATTCTTTAATTGCCTATTGAAGTTAGCAACTAATCACTGTATAGTACATTATTGATTGTTTAGTTTTGACATTTTTCGTTTAAAGTAAGGGTATATGAAAATATTATTAAAACTGTAATAGAAGGGAATAATATATATATGACTTTAGGGGCGCGTGTTCTTAAAACAGGAATCGCCATTGTATTAGCCTTATTACTAGCACAATTATTGCATGCTCCTTCTCCTGTATTTGCGGGAATTTCCGCAATCTTTGCGATACAACCAACCATTTACCGATCTTATTTATCAATTGTTGAGCAAATACAAGGGAACATTATTGGAGCTATTATTGCCGTGATATTTGTTCTAAGCTTCGGAAATAACGTTTTTATTATCGGTTTAGCAGCCATAATCGTCATTACCATTAATTTAAAGCTTAAATTAGAGAAAACCATCATTCTTTCAATGGTTACTTTAATTGCTATTATGGAGACTCCAACCGATAACTTTATATCTTTTGCCATCATCCGGTTTTCGACGATAATCCTGGGAATAGGTTCATCTTTTCTTGTCAACCTTGTATTCTTACCGCCTAAATATGAAAACAAGCTATACAATAGTATTTCGGATATAAGTACAGAAATTACTAAATGGATACGGCTAACAATTCGACATGCATCCGAACACCATCTATTGAAGAATGATATTGAAAGATTACAAGACCGCATTATAAAGGTAGATCAGCTTTATCTTATGTATAAAGAGGAACGAAATTATTTTAAAAGAACAACCTTATTAAAAGCAAGAAAGCTTGTTATTTACAGACAAATGATCACTACATTAAAGCGATCGTTTTATACATTAAAAAAACTTCATCGATTTGAAAATGATATAGTGGCATTACCTGATGATTTTCAAAATATTATTCAGCAGCAACTAGATTGCTTAATTCATCATCATGAACATGTTATGTTAAAATTTATCGGAAAAGTAAAACCAACCGTGACATTTGAAGAAGGAGATATTTCTGTTAATCGGAAGGAGCTCTTTACACTATTGCTCGATCATTATAACAAGAAACAGTTTGAAGACGAAAACCTTCAATACCATGCCATGCAAATTATCTCGGCATTGATTGAATACGATGAAAACGTAGATCATCTAGATACACTAATTACTACCATACAAATTCATCATAAACACGAAGTAGAAGTAAAAATAGAAGAATAATCAAAAGCGTGGAATAAAAAGAAGGAAGCAAAGGATGTTACGAGCCCTTTAGCTTCCTTCTTTTTTTAAAGAGAACAAGATTTACATCTGCTTTCCTTTTTGTTATTCATACCTTAATGCGTCAACAGCATTTAATTTAGCTGCTCTTCTTGCGGGAATAAATCCAGCTACCATACTTATGCATGTACTGAAAATAATACAAAATGCTGCTAAGTATCCTGGTACAACAAATGCAGTAAATGCATTTTCTTTTAAAATAGCTTTTAAAATCTCATTTCCTGCTAGGCCAAGTAAGTATCCGCCAATCACACCGAATAATCCTCCTAAAACTCCAATGACTGCTGCTTCTGATAGAAAAATCCTTCTAATATCTTTGCCCCGTGCTCCTAAAGCTTTCATCGTTCCAATTTCTCTTGTTCTTTCTAATACACTAACATACATAACAATGGCAATCATAATGGCAGAAACAATAAGCGAGATTCCTGCAAATGCGCCTAGAGCTGCTTGAATCATCACAAAATACGAATTGACTTGATCCAACTGTTCACTGCTCGTTTTTGCAAATAACCCTTCCTTCTCTGCAGCTTTTTTTACTTTATCCACCACTTGTGTATTTTTAGCCACTATATTTGCTTGCAGCATTCCTTTTTCACCTGTTGACTCTTTATATATTTTTTCTGCAAACTCATACGGAATGTAACAAAGAGAAAGACCGAATGATCCGTTCTTCACTACTCCCAGAACTGGCATTTCCACATCAACTGTTTTAAATATACGCTGTACACCGTCCAATTGAGAAGAAACAGTCATATTGATTTTTTTGCCAATCACCTCTTTATAAGAGGCATTTTTTCCAAATAAGCTGTCTACATCCTTTTCTGTAATAAAAATGCCCTTTTCTCCATCTTTTGGATATTTTCCTTCCACAATATTATTTTTTTCAAAATCTCCTTTTTGTTTAGACGGGTTTAATCCAGAGAGAATAAGGCTGACTGGTGCATTATTCGGATCTGTATTGTTTACACTACCATAAAAAGCATAAATTCCTGTAACTGCTTCTATATTTGAATCATCCCTTAAATGTTGAATTTTTTCATCTGAGATGACCTTTGGATTTTTTTCATCTGTTTGTATCGTTACACTTCTCTGGTCTGTTAGCTTTTCCAATTCACTATTCACTTTTTCTTGTGCGCCAATACCTAATCCCACCATTAAAGCAATACCGCCAATTCCAATAGATGCCCCAAGTGCGGTTAAGAGCGTTCGCCATTTTTTCTGTTTTAAGTTCTGTCCCGCAAGCTTTACACTGGAAAGAAAACTAAGCCTTCCTCCTTTTTTTGCCTCTTTTATATTTTCCTGCTTTGCAATACGTTGCTTTTCTTCATTTGAAAGAACCTCGCCATCTTTTAAACGAATAATTCGATTTCCCCATTCAGCCAGTTCCAAAGAATGAGTAACCAAAATAATTAATTTGCCTTGTTCCGACAACCCTTTAAGTATCTCCATAATTTGAATGGCGGTTTTCGAATCAAGCGCACCGGTCGGCTCGTCCGCTACAATAATATCTGGATCATTCGCTAACGCTCTTGCAATTGCCACACGCTGTTTTTGCCCGCCGCTTAATCGGTTCGGTTCATATTTCAGCTTATCCCCCAACCCAACCATCTCAAGAAGTTCCTTTGCTCGCTCCTGCCGCTGTTGTTTCGACTGACCGTCCAACGTCATTACAAGTTCTACATTTTCTTGCACTGATAAATGAGGAACAAGATTAAAGCTTTGAAATATGTACCCAATATTATTTTTTCGATATTGAGCCCATTCATTTTGGTTAAACTTTGTGATTTTTTGATCATAAAAGTATATTTCTCCACCTGTTAACACATCAAGCCCCGTAATAATATTTAATAACGTAGATTTACCACATCCTGATTCACCTACTAGCGAAACAAGCTCCCCTTTTTGAAACTCCAAATTAATGCCCTTTAAAACCGGAATTGGCTCATTGTCAATAAAATACGATTTTTCAATATTAACTAGCTTTAGCATCCCTTTACTCCTTTATTTTTTATTGTCTATCCATATATTATATCCCTAAATATAAGTACGTTTTGATAATTCAGAAGTTTCATTTTTAAAAAAAATAATAACACTGTTAAACGACGAGACCGACATTAAAACAATCATTAATACGAAAAATTTATAACACAGACAGGCTCACAGGAAAGCGAAGTGTATTCTGACTTCGGACTTATTGAAAGAGCCAACACCTCTTTTCAAGGTGACACCATTGCAACCAAATTTACACCATGCAGGTTGAAAATAGGCAGTTTTTTGATTAAGTTCGTTGATATACCGAAGCAGTGAGCAGCCGGAATACACGAAGACTCCTATGGGATTAGCGGGACAGACGAGACCCCGCAGCATAGCGAGGAGGCTCGGCGCACGCCCCATGGAAGCGAAGTGTATTCCGACTGCGGACTCATTGAGAGAGCCAACACCTTTTTTCAGGGTAGACCATCCATGCTAATAAAAATTTGCACCATAGCGCATGAAAAGAAGCAGTATCCCTAAGTTTTTATTAGTTGAAGCAGGGAGCAGTCAGAATACACGCAGACTCCCTCGGGAATGCGAGAAAGACGAGACCCACAGCATAGCGAAGAGGTTCGACGCTCGCCCGCAGGAAAGCGAAGTGTATTCTGACTGCGGACTATTTGAGAGAGCCAGCGCTTTTTCAATGTAGACCATCCATGCTAATAAAAATTCAAACCATGGCGCATGATAAGAAGCAGTATCCCTAAGTTTTTAATTGTTGAAGCAGGGAGCAGCCGGAATACACGAAGACTCCTATGGGATTAGCGGGACAGACGAGACCCCGTAGCATATAGCGAGGAGGCTCGGCGCACGCCCCATGGAAAGCGAAGTGTATTCCGGCTGCGGACTCATTGAGAGAGCCAACACTTTTTTCAGGGTAGCCAAACCAAAAAAAGTGATCCAAAACCGCTAAACGATTATTTGAATCACCTCTTCTTTAATTTTTCATTTTCGGATCAATTGCATCACGCAATCCATCTCCCATCAGATTAAACCCTAGCACCGTTAACATAATAGCAAGACCTGGAAAAATCATCGTCCATGGAGCCTGCACTAAAAACGTTTTAGCATCTGACAGCATCTTACCCCATTCTGGATTCGGAGCCTCTGCACCAAGACCCAAAAAACCTAAAGCAGCCGCTTCAATAATAGCAGTGGCAATAGCAAGAGTTCCTTGAACAATAATCGGTGCAATACTATTTGGAAGTACATGAACAAACAAAATACGTTTATCACTCATGCCAATTGCTTTTGCCGCCATAATATACTCTTCTTCTTTTACACTTAACACCCTAGCTCTGATCAACCTTCCAAATGCAGGAATATTAATAATAGCAATCGCAATAAGTGCATTTTTTAAAGACGGACCAAGTACAGAAACAATGGCAATCGCTAATAAAATACTTGGAAAAGCCAACATAATATCAAACATTCTTGAAATAATACTATCAATCCATTTCCCATAATAACCAGCAACTATCCCTAAGAAACAACCAACTATAATAGAACCGCTAACGGAGAAAAAACCAATCCATAAGGAGATTCGTGCCCCATAAATGATTCTTGATAAAATATCTCTCCCAAAATCATCTGTCCCAAACCAATGTTCCGCAGAAGGAGACAGCAAACGCTCTTGCAATTTCTGTTCATTTATTCCTTCTGAAGCAATAAGCGGGGCAAACACAGCTAACAAAACAAAGAACAATACAATGCCTGTCCCAACAACTGCTAGTTTATTTCTTTTAAAGGTTTTCCATGCTTCCATCCAAGGAGAGATCACTTTCTCATCTTGGCTAGTTAATGAGGTATTTTTTTCCGTCGATAATTCCACATTTATCCCCCCTTTATCTGTATTTTATTCTTGGATCAATTGCTGCATATAATAAATCAACCACTAAATTAATTAATACAAAGATAACTGCAACAATTAATATTCCTGACTGAATCACAGGATAATCCCGATTGCTAATTGCTTCATATATATATCTACCTATTCCTGGCCAACTAAAAATAGTCTCTGTTAAAATAGCTCCCCCTAACAATAAGCCGGTTTGTAAACCAATAACTGTCAAAACAGGGATCGTTGCATTTTTCAAGGAATGTTTATATACAACCCAAAACATTCTTACTCCTTTTGCTCTTGCAGTGCGTATAAAATCCGACTTCATTACTTCTTGCATAGAAGATCTTGTAATTCTTGCAATAATCGCCATTGGGATAGTTGCAAGTGCAAGACTAGGCAGAATAAGATGCTTCACTACTTCCCATAATTGATCCATCCTTCCTTGCAATATCGTATCTATAATATACAAATTCGTTATTGCTGAAATCGGATTCCGCACCTCTTCTCTTCCAGAAGTAGGAAGCCAGTCTAAGTTTACGGAGAAAATCCACTGTTCCATTAACCCTAACCAAAAGATAGGAATCGAAACTCCTAATAAGGCAAATACCATTGCTACATAATCAAACCATGAGTTTTGAAACCATGCACTAATAATTCCTGCATTTACACCAATCACAATCGCAATAATCATTGCACACAAGGACAATTCTAAAGTAGCTGCCAAATATGGCCAAATTTCTGTACTTATTGGTGCTTTTGTTTTAATGGACATCCCTAAATCACCTGTAAATAATCCACCTAAGTATTTTATGTACTGGGTATACCATGGCTGATCAAGCCCCAGTTGTCTTGTTAAATCTGCAATAGCATCCTTTGTCGCCAGCTGACCTAAGATCAACTGTGCCGGATTACCAGGTATTGCTCTAATCATAAAAAATACAATTAAGGATAAACCGAATAACACAGGAACTAATGACAATAATCTTCTAATTGTGTAAGAAAACATCTATTCACCTCTGTTCAAACTATGTATAACATTACAAATCATGAATCAATAAGAAAAGCGGAGGGCGCCTTGTTTCGCCCCTAAGAAAAATATTCTCCAGCCTCAAAAAGTGTTTTTTCCTTTTAGAAGCTGGAGGCAATACTCACCGGAGCTAGACAGCCGTCAAACTTTAGAAAACTTATGCTTATCTTTTAATAGAAAAAGGAGTCTTTGTAAGAGCTCCCTTTTCTATTAGCTACTTATTCAAATTCAACCGTAGATAAAACATCTGAACCTGTTGGATGCGGCAAGAAGCCTTTAAGGTTCGCTTTACCTGCTAACGCTGGTTTAGAATGTACGAGCGGAATCCATGGTGCATCATCTTTTATAATTACTTGAGCTTGTTTATAAAGTTCTTCTCGTTTTGCTTGATCTGCTGTAGATTGAGCTTCCACCAACAAATCATGAACTTTAGAATTTTCGTAATAAGAGTAATTATTTGATCCAATGCTATCTTTATCTAGCAGTACATATAAGAAGTTATCTGCATCGCCATTATCACCTGTCCACCCTAAAAGGAAAGAGTCAGCTTCTCCTAGACGAGCTTTTTCTAAATATGTTCCCCACTCATAAGAAACAATTTTTGCTTTTACCCCAATATCGGCAAAATTCTTTTGAATTGCTTCAGCCACTTTTTGTCCATCTGGCATATATGGTCTCGGTACTGGCATAGCCCATAATTCCATAGAGAACCCATCTTCATATCCAGCTTCTTTTAGAAGTTCTTTTGCTTTTTCTGGATTATATTCATAGTCTTCCACTTCATCATTATAGCCTGCAACTACTGGAGGCATTGGATTTTTCGCAGGATCTGCTGCTCCTGCATAAAATGCATCAATAAGAGCATTTTTATCTACTGCATAGTTTAATGCTTGGCGAACTAATTTTTCTTTTAATGGTCCACGTGTTGCTGTTAACCCTAAATATCCTACATTTAAAGACGGGCGATAAAACACTTGTAAATCTTTATTAGATTCAATTGTTTTTACATCATTAAAGTTAACATCTGTAATTAAATCCACTTCTCCGGAATTTAACGCGTTTAACCTTGCTGAGTTATCTGGAATAGCTCGGAAAATAACAGAATCTAATTTTGGCAAAGCAGAATCCCAATAGTTTTTGTTTTTTTCTACTGTAATACGATCATTCTTCTTCCATTCTTTGAAGACAAATGGACCTGTTCCAACAGGATTTTCACCGAATTTATCTCCGTATTTTTCCAATGCAGCTGGTGAAGCGATTGCAAATGGAGACATTGCCAAGTTTTTATAAAACGGTGCTAATGGGCGTTTTAACGTAAATACTACTGTATGTTCATCTGAAGCTTTCACTTCTTTAATAACATCACCAAATTGTGAATTGTAATAATAGAATTGTTCTTTATCTCCAGCTGACCAACGTTTAAAGTTGTAAACAACTGCTTCTGCATTAAAGTCCGTACCATCAGAGAATTTAACCCCTTCACGAAGCTTTAAGGTATAGGTTAAACCATCATCTGTGTTGCTCCACTCAGTTGCAAGCCCTTCTTTCACTTCAGTATCTTGCTCGCCAAATTCCAGCAAGGTTTCAAAAATATTCTTTGTCACACTAAAAGATTCACCATCTGTAACAATAGCTGGATCCAATGATACTGAGTCTCCACTTCGTCCAAAAACTAATGTCGATTGTTTTTCATTTTTTTTAGTAGAATTTGATTTGCTACTGCATCCTGCGAGTGCCAATGAAAGCATTAATACAAACGCAAGAATTACGATGCTGCTTTTCTTTTTCATACTGTTCCCCCATTATCTTCTTGTTTATTTATCATTCATGCAGCAGTTTCCATCATTTCTGGACAGAAGGATAGAGATGACATGCTGCAAAGTGACCTGGTTCTAATTCGACCATCTCTGGTCTTGTTGTTTTACATATTTCCATACAACTTGTACATCTTGTATGAAAAGCACACCCTAAAGGAGGGTTAGAAGGACTCGGCAAATCTCCTTTAAGCAAGATCCTTTCTTGCTTTATATCTGGATCTGGGATAGGAATAGAAGACAATAATGCCTGAGTATATGGATGCAGTGGTTTATTATATAATTGATCAGATGTTGTCAACTCTACTAATCTCCCTAAATACATAACACCTATTCTGTCGCTAATATGTTTGACAACACCTAAATCATGTGCGATAAACAAATACGTTAACTGAAATTCTTTTTGTAAATCTTTCATTAAATTTAATACTTGTGATTGAATCGAAACATCTAATGCAGATACTGGTTCATCTGCAATAATTAATTTCGGGTTTGTCATAAGAGCTCTTGCAATCCCGATACGCTGTCTTTGACCACCACTGAATTGATGAGGATAACGTTTTGCATGAAAGCTGCTTAATCCTACTACTTCTAGCATTGCTTTCACTTTTTGCTTTCGCTCCTCTTTATTGCCCATCCCATGAACAATTAATGGCTCTTCTAAAATCCGCTCTACTGTCTGCCGCGGATTTAAAGAGGCGAACGGATCCTGAAAAACCATTTGCATCTCTTTGCGTGCCTTACGAATCTCTTTTTCACTTAATTTCGTAATATCATTTCCTTCAAATAATACTTGTCCAGCAGTTGGCTGAATTAATCGCATAAGCATGCGACCTGTAGTAGATTTACCACAGCCTGATTCTCCCACTAATCCGAGTGTTTCTCCCTTTCCAACAGAAAATGTTACACTATCTACTGCTTTTACTTCTCCTATTTGTTTTCCTAAAAGACCACCATTGATTGGAAAAGATTTCTTTAATTCCTTTACCTCTAATAATACCTCTGTCATCGTACACCTCCAGGCTCATGCAAGAAGCATCTAACCGTATGCTGTTGGGTATCCGCATTATACAAGGATGGATTATTCGATCTACAGCGTTCATGCACAAACTCACATCGATCAGCAAAAGCACAGCCTATCTTTATCGAACCAGGCTTCGGCACATTGCCTGGGATAGAATAAAGCTTATCCTGTTTATTT
The DNA here is from genome assembly GCA_047718615.1 of Bacillus sp. (in: firmicutes). Lineage (GTDB taxonomy): Bacteria > Bacillota > Bacilli > Bacillales > Cytobacillaceae > Niallia. The sequence continues at coordinate 888 of JBDNRM010000074.1, read as the reverse complement.
CGAATATCCGGTACAGAACGCAGCAGTCCGATTGTATAAGGATGTTTAGGATTTTTGTAAATTTCTCTAACTGGTGCCTCTTCCACCACTTTTCCAGCGTACATAACAATAACTCTTTGACAAATTTCTGCCACTACACCTAAATCATGGGTAATCATGATAATAGCAGTACCCAATTGTTCATTTAGGTCTTTCATTAAAGAAAGAATTTGCGCTTGTATCGTTACATCCAATGCAGTTGTCGGTTCGTCCGCTATTAAAAGTTTCGGCTGACAGGACAATGCCATCGCAATCATTACCCTTTGTCTCATCCCACCTGATAATTGGTGAGGGTATTCTTTCATTAGTTGTTCCGCTCGAGGCAAACCTACTAATTGAAGCATTTCTACCCCTTTTCGAAATGCTTGTTTTTTTCCAATTTTATTATGTAATGTTATGGCTTCTTGCAATTGGCTTCCTATCGTAAATAAAGGATTCAAGGAAGTCATCGGTTCCTGAAAAATCATCGCTAGTTCATTTCCGCGGATTTTTCTCATCTCATTTTCTGATGCATTAGCTAAATCTTTTCCATCCAGCCTAATTTCTCCTCTAACAATTTTTCCGGAAGGTTGAGGAACTAGCTGCATAATACTAAGGGATGTAACACTTTTCCCACAGCCAGACTCGCCTACAATTCCTAATACTTCTCCTCTTTTTACAGAAAAGCTCACGTTATTAACTGCCGCTACTTCTCCTCCATCAGATGAAAAGAATGATGTTTTTAAATCTTTTACTTCCAAAACGGGAGCTTGCTTCAATATGGTACTCCTTCCTAAAATAAGCAATATTTCAATTTTATTCTTATTTATAAAATATATTTTATTAGAAAAATTTTTATTAGTCTATATT
>JBDNRM010000073.1:0-17518 GCA_047718615.1 Bacillus sp. (in: firmicutes) | reverse complement strand
GAAAAAACATAAATAACCAGTATAGGGAAGTAACCATTTACGTGCTAAATTAGAGAATGTTCGTCTTTACCTATTAACTATTTAGTTATATCTCAGCCTCTTTGTATTTATCTTAGTAAGGGAGCAGCTTGCATACACGAAGACTCCCGTGGGATTGCGAAAAAGACGAGACCCCGCAGCACAGCGAGGAGGCTCGACACTCGCCCACAGGAAAGCGAAGTGTATGCAGGATGCGGACTATTCGAGACAGACAAATCCTCGTTTCAGAATAAACACCCATACAAATCAAATTTGCACCATGCGCATAAAAAGAAGCAGACTTCTTAAGTTTATCAGCAGGGAGCAGCCTGCATACACGAAGACTCCCGTGGGAATGCGAGAAAGACGAGACCCCGCAGCACAGCGAGGAGGCTCATCGCTCGCCCACAGGAAAGCGAAGTGTATGCAGGCTACGGACTATTCGAGAGCGCCAAAGCCTCACCCTAAAAACAAAAACGAATATATTCACTAACCCTTTATCTAATCGTATAAAAAGGATAACTTCCCAATAATTGTACATTACACCCAATCGCCTCAAGTTCTCCAATAGCACCAGGAATTAACACATCATCCATTTTCCGATCAAGATCAATAATAAAAAAGTAATTTCCAAGCCCAGTTTTTGTTGGCCTCGATTCAATTTTTATTAAATTAAGCTTTCTCCATGCAAATGCAGATAAAACTTGATGTAATGCGCCAAACCTATCTGCCGGCAAAGTCACCATTAAACTTGTTTTATCCCCTTTATGTATGCAATATGGCGACGCAAAATCGATTTCGTCTTTTGAAAGAATTAAAAAACGAGTATGATTATTAGCAAAATCATGGATATCCTTTTTTACAATGGTTAATCCATATTCTGCAGCTGTCAGTTCATTTCCAATTGCCGCCCCTTTTATTTCCGGGTGCTCCTTAATATACTGCGCAGCCGCAGCTGTAGAAGTTGTATTCTCACAACGAATGCCCTTCCATTGTGAATGAAGGAATTTATGGCATTGCGCAATTGCATGAGAATGACTATACACCACCTCTATTTCCTTCCACTGCTCCTTATATTTTGGATGAACCATTAATTGTTGTTTAATCGGAACAGTGACCTCCCCTTTTATCGGGATATTCACTTCATGTATTAAATAGTCTAATGTAATATTAACAGAGCCTTCAAGCGTATTTTCAATAGGCACGAAAGCAACATCCACATTATTTAACATTACAGCGTCGAAACAATTAGGAATTGTTAAATAGGGAATTGCCTCTTCATTTGGAAACATATTATTCACTGCTATATTTGTAAATGTTGCTTTTGGTCCTAAATAACCTACTTTCACTTCTATTCTCCTCCACATTTTCCCACTCTTGTTTTTATTCTGAATTTTCTCTATGTAAAAAATAACCCTTTAAATATTCCTTTGATTTATGAACGGATAAAAAGGGGCGAACAAAATAAAGGAATAAGCAAACAAAGAGTATTTTGATTCTTTGTTCGCCTCTTCCATTTTTTATCGAATACATTTATGCGCCTGAGCTTAATACTTCCACTTTCTCGACAAACTCTAATTCCCTCAATCTTTCTAATAATGCATCAATGGAAATTTCCATCCCTGCTGTATTTAAAGAAAGGGTAACATTTGCCCTGCCTTGAAGAGGAATTGTCTGATGGATCGTTAAAACATTGCATCCACCAGAAGCAACTACACCAAGCAATTTGGAAAGTGTTCCTGAACGGTCTTCTATATAGAAAAACAGTGTAATTAAACGCTCTTTAACGATCGTATGAAAAGGAAAAATGGTATCTCTGTATTTATAAAAAGCGCTCCTGCTTAAGTCCACCTGTTGAACAGCATCAGCAACAGATTCCGCTTTTCCTCTTTCCAATAACTCTTTAGCATCGAGCGTTTTTTTCATTGCTTCAGGCAGCACACTTTCCTGAATTAGAAAAAATTTCTGATCGAAATTATACTGTTTCATTTCCTCACCTCATAAGGACTAGCGACATTAATCAATAAACTCGAATTCATAATCCATTAGCTTCACAATATCCCCATCTTTTGCACCACGTTGTCTTAACTCCTCATCGACACCCATTCCACGCATCTGACGAGCAAATCTTCTTACAGACTCATCACGTGAGAAATCAGTCATTTTAAAGAGCTTTTCAATTCCATCACCAGTTAAAATATAACTTCCATCAGAATCTCTTGAAATATAAAATTCTCGTTCATCTGCTTCATGTTTATAAACAACTCGGTGAATACCTGCTTCTTCTTCCACTTCTTCTAATGGGAATTCAGGTGTATGTTCTAATTTATCCGCAATAGCAAATAAAAGATCCCTTAATCCTAATCTAGTTACCGCAGATACTGGGAAAATAGGATAATCCTCTGTTAACTGCTCTTTAAAGGTATTCAAATTTTCTTCTGCGTCTGGCATGTCCATCTTGTTGGCAACAATAATTTGTGGACGTTCCAACAAACGCATATTATATTCCTGCAGTTCTTTATTAATTGTTATAAAATCCTCATATGGATCTCTTCCTTCGATTGATGCCATATCAATCACATGAACAATTACTCTTGTTCTTTCGATATGACGAAGGAATTGATGCCCTAAACCGACACCAGTATGAGCACCTTCAATTAGTCCAGGTAAATCTGCCATAACAAAACTTCGGCTGTCTTCCGTTTCTACCATTCCTAAATTCGGAGCAATTGTTGTAAAGTGGTAATCCGCAATTTTTGGTTTAGCAGCAGATACAACAGAAAGCAAGGTTGATTTCCCAACACTTGGGAATCCAACTAACCCTACATCTGCTAATACTTTTAATTCTAGTACCACTTCTTTTTCTTGTCCTGGCTCTCCATTCTCGGAAAGTTCTGGAGCTGGATTGGATGGACTAGCAAACCTTGAGTTTCCACGTCCTCCTCTGCCGCCACGAGCAATAACTGCTTGTTGACCATGCTCTGTCAAATCTGCTATTACTTCCTTCGTTTCAGCATCTGAAACAATCGTCCCTGGTGGAACTTTTACAATCATGTCTTTTGAATTTCTTCCATGCTGATTTTTGGACATTCCATGTTCACCACGAGGTGCTTTAAAATGACGTTGATAGCGGAAATCCATTAATGTTCGCAATCCTTCTTCCACTTCAAAAATGACATTTGCCCCTTTACCGCCATCTCCACCAGCTGGTCCGCCCTTTGGTACATACTTTTCTCTGCGGAAAGCAACCATTCCATTGCCACCGTCTCCGCCTTTAACATAAATCTTGACCTGATCGACAAACATATCTTTTTTCCTCCTGTAAACGACCGAACTAAAAACTAAAAATGAAAACATTTTTAATTTTTAGTGCTTTTCGGGTATATTAACAACTCAAGTGTTAATTCTTTTTCTGTTAATTCTTGAAGCTCCACCTTCATATGCTCAGAAGCTTCTGTTTTCAAAAAATGATGGATAGCTGCTTTATCTTCTATTATTCCGCTAAAATCAAAATACAAACGAACACTTGTCAATTGTGGATCAATAGATACGGATAAATGATTTTCTGAAAATGTCTTAACACTCTCATGTAACATCCCAAAAAACTTGGCTGTCCATTCCGTAATTGCGGCGTCTTCTATAAATAGACACTTTTCTTCGTTTAATACTTCATACTCTAATTGAAAAGCATAACTTTCCCAATTGCATGTTAACAGCAATGTCGCAAATTGAGGAATGTCCAAATTGGATAATCTTGCTTCATTCTGCGCTTCCATTATAATAACTTCTATAATTTCTTTCACACGTTCCTCTTTATTTAATGCTAAATTACCTTTTATTAATTGAATTTTATTTAACCAATCATGACGTACATGCCTTAAAAAATCTATTGTATTCCAGTCTTTATTCATCTCTGTACTCCTACACGGTTATTAAGTGTCAGAAGACTGCTTGAAGTTAGTATAACAAAAAAGTAAACATAGCGTAAAAAATAATAGGATAAAAAATGAAAAATTCCCATTTCGAATAACTTTTCAATTATACCCCTACATAAAGAATTTCCTATAGTCAGAGTCTCACTCAGGGAAAGGCTGCGCAAATATTAGCCCTTTTTATTATTCCATCAGTAGCTGCAAGATGCAACTGATGATGGGATACATGAAAATGATTCAACTCTTAGACAGAGAGCAAGACACACTGCTTTCTGTCTAAGAGTTGAAGGCAACATGAACTTTATAGAGATTGTTCAAAAAGTCCGGTAAAAAGGGACACGTCGAATTTTTTCTTCGGCTTAACTTTCACTTTCTCACATAGCTAACCTAACTAGAGGATCCCGCTAAAAACGCTCACATCCTGTGAAGGACGATGCTAAAAGTGAAGTCCCCGCGAACTCTTGATCCTTTTATTCTCCTTTTGAACACGCACTTATATAGGATCCTTTATCCAATGAAGCTTCTAAAATCAATATAAAAGGGCTGTCCCCATTAGCCCTTCCCTAAAAGAAAGCCATTTCTATTAAGCTGCTGATACACCTAGAAATGGGGAAGGGAGCTTTATGGTGGATAGCCCTCATATAAAGTAAACTTCCATCAGAGAAGGGGTTCTCATCCCCCCATTGATGGTTAGTTACACTTATCGGACCTTTACGGGCGAGTTTCAATGCCTATCTTCCTCGATTTCTCGAAATCTTGAGACGGAGGTCTTACTGCCCGTTAAGAGTGGGATAAACGACAAACCTTATCTATCATCGTTTTATTGCTCTATACAAATCGATAGGCTGACTCAAAAATTGAGTCAGCCTATCGTATGAAGCTTAAGCTTCTTGTGCTGCTGGGTATACGCTAACTTGCTTGCGATCACGACCAAGACGCTCAAATTTAACGATTCCGTCAACTTTTGCGAATAGTGTATCATCACCGCCACGACCAACGTTTACTCCTGGATAGATTTTTGTACCGCGTTGACGGTAAAGAATGCTTCCACCAGTTACTAATTGACCATCTGCGCGTTTAGCACCTAAACGTTTTGAAATGGAGTCGCGTCCGTTCTTTGTAGAACCAACCCCTTTTTTCGATGCGAAAAACTGAAGATCTAATCTTAACATTCGTTCCACCTCCTATTTAATTATAAGTGATAGCCACGTATTTTCCATAGTCTCTTTCAATCGTTTCCAGTGAAACAATCATACCTTCTAAAAGAAGCTGTATTTTTTGCCTGCTTTCATCCGCCATTTCTTTTGGAATCTTGCAACTTAAAAAACCACCATCTTCTCCTTGCTTAATAATGGGCGTAATACCTGTAAGGGCGATAACAGCATTAATAGCTCCAAAGGAAACCGCTGTAACTCCTGCACATACAATATCATTTCCTTTATTTGCAAATAAGGCATGACCGCTAATGGAAAACGATTCAATAAGACCAGAGTCTGCTTTGTTAATCGTAATATCGATCATACAAGCTCAACCTTACGCGTTGATTTTTTCGATAACAACTTTTGTATACGGTTGACGATGACCTTGTTTTTTACGGTAATTTTTCTTCGCTTTATATTTGAAAACGATGATTTTCTTTTGACGGCCTTGTTTCTCAACTTTAGCTGTAACAGTAGCGCCTTCAACAACTGGGCTTCCTACTTTTACATTTTCTCCACCAACGAAAAGAACTTTGTCAAAAGTAAAAGTTTCGCCTGCTTCTGCATTTAATTTTTCAATGTAGATAGCTTGACCTTCTTCAACTTTAATTTGCTTACCGCCTGTTTCAATAATTGCGTACATTAAACTGCACCTCCTTGTTAGACTAAGACTCGCCAATCACAGGCGTTTTGCAGGTGCAAAAGCTTACTTACCTGTTCTGAGCGGTTGTAGAGCACGGGTGCTACAAACAACAGTAAAATACTATCATGTTTCTTTGCCACTGTCAACAAGCAGTCCATGAGTTTTCATTTCCTCAATGCGCATAAATAATCGAATAATAAGGCTTTGACATATTGGAGTATTGAAATTCCAGCTTCAAGCCTAATAGTTCTTCTAGTCTCATCTTATGCTTGTCTTTTTCTCCTGAAAATACGCGAGCTACATCATTCGTTGCTTCTATTGTTATTTTTTCATAGTCTGAGTATTGATATTCCCACAGCTCTCTTTCTAATCGAAAAGCAACACTTTCTGCACTTAATACGGTTCCCGTTCCATCACAGACAGCACATTTAGTATGTAAAACTTCTGTTAGTGCCTTAACCGTTTTTTTTCTTGTTATTTGTAAAATACCAAGGGATGTAAAACCAAGTACTTTGGTCTGCCTGCTATCATGGTGTAGATAAGTAATCATTTGCTTTTCTATCTTATCTTGATCCGATGCTGGCATATCAATAAAGTCAATTAAAATAATACCTGAAATATCCCGAATTTTTAACTGTCGTACCACTTCCATTGCCGCAAGTTTATTTGTTTGAAAAACGGTTTCTTTTACTTGTTGTTTCCCTGTATATTTCCCAGTATTTACATCAATTGTCGTTAATGCTTCTGTTTCATCTATAATTAAATAAGCACTATTGTCGAGCCAAACAATTCTCTTTAACGCCTTATCTACTTCTTTTTCCATATCATAAAAAGAAAAAAGTGCGTTTTTTTGTTGATAAAATTGTATGTTTAAATGGGGGTAGCGTTGACTCCATTTTTTTGTTTCCTCTAAATCATCTACCATTATTTCTGCTTCTTGAAGTTTTTCCAGCAATTTTCCTAATTCTTTTTCAAAATCATCTTGTTCTACTAATGTCTTAACCTTCTTCCCATTTGCTGCTTGCTTTATTATCCCTTGAAACTCCGCTTGCAAACTTTCAAATTCTACCTTCAATTGCTCCTTTACACTATTTGCAGCAGATGTGCGAAAAATAACACCTTCCTGCTCTGTCGTTAATTCCTTTCCTAATGCTCGTAGAAAATGCGTTTTTTCTGTGTTCGCTATTTTTTTACTAACGGCAATATAACGACCATATGGCATATAAACAAGATGTTCCCCCGACAACTCCAAAATTCCGGTTAATTTTGGCCCCTTCGTTCCAGCCGCATCTTTAACGACTTGCACAAGAATGCGTTCCCCCTGCTTGACAAAAGCAGAAATGCTAACGTTTTTCTTCTGTTCTATCTTTCGTTGATCAGCAGAATAAGAAGCAAGCTTTTCTTTCTGCAAATAGCCTCCTTTGCCTTCTCCAATTTCCACAAATGCCGCATTCATTCCTGGAATCACTTTAGTGACTTGTCCTAAATAAATATTCCCAACCGTAGAAACTTGCTGAGGCTGCTGAATATACAGCTGCTCTAATCTTTTATCCTTTATATATGCAAAACGCTTTTCTGCTGTTTTCATATTAACTAACACTTGGTCCAATGCACTCACCCTTTTTTCTAAAGACTCCTGTTTTTCTTCGATAGTATACTATTTTGAACAGAACGACAAATGAGGGGCTGTGATGAATAATTCCGCGTTCTCGAGATAATTCCGCGTTCCTCGAGATAATTCCGCGTTCCTACTCATAATTCCGCGTTTCTCGTGATAATTCCGCGTTTCTCAAAATAATCCCGCGTTCCTACTCATAATTCCGCGCTTCTCGAGATAATTCCGCGTTTCTCCTCATAATTCCGCGCTTCTCGAGATAATTCCGCGTTTCTACTCATAATTCCGCGTTTCCCCACAATAATCCCGCGTTTCTCCGGATCATTCGGTGCGACATTGGATCCTTTGAACAGCTCTGAAGAAAAATATTTACATGACTTAAAAAAACGCTTTTTACTGTTAGAGGCATGGGAAATACTCACTAAAGCTAGACACTCTTCACATTTCAACATTTTATACTTGTTACCTTATAAAAAGAGGACTCCTTTTAGGTTATAATCACCTAAAAGGAGTCCTCTTCTTTCATCCTCTGCCTTTTAAAATGGTACAAATTTGTTTATCTTACTTTTTCCAAAGATAGTTGCTACGCTTTGCTTTCGACTTTTTTCCTTTTTTCATTCACTTGAATTGATTTTTTCGTCTTTCTTCATTGCTTCTTTTAAATCATCTTGCACACTTATATCTGCCAACTTCACATTAGAACGATAAGCAGAACGAACAATAACGTGAGAGGCAACTGGTGCTGTTAAAAACACAAAGAAAATACCTAAAAATAATCGGATACTAAAATACCCTTCGACTATAAAAAAAGTAAATGTTCCTACAAGTGTAAACAAAACACCAATTGTTGCACTTTTTGAAGCAGCATGTGAGCGGGTGTATACATCAGGTAGCCTTATTAAACCTATGGCACTAAGGAAGCAAAAGATTGTTCCAATCAGGATTAAAATAACGGCAATGAATTCAATCAGACTACTTACGTTCAATGACAAAACCCCTCTCCAAAAATCTTGCGAAGGCAATCGTTCCAATAAACGAAAGGATTCCAATTAATAAAATAACTTCAAAAAATCCTGTATTTCTTAATAAAACAGAGAATATAGCTACCCCAGCAATAAGATTAATTCCTAAACAATCTAATGCTTGCACACGATCTGAGGCAGTTGGTCCCTTTATTAATCGGTAAACTGTTCCTAAAACAGATAACGTAAGAAATAACAGCGAACAAAATAAAATGGTATCAATCATCCTCTTGTCACCTTCTTAATGGCTCGTTCAAATCTCTGCATGGAACGAGCAACAGAGTTTTTGGATGTTGGCACATCCATTGCATGTATATAAAATTTTTTACTATCAGGAGAAATTTCCATGATGACAGAACCAGGTGTAAGATTTAATAGAAGCGCCAACAAAGAAACCTCTAAATCCCCCTCAAGATCTGTTTCTACCGTAAATATGCCAGGAGCTATATTTATTCTTGCACGAATAATCTGGCGGACGACAACGATACTCGATGTAAATAATTCTAGAATAAAAACGACCATAAGTTTCAACACATTAAACAATGTTAAGATATAAAATGGAGTTGGAAGAAACCTTCTTAAAATAAAGAATACTAATAGCCCGAATAAATATCCACTAAAGAAGGTAAGCACACTCCAATTATCCTGCAAAAACATCCACACAACACCAATTAACAAATTAATTAAAACCTGCATGGGCATTGACTTTCCACCCCTTTCTATCTGCGAAAAGCATTTTTATCACTCGCCTAAAACCGCTTTTATATAATTGATTGGATTCATTAAATCTACCACTGCTAAATCAACATACTCATGAATAAATTCTGTTCCTACTCCTAACACAGTCGTTAATATCGTAAGGAGTGTAATAGGAAGCATTAATCCTTTCGTTGTTCCTTTTTCCTGCTCCAATGTTATATCCGTATATCCCCAAAATGCATTCATAAAGACTTTCATAATGGAATACAGAACCATTAGACTTGTAAAGAGGCCAATGGCGCCGAGCCAATAATAGCCTGCGTGAAAAGTTCCCTCTGTAATAAATATTTTTCCGATAAATCCACTAAATGGCGGAATTCCGGATAATGATAAAGCGGCAATAAAAAACATCCATCCAAGTTGTGGGTGAAGCCTTATTAAGCCATGAATTTCCTTTAAATTACTTGTACCCGTCAGATGGATAATCGTTCCGCCTACTAAGAAAATAAGTGCTTTAATAATCATGTCATGAATTAAATAGTACACAGCACCTGTTAACCCTACAGTTGTAAAGGAGGCAACCCCGGCTAATATTAATCCAACGCCAATAACGACATTATATGTCATAATTTTCTTAATATCACGATAAGCCACCGCACCGACTGCACCTAACACCATCGTTGCAGCCGCCAATATCCCAATAAATAAATGTGTGTGCTCTGGGTCATGGTAAAACACCAACGTAAATAAACGCATTATTGCATAGATGCCAACCTTTGTTAAAAGCGCAGCAAATATGGCCGCAACCGCTGTTGGCGGTGCACTATAAGAACCTGGCAGCCAATAGAAAAGAAACAAGCCTGCCTTTAAACTAAACACCATTAAAAATAAGATAGCGACCGTCGTCATTAATCCATCCTGGCCAACCTCCGCAATCCTTAGCGATAAATGAGCAAAATTAAGGGTACCCGTCATCGCATACAGGAAAGCGATAGCAACCAAAAATAAAAAGGAAGAAATAATATTAATAAGTATATATTTAACGGACTCTCTTAGTTGTACCCTCGTACCGCCTAAAGAGATAAGAACATAAGAAGCTACTAACATTACTTCAAAACATACGAATAAATTAAAAATATCACCTGTAAGAAAGGAACCATTCACTCCTGTTATTAGAAAAAGAAATAACGGATAAAAATAATTCCGTTCCCTTTCTTCCCCAATCGTAGAAAAGCTGTATAATAAGCAGCAAATCGCAACAATACTTGTCACAAAAATAAGGAGAATCGAAAGCATATCACCGACCATGCTTACCCCAAAAGGAGCCTGCCATCCACCTAACTGCAAGGTTTGAATCCCTTCTGCTTTAATTTGAACCATTAACATAGCGGAAATAACACCAACTGCTGCTAATGCTGCTATGCCAAGTACTCTTTGCAAAAGAATCTTGTTTCTAAATATCACCATTAATAAGCCGGCAATCACCGGTATAATAATGAGCAGGATTAACATATTATTCATTCTCATCACCTCTCATTTGCTCTGTATTATCCGTACCCAACACCTTATAAGCACGGTAACTCAGCACTAAGAAAAGGGCGGTTGTTGCAAAATTAATAACGATAGCCGTTAATAATAGTGCTTGTGGCAAAGAATCTGCATACGAAACATCCGCAAGACCTAATAAAGGAGGACCACCTTTTTTCAAGCCACCCATTGTAATAATGAGGAGGTTTACCCCGTGTCCTAGAATAGAAGTTCCTAAAATAATTCTTAAAAGTGTTTTCGTTAAAATTAAATAAATCCCAATGGCGAAAAGTATCCCAACTACAATAGACATTAATGTTTCCATTAGCGATCATCACCTATACTCATAATAATCGTTAAAGCTGTTCCAATTACAGCTAAAGCAACTCCAATATCAAAAATCACCGCTGTGGCAAGCTCTGTTTTCCCAAATATAGGGATATTAAAATAACCATATGCCTGAAATAAAAAGGCTTTATTTAGCACCATTCCCCCTACTCCTGTTAAAACAGCAATTAATACACCTACAGCAGCTAACACTTTAAAATCGACTGGCATATTTTTGCGTACTGATTCAATATCATAAGCAACAAAAAGGAGGACTACACCGGAGGCAAATGCCAATCCTCCGATAAAACCACCACCAGGATAATGGTGACCCGAAACAAAAAGGTTGATGGCAAAGGTAAAGATAATCACGACAGCTATCTTCGCCACACTTCGAATCAATAAATCATTCGGCTTCTTCATTCTTATCCTCCTTTGATACCTTTAACTTAATAAGTGTATACACACCTAATCCAGCCATACTTAAAACTAAAATTTCTAACATCGTATCAATTCCTCGGAAATCCACGAGAATGGCATTTACAATATTTTTTGCTCCTGCTAAATCGTACGAATTTTCATAAAATCCTGAAATAGAATCAAATAACCTCGTTCCATTTGCTGATAACGCTATAATCGTAACAAGTACACCAATGCCAATGGATATAATCGCATTTGTTACTTTAAATGGAATTCGAGTAATTTCTTTTTTCAACTGTGGTAAATGGTAGAAGCATAATAAAAACAATACGGTCGTCACCGTTTCAACTACCAACTGTGTTAACGCTAAATCCGGAGCACGGAATAATACAAAGAAAAACGAAATAACATATCCTAATGCCCCTACGGCAATAATTGACGTGAGTCTAGATTTTGAAAGCAACACGGTTACAGCAGTAACCACCATAACAAGTAAAAAACCTATCTCATAGATGCTTACCGGAGCATCTTGAGAAGTATCAATCGTTACTCCTCCAAACATCCAAAGCGACCCACCCAACACGACCAAAACAAAAGCAAAAATATAAAGAATATAGTTTCGAATCATTCCGTTCATATAAAAATCCGTGATCTTTTTGGATGATTTTTCTCCGAATTCCAATCCAACGTTGTATATATGATTAAAGGTTATTACTTGTGGATATAGACGATACAATTTGTACCATTTTCGTAGTATCACATATAGAAGTATTCCAAAAGCAACTACTCCCATCGTCATAAAGAGCTCTACATTAAATCCATGCCATGCACTTATTTTCTTTAACTCTATCGTATCTGTAATCGTTGGAAGTACAGCATCAAAAGCAGGTTTTAATACATACTTCGCTACAGCATTAGGGAAGAAGAAAAAGAGAATAACCAATATTCCTAAGACTATTGGAGAAAACAATAAACCAAATGACCCTTCATGAACATCTTTATCGATTTTCTCTCTTTTATTTTTCCCTCGAAATGTTTTAAAAACAAGAATCATACAATAAATGAAGGTGAATACACTTGCCACCCATGCAACGATTGGAATTAGAATTCCGATGGAGTCCATTTGATAAATATTCATTTCTGCCGCATTTTTTACTGCGGTAAAAAACATTTCCTTACTTAAAAAGCCGTTAAATGGCGGCAAACCTGCCATAGAGAAACTACCAATCAGCGTTAACGTAAAAGAGATAGGCATAATACTCATTAATCCACCAAGCCGCCTAATATCTCTTGTACCTGTTTCATGGTCAATAATACCAACAACCATAAATAAACACCCTTTAAATGTAGAATGATTCACTAAGTGAAAAATCCCTGCAAAAATCGCAGCTGCATAGTAGGAGGCTTCTTGTCCTTCATAACCAGGATAAAGGGCAGCAGATCCTAACCCAAGCAAACTCATAATTAATCCTAACTGACTAATCGTTGAATAAGCCAATAATGCTTTTAGATCGGTTTGCCGGACAGCATTTACGGATCCATATAATAAGGTAATCAATCCAATTCCAGAAACAATCCAAAACCACTCAGAGGACCCTCCAAAAACAGTCGTTAAACGTGCTACTAAATAGATCCCTGCTTTGACCATTGTGGCAGAGTGTAAATAAGCACTAATTGGTGTTGGCGCCTCCATTGCATCTGGCAGCCAAAGACTAAATGGAAACTGTGCAGATTTCGTAAATGCTCCAAGTAATACGAGAACGAGTGCCGGAACAAATAATGAATGAGCCGGCAAAACATCTGCTTGATTAATTAACGCACGAATACTATTTGTATCTCCCATAATGGATAACATAATAAATCCAGCTAACATACAGAGTCCACCAAAAACAGTAATCAGCATCGCTTTTTGCGCACCATAACGAGATCGATCTCTTTCATACCAATAAGCAATCAGCAAGAAGGAAGAAACACTCGTAATTTCCCAGAAAACATAGAAAACAAAAAGATTATCTGAAAAAACTAAACCAAGCATCGCACCCATAAATAACAATAAATACACATAAAAGTTATGAAGTGCTTCCCGTTCCTTTGATAAATAGAAGATGGAATAAATAATAACTAAAGAACCAATACCAGCAATCAACAATCCGAATATAATGCTTAAACCATCCACCATGACAGAAAAGTTTATATCATATGCTGGAATCCAACTTACTGTTTGAATCCATGTATGTCCATCTGCTATTTCGGGAATTAATGTTACTAAATAAACAAATATAGCAAACGGTATGATGAATACGAACCAACCTGTGTGAATGCGAGAAACAAATTTTTTATAAAGTATTGGGACAAATATAGCGAAGAGAAATGGCATTAAAATAAAAATATGCAACCAAGGCATCTAAGTCCCCTCCTTTGTTTTTTTTATCATAAAACTAGCTACAATTAAAACTTACTATCCTTCAATAGGAAAAAATTATTAAACTAATTGACTGTTTTTGTAGCATGCGTTATATTCATACATAGTTTATTATTAATGGTGTACACATTCACATCAAATTTATGAGGTGAAAAACGAATGAAAAATAATCTGGAACGTATGGACGAGTGTATACTCGTATGTGTATATTATGGTCCAAATGGTGAACGTCTAATAAAAAGAGGCTGTAAGATTGCAAATATGTTGAATTGTCCACTTTATATACTCACTGTTGACCCTAAGCCGCTTGATGATTTAGATTCAGAGAAATCAGCTTATATTGCTAGATGGAAAGAGTTAGCTGACGAACATAACACAAGCTCCTTTATTATTCGCGATAATGAAAAGAGACCTATATCAAAAGTCATCGCAGAAGTAGCAAGAGAAAAAAACATTACACAAATTATTTTAGGGCAAACTGCTCAAAGCAGATGGGAACAAATCGCGAAAGGTTCTATCATTAATTTCCTATTACGTGAAATTCCTTTTGTAGACCTTCATATTATCTCCGTATCCCGTTATTTAAAAAATAATCCAGAAGGTCAGTTCGAAAAAGGAGTTCGCGCATATTTAGTACAAGAAGAAAATCATTATCGACTTGTGTTTAGTCACTCCAAATCTGTTGAATTTGAAGGGATATTTTTTAAAGATTTTGGGACAGACTTTAACAATGGCGTATTCAAATTTATGAGAGATCGAGAAACACTACAAGTTCATGTCGATGATAATGTTGTCAAAGACTTAATACATGTTGAAATCGCAACAATAACAAATGACGACGAAGATGATTTTCTATAAGCCTTTATTCCACTTATTTTAATAGGTGGAATTTTTTTATAAATTCACATCTACCTTTACTAATCGCTTATCTTCTTCCTTAATACCTATATATTTAAGTGTCTCAGAGGGAGAACTATGCTTATAGGTTTCCATTAAAATAGAAATGGCAATCCCTTTTCGATAGGCATGGTAGCCAAAAGTCTTTCGCAATGTATGCATGCCGATTTTCCCACATATCCCTACTTCTTTCGCTGCTGTATTAATAATTCGATATGCTTGCTGCCTTGTGATCGGATGCCCCTTTTTTTTCGACATAAAAAGATAGTCATCATCCTCCAATGGATGTTTGGCTAAATAGGCTCCCAACTCTGTTTGAATTCGACTATTTAAATAATACATAAATATTTCTTGTTCATCTTTTATACACAAAAACTCTTTCTGACCTGTTTCATCTCGTACATCTCCAACTTTAAGTGATAAAAGATCGTGTCCCCTGATTCCTGTATTAATTCCAAATACAAAAAGCAAAAGATCCCTTTGTGATTTTTTCTTTAAAACCTCTTTTATTGCATCAATGCTTTCCACATCTTTTATAGGTTCGACGTATTCCACCGAATTACTCCTCCTAGTAAAGTTACATAATACTATAATAACCTTAATTAAGTAACATTACAACTATATTAGTTTTAATTAAGACTTCTCAGTTATTGTTTTATTCGCTCCATGTGGAATAAGTACTTTCTTTTAATGTAACCGAAACCCACTAAATACAAAGGCTGTTTACGCAAATTTTTGTTGATTTAAAAGATGAAGTGTTCTTATCTTCCTAAAACATAGGAATGCGAGGCAGATTAGAAGAATACAGGAAAACATTGTGTAGCTTATGGAAACCGAAGTTATTTTGGCTGTAGGTTCAAAAACAAAAAACTGTATTCAAACTCTTTAATACTGAGTTTAGAATACAGTTTTCTTTTTATTCAAGTATGATGTTTTCTTATTTCACAGAGGATAAATCAGATCCCCAATCTTCACAGATACCATTTTATCCGTAAAATAGGCATGTAGCACTTCATTTTCATCAAGCATTCTTTTTTCTTTTCCTTTTGCTGTGACGATAATAGGGTGTTTACAGCCGCGATGGAAATGTTCGAGTACATGGTAAATGGCCTCTTCTTCATCGACTAGAATCGGCTTTAATGCTCGAAGCTCTTTCGATTTTCCATAGTGTCGTTCTAACAAAAAACGCATAAAAACATATTTGCTTTGTTTCCACTCAAAATAGAGAGAAAAAGCTAAAAAGCAAATAATAATCCATGCATTTATATTTGTGGGGATCCAATTTATCACCATACCCATAAAAAGGAAAACACCGATTAAAGAGAAAAATAAAGATAATTTATGGGCAACTGGGAAAGATTTTTTTAATGATAAACAGAGAAAAATAAATTTCCCGCCATCCAACGGCCAAATCGGCAGCAGATTAAACAGAAGAATCATACTGTTATATTGCCAAAAGGCTTCATAAAGCGATGCAGAGAGGAATCCATTGATATAAAGAAAATAGGCAAGACCATACATCCATATATGCTGCACTGGGCCTGCCATAATAACAATCGCTTCTTCCTTTAAGGGACGGTTTCCGTGTTCATCCATTTCTGCAACACCGCCAAAGGGCAATAGAGCAATCCGTTTTATTCTCCAAGAAAAAAAGGAAGCTGCTACTCCATGCCCTAACTCATGAATCATAATAATAAATAAAAGCAGACATAATTCATAAAAATGGGCAGTCATCACACCAATCGCAATGACAACCCATAATAATGGATGAATATATAAATAAGTAAATACTCGAAAAAATTTATTCAAAATCAATCACCTGGATTGGATTGATAAAATCATTGCCCTTTTTTATGGCAAAGTAGAATAACCCTAATGAATCATTATGTTCATATCCCGACGCAATACCTACTTTATCTCCCTTTTTAACAAGACTATATATTTTCACATCAATTGTTTTTAAGTTGCCATACCAGGATTCGCTTTTATCACTATGCTGCAAAATCACCGTGTTGCCAAACCCTTCTTTTTCGCCTGCAAATACAACCGTTCCTTCATTCATTGCCTGAACGGTTGTATCGCTGCCTGTTTCAATGGCTATTCTTTGTCCATTGTCCTTAAAGTCTTCAAGAATTTTTCCAGAAGCAGACAAAGCATAGTGCTGCAGCTGGTTATTTTCTTGATTGGTTTGATCTTTTTTATCTATCGGTAAAAATGCAAGCGGTTTGCCAAATTGATCTTCATACCATTTAGAAACGCCAGCAAAGTTAAATTCTTGATTCATTGACTGTCTGATTACCTTCTCAGCTGGAGCAAAGGTTTCTGATTGTTGTTTTGATATAATGGCAACGGTCAAAAAGAGAATGGCAGCACCTAATATTTTTAATAAAAATAATTCTTTGCGAAAAAGCGGATGGATTGGATGGATATCGTCATTATATGGCTTATTATTTTGATAAATAGAGGGTTCTTCCTCATCTTCCCATAATATTCTACTATCCAGATTCTGCTTTATTTTAGATTGCTCTCGTTTTCTTTTTTCAATTCTTTTGCGAATATCGTCTTTTCTGGTATTCATCACACACCCCTCCTTGCAATTCACCTGATTTGTACAAGTCTATGAACAAGAAGGTAAGAGTATGACTGATTGATTAGGAAAACAAAATTTTTGTTTCTATTTGTTTTTTTGTAGATGATAACCTGGAAAGTGGCTTTGGCTCTCTCAAATAATCCGCAGCCGGAATACACTTCGCTTTCCATGGGGCGGGCGCCGAGCCTCCTGATATGAACGAAACTG
>JBDNRM010000072.1:0-18745 GCA_047718615.1 Bacillus sp. (in: firmicutes) | reverse complement strand
ATTATATATGTATGAAAAGAATTTAGTGATAGCAGGACCAAAGGTCATATAGTTTTCTATCTACAAGAAGAGGGATTTCGTTTTATTATAGAGCTCATAAAAAAGGCAAGGGAGTGATTACCCTTGCCTTACGTGAAAAGAAGGAAGATACATTTTATAATAATGGATTTTCATGTTTGATTTTTAACTTATTCCATCTTTTTTCTACTTCTTTATTAAAATCATTTAACATTTCGCTATTTTCTTCTTTTAATAGATGTTTTGTTTTTCCCATAAATTTTAGCCATTCTGTTAAAGGTACTCTTTTCTCTTTTGCCTCTGGATCATAAGTAATGGTAGTCATTCCATTTTCCACTTCATATAGAGGGAAGAAACAAGAGTTTACAGCTGCTTCTACTATTTTTGTTCCGAAACGATCCTCTGATTTCCAGTTTAGAGGACAAGTTACAAGTAATTTTCCATACACGGTTCCAACATTTTGTGCATACCATTGTGCTTTAGCTGCTTTTTTAATTAAATCTTGTGGAAAAGCTTCTGATGCAGTAAACACGTATGGAATGTTGGTTGCAGCCATTATTTGAGCAGTGTCTTTGTGATGGAACGCTTTTCCTTTTTGAGCACGTCCAACACCACTTGTGCTTGTCATATGGCCAATTGGAGTAGAATAAGACATTTGCGAGCCGGTATTCATATAACCTTCATTGTCATATTCAAGCATAATTAAATTGTGATTTCTTAATGCTGTTCCAATAGCAGACCCCATTCCAATATCCATACCGCCATCCCCTGTTATCATAACAAAAGTGGTGTTTTCTTGTATTTCTATTTCTCCACGACGCTGCAGTTCTAAAAAGGCCTCCACTGTTCCAGAAAGAGTTGCTGGACCATTTTGGAATAGATTATGAATCATTGTTTGTTTATGTGAAGTATGTGGATAGGCAGTAGTTACTACATAGGCACAGCCTGTTTGAAATAAAACAACCACATCTCCTTCAATACCTTTAAAGAATAATTCTAAACCAGTTAAAATCCCGCATCCTGGGCATGCACCATGTCCTGGAGCAAGCCTTTTTGGTTTTGCTGCAAGAGAGCGTAATGGTGGTATTTTTACTTTTAATTGATCACTTTCTTCATCAGGTGTAACTTGAATTAACCCTGTGTTATAGACGTCCCCATATTGTGGTTCAATGACAGGAGTTAAATCATTTTTAGGTTTTCCTATATAATGACCGTAATAATCAAAAGGTTTCTCGGCAAACCCATTATCTAAAGCTTCTAATGTCATTTGAAAAAATTTCTCTGCATCATCTGCATAAAAGTCTTTTCCGCCTAAACCAAATACTCTGCTTAGTACGATTGTTTTATTGTTTTTATCTTCTTGAATAGCAGATTTCACTTCATGCGTTAAATTTGGTCCATTGCCACCATATGAATCCGCACGTTCCCCTACTAATAAAGCTTTTACATTGCTTAATGCGTTTCTAATTTCCTCAGATGGAAAAGGACGGATAATATTGGGACTGATTACACCTGCTTTAATGCCTTTTTTACGTAAGCGATCCACCACATCTTTAGCTGTCTCAGCAGCTGAATTCAGAAGGAATAAAGCAACGTCCGCATCTTCCATCATATACAGGTCTAATATTGGATAAGAACGACCAGATATCTTTTCAAATTCTTTGGAAATCTCTGCAAAAACCTCTTTTGCCTGATAAATTGCTTCTGATTGTTGGAAATGGTTATTCAGCAAGTCGTCTCCATTCATATGAGCGCCGATTGTTACCGGTTTTTTCACATCACGGATCGCCGGATAATCGGTTGGACAAGGACCAACAAAGTCTTGTACTACTTTTTTATCTTCAAAATAATTTACTTTTCTTTTCTGATGAGAAGTGAAAAATCCATCGTACGCTACAATAACCGGTAAACGGACTTTTGCATGTTCTGCAATTTTTAATGCCATAATGTTCAAGTCATAAACTGCTTGAGGTGTTCTTGCTGTAATAATTACCCAGCCAGTATTTAAAGCATAGTATAAATCGGAATGATCTCCGCGAATATCTAGTGGTCCGCTGATAGCACGTGTCACAAGGTTTAATACCATTGGAAAACGTGTGCCTGATTGAACAGGCATTTGTTCTAACATATACATAAAGCCGTTAGCACTTGTTGCGTTAATAACACGAGCGCCTGTAGCAGCGGCTCCATAGCATATTCCAGCAGAACCATGCTCCCCATCAGCGGGGATCAGCTTAATATCATGTTCTCCGCGTGTTTTCATTTGATCCAAATATTGAGCAACCTCTGTTGAAGGAGTTATAGGAAAATAACCCATAATATGATAGTTGATTTGAGCAGCCGCCATTGCAGCCATTTCATTTCCAGATTCAAATGTTGTTACTTGTACGGGTGCATTTTTAACGAGCAAATCATTCTCTAAAATGGACATTATAAGACACCTCCAGAAGTTATATAAGGAAATTTCTGCTTTACTTGATTTGTTTCTGCAAAGCCATCAGTTTCACGAACCGAGCTGAGTGCACTAGTTGGGCATGCTTCCAGACATTTTAAACAACCTTTGCAATATTGGTAATCGATTCCAGCAAGAGACATTATTGTTCGTCCTTTTTTATTTACTCTTTTATCCCAAACAAAGCAAAGGTCTGGACAAACCGCATCACAGGAAGCACAGCTTATACAGCTTTCTTTATCGAATTTGGGTAAAAAACCTTGCCGAGAACCACTTAAATCTTTCAGCAGACTGTTTCCTTGTGCGGTTATAACACCGCCAATTGGCTGCGTATCATATCCAAGTGATGAGCGTGGACGTGAAAATAATAATGAGTGAGCATCTGGAGGAGTTTCATAAGATTGAAATTTTACTTCGTTATACCCTCTATCAAATGTTCGAATGTTTGATTCTACAAGGTGAGGGTACTTCTTTTCAAAGGTTTTTCTAATTACATTTCTCATTGCCTCAGGATCAAGGAAATCACAAATCCGAAATAATGCTCCAAGCATTGCGGTATTAACCTTTGTTTTTTCCTTTACTGCAATTTGCAGTGCATCAACAATAGCAAGTTTTCCATACTCTAAATGGAGATCTTTTTTTACGGCATCAAAGTCTCTAGTTGAGTTCACCAAGATGACGCCATTAGGATTGAAGCCGCTTGTAACATTTACGGATTTGTATAAAGCCTCATGGAAAATACCGATAACATGAGGTTCTTCGATTGGGCTGTGTGCCCGAATTTCTGTTTCTGGATCACAGAAACGAATAAAACTTTTTACCGGAGATCCTTTTTTTTCAGATCCATATGAGGAAAAATTCGCCCCATTTAAACCAAGACCGAGTACACCGGATTCAGCTAACATCTTTCCTGCAAGGTTTGCACCTAATCCACCTATTGATTCTAATCGAATTTCAAAAAAGCCGAGTTCATTTTTAGTCGGTAATATAGACAATTGAACTCCCCCCTCATAGCAAAATTTTCAACACGTTATTGAACAATAAAGAAAAGTTTAAATTTTCAGCAAATGACAGAAAATTTAAAAAACTGTTCATAATTTTTATTCTAATAGATAAATAGCCACTTAGCTGTGACAAATATCGTAACTTTCCATATTCTAGAGGGTGTTTTTAAGAATTCAGCTAGAAAGTGACGATAAATCGAACATAAAAAAGCTGACTTCTTATTTTAGATGATTATCACCAGAGTCAGCTTGTTAATTTTTATTGTTCGTGAATAATCTTTCCTGTTTCTTCAACGTCATATCCTATAGCTTTTAGTTCGTTTTTAAGCTCATTAGATGTTAATAATTCTTTTATCAGCTGAATAAGCTCTTTATTTTTATCAGAGTTAAGAATGACTAAATCATAACGTTCTTTTATCATGGGAATAAAATCAATTCCAGCAGATTGGGAAGTTCTTTCAATTCCTACCCCAATATCAGCTTTTCCTTGGCTTATACCTGCAGCTACACTATAGTGGCTTGTGCATTCATGATTATAGCCATTTACGTTTTCTTTTTTTATCCGATGAAGCCTTAATTGCTCATCAAGTAAAATACGTGCTCCAGAACCGATTTCTCTATTTATCATTTTTATATCATGACGCTGTAAATCAGACCAACCGTTAATATTTTTAGGATTTCCATTTTCGATATATAAGCCAGCTTGTCTTGTAATGTAACGCATAACAATAAAGGAGTGACTAACAAATAGCTTTCTTATATACGGAATATTGTAAGTGTTTGTATCTCCGTCGAATAAGTGTGTACTCACAATATCAGCTTCTCCTTTATACATAGCTAATAAACCATTTAAACTGCCTATATAAGAGCGGAGTGGTCTATATGTGTTTCCTTTCAGTTCAAAATGTTTGGCGAGGATATCTAAAGAACTGTCTTGTCCACTAATGATAATAGACCGATGGTTAGAAACGGGTTGATGGGTTTTAGAAGTATTATCAGTATCTGTATGTGTTTTTAGCTTCTCTTTTGGATGAACTAGTATTTCTTTTGCATTATTTTTAAAATTTTCTAAGTCGACAGCGTCTATTCTCATTTGCCTGCCAACTCGAAATGCTTTTATTTCCCCCTTTTTTATCAGGTCATAAACGGTTAGTTTAGAAACTTTTAAAATATCTGCAATCTCTTCAGTGGTAAAGGATTCATTGTGGTTCATAGATTAATCCCCCAGAATTTTTTGAATTTTTTTTCATTTTAGCATTTACTTACTTTGAAATCACACTTATAATCACCTTAACTAATTATAACTAAACATAACTAATTGTATTTTATTAAAACTTTTATATTTTTTATTGTTATGTTTAGTTATATTTAATTATAATTAATAATATTTAGGAGGAAAAAGAGATGAAAAGAAAACGTATATTAGTATTTTTATTTAGCTTCGCCCTTTTGCTTTTAGCAGCTTGTGGTGCAAATGAAAAACAAACAACGAAAGATGCAAACAAAGATGCAACAAAAGAAGCTGTAGAATTAAATATTTCTGCTGCTGCTAGTTTAACAGATGCAATGGGAGACTTACAGAAAGCTTTTCAAAAATTACATCCATCAGTGAAATTTACCAATAACTTTGGCAGTTCAGGAAATTTGGCACAACAAATTCAACAAGGAGCACCAGCAGATGTTTTTTTATCAGCAGATCAAAAATGGATGAATACACTAGCTGATAGCAAATTAATTCAAGAGGATACAAGAAAAGACTTTTCAGGTAATCAGCTTGTTTTAATAGCTGGAAAAGATAGCGATATAGATATTAAATCATTTACGGATTTAAGTGCATCCACAATAGGACAAGTTGCAATCGGTGATCCAAAAAGTGTACCAGCTGGAGCTTACACAAAAGAATCACTTGAAAAAATCAACAAATGGAAAGAGTTAGAGAGTCACTTTGTGTATGGCAGTGATGTTGTACAAACATTAACTTATGTAGAGTCAGGTAATACAGATATTGGTTTTGTTTATTCAAGTGATGCTGTTTTATCAGATAAAGTGAAAATACTTGCAGAAGCAGACCCTGCATGGCATACACCAATTATTTATCCGGCAGCAGTCCTTGCTGATTCAAAAAATCCAGATGAAGCTGCAGAGTTTGTTAGCTTTTTATTAACAGATGAGGCGCAAGAAATTTTAAGTAAATATGGATTTGAAAAATAGAAAATTGCTTATAGGAACACATGAAAAGGCGCCTTTAGTAATCTGAAAATTCTAATAATAAATAGTTTACTTAAAGGGAGTTAATAACATATATGGATTATACACCACTATTTTTGTCATTGAAAATTGCGAGTATTGCTACTTGTATTGTTTTTGTAGTAGGAATTATTTTAGCAAAGGTCATTGCACAAAAAGATTTTTTTGGGAAAAGCATCATCGAAGCAGTTATATTATTGCCAATGGTACTTCCGCCAACCGTTGTTGGATTCACGATTCTTTATATTTTTGGTAAAAATGGAATGGTTGGCAAACTGCTTCTGCAATGGTTTGATTTTCAGATTGTATTTACATGGATTGGGGCCGTTATTGCATCAATAGTAGTTGCGTTTCCCTTAATGTATCAAAGCGCTTCGGCTGCTTTTCAAAACTATGATAAAAATTTAGAAAATGCAGCCTTAACAATGGGGGCGTCGAGATGGAGAGTTTTTTGGACACTCTCTTTTCCACTTGCATGGCCAGGGTTATTAGCAGGACTTGTATTAACTTTTGCAAGATCTTTAGGAGAGTTTGGAGCAACTTTAATGATTGCTGGATTTATTCCTGGAAAAACAGACACTATTCCACTCACTATCTATTTTGCCGTTCAATCAGGGAATTCAGATATGGCAAATTATTGGGTAGTCATTTTAATCATACTTGGATTTGCAGCGATTATTTGGTTAAACTGGTGGAGCAAGCGCAATATGTTAAAGTATAAAAGTGAATAGTGAGGGAAGGAGTGACATGCTTGATGCTATCTGTGCAAATAAAAAAACAACTCCCGCATTTTACTTTAGCAGTTGAATTAGAAGCAAAAAATGACATTATTATTTTGTTTGGTCAGTCTGGAGCAGGAAAAACAACGGTTCTAAATTGCATTGCAGGCTTGGATCATCCAGATGAAGGACATATAAAACTAAATGAACACATTTTTTTTCAGACAAATGCGAAGCCATTAAAGATACAAAAAAGAAATATTGGATATTTATTTCAGGATTTTGCACTATTTCCACATTTGACGGTTGAAAAAAATATTCAGTATGGCATGAAAAGTCAAGAGCTTATGGATCATCTTATTCAAGTAATCGGAATTGGACATTTGCTTAAAAAATATCCAAAACAAATTTCAGGCGGTGAAAAGCAGCGCGTGGCATTGGCAAGAGCTTTAGCAACAGAACCAAAAATCCTTTTGCTTGATGAACCATTTTCGAGTTTGGATCAAGAAACAAAAGATGACTGTCATATGGAACTTTTAAGGCTTCATGATAGTTGGAAAATTCCTATCGTCATGGTTACGCATGATTACGAAGAGGCAAAAAAATTAGGAGATCATATATTTCATATAAAAAAAGGAAAAATTGTTGATAGTGAGCAATTATTTGTAAGTTAAGTAATAAGCATAGACTAACAGTAGTTTTAAAATGTTTTATTCAATCTTTTGCCATTGGCAGAACAATAAACAGGCTGGTGGCAAATAAATTGAGAAATATCCCCGATGGTTTTCTCCTCTATGTTTTCTCCATTTTTCAAAAAGTCCAGTTGAAAAATACTGATTTTATATTTAACCGTGATTAATTCATATTTATTTTTTTAGCAGAATATAAAAATAGATATTTTTACCTATAAAAGTCTTAATTGTTACAATTTAATGAATAAAAAAGCTATTAAAAAGCGGTTTCATAAAAAAAGTATGTTAATTTATCTGACAATTGTGTTGATTTAAAAAATTACAAAAAATATTATCAGGGTAACAACTATGAATTCCAAATAATGACATTAACAATCTTGTCGTATTGGAAACCTCCTAGCAAATAAGAAATGTGGGAGCGTGATTGGGATAAAAAAATAGTTGAATTGTAAAAAATGCATTCGTGTGTAGAAAAAAACCTTATTTTCAGGGAGGGAGAGAGTGTGAAGACGATTAATCAAGAACTAGAAGATCGAATTGCCCGTCACCCTTGCTATAGTGAGGATGCTCATCACTATTTTGCACGTATGCATGTGCCTGTTGCACCTGCCTGCAATATTCAATGTAATTATTGTAGTCGTAAATTTGATTGTGCAAACGAAAGCAGACCAGGGGTAGTAAGCGAAGTATTAAAACCAGAAGAAGCGGTAAAAAAAGTCTTAATTGTTGCTGGAGAGATACAGCAAACATCGGTAATTGGTATTGCCGGCCCTGGAGATCCTTTAGCAAATCCAGAAAAAACTTTCGAGACGTTTCGTGGAGTATCAGAACAAGCTCCTGACCTTAAATTATGTTTAAGTACAAATGGATTACGTTTATTGGAATTTGTGGATACGATTCATGCATTAAATATTGATCATGTTACGATTACAATCAATGCAGTAAATCCATTAATTGGGCAGCATGTTTATTCATGGATATTCTATGAGGGAAAAAGGTACAAAGGCTTAGAAGCAGCGGAAATTCTAATCAATAATCAGCTAAAAGGATTGGAAGCTTTAACAGAACGAGGAATCTTATGCAAGGTAAATACTGTTTTGATTCCAGGTGTAAATGATCAACACATTGAAGAAATATCAAAGGCTATCAAGGAAAGAGGGGCTTTTGTTCATAACATTATGCCTTTAATTGTTACTCCAGACACTGTTTTTGAAAAAAATGGAATGAGAAACCCAACTGCTAAAGAAGTACAGCAAGTTCAGGAAAAGTGCTCAGGAAGTTTAAAAATGATGAAGCATTGTAGACAATGCCGGGCTGATGCTATCGGTTTATTAGGGGAAGATAGAAGTGCAGAGTTTTCTAAAGAAAACATAATGGACCTTCCTATTCGTTATGATGGAGAAGCTAGAAAGCAATTTCAAGATGATCTTGAAATGAAAGTGAAGCAAAACAAGAAGAAAAAACAAGAAAAAGCAGCCAAAATAAGAAATGACGCAGCAACTAATTCACCTGTAATAAAGATTGCAGTCACTACTCGTGGAAACGCAAGAGTAAATTTGCATTTTGGTCATGCAAAGGAATTTTTAATTTTTGATGTTCAAAATGAGTCTATTAATTTTGTAGGTGTAAGAAAAGTTCAATCGTATTGTGTGGGAAAAGTTAATTGCGGGACAGGAAAAGGTCCTATTTTGGCAGAAACGGCTGAAATTTTAAAAGATTGTCATATGTTATTAAGTTCTGGCATCGGTGAAACACCGAAAAAATATTTATTAGATAGAGGAATTGTTCCATTTGTAAAGTCTGGAAATATTGAAGAACTTCTGTATGAAAGCAGTAAGTTTTACAGATATATGAATGTTACTGAACCAATTTTCAGTTAAAAATATCTAAAAATTCAAAAAACTCGAGGGGGAAAAACAATGCGTCAAATAGCTTTTTATGGTAAAGGTGGAATTGGAAAATCAACTACTTCTCAAAATACATTAGCTCAATTAGCTACAAAATTCGGTCAAAAAATCATGATTGTAGGTTGTGATCCGAAAGCAGATTCAACACGTTTAATTCTAAATACAAAAGCACAAAGTACCGTATTAGAACTAGCTGCTAAAATGGGAACAGTTGAAGATTTAGAGTTAGATGATGTATTAGACACTGGGTATGGAGACATTTTATGTGTTGAATCAGGTGGACCAGAACCGGGAGTAGGCTGTGCTGGTCGTGGGATTATTACTTCTATTAACTTTCTTGAAGAAGAGGGTGCATATGAAGGATTGGATTTTGTTTCTTATGATGTATTAGGGGATGTTGTTTGTGGAGGATTTGCGATGCCAATTCGTGAAAAAAAGGCAGAAGAAATCTACATTGTGTGTTCAGGTGAAATGATGGCGATGTATGCTGCAAACAATATTGCCCGCGGAATTTTAAAATATGCAAATAGCGGCGGAGTTCGTTTAGGTGGCTTAATTTGTAACAGTCGTAATACAGACCGAGAAGCAGAGCTTATTTCCGAACTAGCACGTCGATTAAATACACAAATGATTCATTATGTACCAAGAAATAATGTAGTACAGCATGCTGAGCTACGTAAACAAACGGTTGCTCAATATAAACCAGAAGATCCACAAGCTAAAGAGTACGAAATGTTGGCTCAAAAAATTCTTGAAAACAAAATGTTAACTGTGCCGACTCCAATTGAAATGGAAGAACTAGAAGAATTATTAATGGAATTTGGAGTTATTGAAGATGATAATGCTCAAATTAAAAAACTAGAAGAAACAGAAGCGACTGCTAAATAAATTATATTATCCAAAATGGAGGTGATATGAATTGAGTACAAAAGAAATTACAGATAAACAGCAAATTATTGAGGAATTGCTTGAGGTATATCCAGAAAGAACGAAGAAATTTAAAAAGAAACATTTCGAAGTAGTAGAAGAAGAAAATATAGAAAGTGGAAAGTGTTCTGTTAAATCTAATATAAAATCACGTCCAGGGGTTATGACAATTCGCGGTTGTGCTTATGCAGGATCTAAAGGGGTTGTTTGGGGTCCAATTAAAGATATGATTCACATAAGCCATGGTCCAGTCGGTTGTGGACAATATAGCTGGGGAACAAGAAGAAACTATGCAAATGGAACGTTGGGTGTCAATAATTTCACTGCTATGCAGGTGACAAGTGATTTCCAAGAGCGCGATATTGTCTTCGGTGGAGATAAAAAGTTAGAAACTTTATGTAAAGAAGTTAAAGAAATGTTCCCGTTAGCAAAAGGGATATCTATCCAATCAGAGTGTCCAGTGGGACTTATTGGAGATGATATAGAAGCTGTTGGGAAAAAAATGACCAAAGAGCTTGGCATTCCTGTTATACCGGTTCGTTGCGAAGGATTCCGGGGAGTCAGCCAGTCTTTAGGTCACCATATTGCTAATGATACCATACGTGACCATGTAATGGGAACTCGTGAGCTTGAAGAATGTGGACCATACGATGTCGCAATTATTGGCGATTATAATATTGGTGGAGACGCATGGGCATCACGTATTTTATTAGAAGAAATCGGTTTAAGAGTTATTGCTCAATGGTCCGGGGATGGATCTATTAACGAATTAGGTATTACACATAAATCAAAATTAAATTTAATCCATTGTTATCGGTCTATGAACTATATGGCGAAAACAATGGAAGCGGAATATGGCATTCCTTGGATGGAATATAATTTCTTTGGTCCAACGAAAACAATTGAAAGTTTACGTGCTATTGCCGCTCACTTTGATGAAACCATTCAGATGAATGCGGAAAGAGTAATCGCTGCATATCAAGCAGAAGTGGATGAGATTGTCCAAAAGTATCGTCCTCGATTAGAAGGAAAAAAGGTAATGCTCATTATTGGAGGATTACGTGCTAGACATACAATTGGTGCATATGAAGATCTTGGAATGGAAATTGTTGCTACTGGATATGAATTTGCCCATAAGGATGATTATGAAAAAACAATTACTGAGCTAAAAGCAGGAACGATTCTTTATGACGATCCAGGTGCATTTGATGTAGAGTTTTTATCTAATAAATTAGATATTGATTTAATGGGTGCAGGAGTTAAAGAAAAATATGTCTATCACAAATTGGGTGTTCCATTTAGACAAATGCATTCATGGGATTATAGTGGTCCGTATCATGGCTTTGATGGTTTTAAGGTATTTGCTCAAGATATGGATACAGCGATTAACAGTCCAGTTTGGGACTTAATGGAAGCACCATTTTAAATGGAAAAGGGGGGGAAAAGATGACGAAAAAAGTGGAAATAAAAGATCATAATACATTATTTCAATCAGAAAAATATGTAAAGCAAGCAGAAGGAAAAAAAGTTTTTGAGCTTGCTTGTTCAGCCCAAGAGGTAGATGAAACGATTGATTTTTTAAAAACGGAAGAATACAAAGAAAAGAACTTTAATCGGGAGGCAGCTACAATAAATCCTGCTAAAGCATGCCAACCCTTAGGGGCGGTCCTTGCCGGATTGGGGTTTGAAGGAACACTTCCATTTGTACATGGTTCACAAGGTTGTGTAGCATATTTTCGCAGTCATTTTGCTCGTCACTTTAAAGAACCAGTACCTGCAGTATCATCGTCTATGACGGAAGATGGAGCAGTATTTGGTGGGATGAGAAATTTAATAGAAGGATTAGAAAACAGTACTGCATTATATAAACCAAAAATGGTGGCAGTAAGTACTACTTGTATGGCAGAAGTTATTGGAGATGACTTAGGCGCCTTTATTGAAAATGCTCGTATAGACGGAGCAATTGGTCAGGATTTTCCTGTTCCTTATGCAAATACTCCGAGTTTTGTTGGATCACATCTAACTGGATATGATGCAATGATGCGTTCCATACTATCGTATCTTTCAGAAAAAAATGGGGATTTATCTTATAAAGAACCAAATGATAAGTTGAACATTATTGCTGGTTTTGATACCTATACAGGAAACTTTGCAGAGCTAAAAAGAATTCTTTCTATCATGAATGTTGATTATACTATTTTAGGTGATCATAGTGGCAATTTAGATTCCCCGGCAAATGGAGAATACAATTACTATTATGGAGGAACAAAATTAGAAGATGTAGCACAAGCGCCTAATGCTAATGCTACTCTACTTTTGCAAAAGTATTCCACGAAAAAAACAGTTAAATATATTAGTAAAAAGTGGAAGCAAGATACGATGGAAATGTCTACTCCTATTGGTATAAAAAATACAGATCAATTACTGAAAAATATTAAGGAAGTAACTGGGAAATCCATTCCGCAAGCGTTAAAAGATGAACGAGGCAGGGTGGTAGATGCATTAACAGATTCACATCCATATTTACATGGAAAGAGAGTGGCGTTAGCTGGGGACCCAGATTTATTATTAGGTTTAATCTCCTTTTGTCTAGAAATTGGAATTGAACCAGTGCATATTGTTTGCACAAACGGAGACAAAAAATTTGCTGAAGAAGCAGAAGCTCTTCTAAAAACAAGCCCTTATGGAATAGAAGGGAAAATTCATCTCGGAAAAGATTTATGGCATATGCGTTCTTTATTATTGACAGAACCAGTTGATTTTGCAATCGGCAGTACACATATGAAATATTGTGCAAAAGATGCTAATATTCCTTTGGTTCGCGTAGGATTTCCGATTTTTGATCGTCATCATATGCATCGTTATCCGATTATTGGATACCAAGGTACATTAAATTTACTAACTTTAATAGTAAATACGCTATTACAGCAATTAGATGATGAAGCTCCTGATCATAGCTTTGACGCTGTTAGATAAGCGAAATGAAGTAGCATAGAAATGGATGAAAATATGTAGTCAGTGGGGAAGCTGCAAGCTCTTCACTGACTATTAGTTTATAAAGGTGGGTGGAGATGTGAAAAGTTATGTGGTAGAAGCATTGCAAGAACCTGCATGTGATCACAATGCGTCAAATATAGATCGAAAAGGCTGTGCAAAACCTAAACCAGGTGAAGCAGCTGGAGGTTGTTCTTTTGATGGAGCGCAAATTACTCTTTTACCAATTACTGATGCAGCGCATCTCGTTCATGGTCCAATTGCTTGTGGAGGAAATAGCTGGGAGGCGAGAGGAAGCCTAAGCTCTGGATCTCATTTATATCAATACGGCTTAACAACTGATTTAAATGAACAGCATATAATCTTTGGAGGAGAAAAGAACTTAAGAGAGTCCATTCAAGAGATTGTTAAGAGATTTAACCCACCAGCTGTTTTTGTTTACTCCACTTGTATTACAGCGTTAATTGGAGTCGACTTAGATGCTATTTGTCGGAGTGAAACAGAAAAATTAGGTACTTCTGTTATTCCAGTTAATAGCCCGGGTTTTATTGGAAGTAAAAATCTTGGGAATAGATTAGCTGGCGAGGCTCTATTGGATTATGTAATTGGAACAGGAATGCCCCCTATAGAAACGAAATGGGACATTAATTTAATAGGTGAATACAATATAGCTGGCGAAATGTGGGATATAAAAGCATTATTTGATCAAGTAGGTATAAAACTATTATCAAGAATTACTGGTGATGGGAGATATAATGAAATTCGTTGGGCACACAGAGCAAAGGTAAATATGGTTGTATGCAGCCGTGCATTGATAAATATGGCTAGGAAAATGGAAGAAAAATATGAAATTCCTTATTTTGAAGGATCTTTCTATGGAGCGAAAGAAACAACGTTATCATTAAAAACTATCGCTTACTTATTAAACGATAGAGAACTAATATATCGTGTTCACCACTTTACAAAGAAGGAAGAAGAAAAACTTAATGAAGAGCTTGTTTTTTATCGGAATAAGTTGAAAGGGAAGCGTGCCATTCTTTATACGGGTGGTGTAAAGAGCTGGTCTATCATTACTGCACTACAGGAGCTTGGATTGGATGTAGTGGGCGTTGGTACAAATAAAAGTACAAATGAAGATATTGCAAGAATTAAACAACGTGTTGGAAATAATGTGGAATTAATAGAGTCTGGTGGAGCAAAAAGAATTTTACAAACATTTCGAAAAGAAAAAGCGGATATAATCATTGCTGGCGGACGAAATATGTATGTTGCTTTAAAGGAACAAATTCCATTTATTGATATTAATCAAGAGAGGCATCATGCTTATGCAGGATATGCTGGATTAAAGAGACTGGCAGAACAGCTTGTTTATACGATTGAAAATCCTATCTGGGAGAAAATTAAGATTCAGGCGCCATGGAAGGAGCTTTAGAGGAATGGTTATTTATAAAAAGGAAAAGAAATTAGCCATTAATCCATTAAAAGTCAGTCAAACCTTAGGTGGAGTATTGGCTTTACAAGGATTCTTCCGAGCTATTCCAATTGTTCACGGCTCACAAGGATGTACCGCTTTTATAAAAGCTCTAATGACTCAGCATTATCGGGAGCCGATTGCAATTCAAACTACAGCTTTACAAGAAATGAATATTATTTTTGGTGCAGAACAAAGCATGATAGAGGCACTAGACGTTGTGTTAGAAAAACACCAACCATCTATTGTATCAGTTTTAAGTACAGGATTAACAGAAATCGCTGGTGATGATATAAAGGGAAATATAAAAAGCTATTTAAAAAGTTTAAATAAATCAAACTGCTTTATATTTCCCGTTGCGTTACCAGATTTTGAAGGATCTTTAGAGTCAGGCTACCGATTAACAGTAGAAGCAATGTTAAAGCAATTATTATTGTATACATCGGATGGGCAATCCGTAAAAAAAACAAAAAATCAAATAAATTTTATTCCAGGTTCCCATTTGACGCCGGGGGATGTAATGGAAATAAAGAGAATCCTTGTTTCTTTTGGGTTAGATGTTATAACTGCTCCAGACTTATCAACATCTCTTGCAGGTACTCTTTCAAAAGGATATTCTCCACTTTCTCAAGGAGGAGTCTCTTTAGAACAATTACAGCAGCTGCTATCTTCAGAATTTACAATAGCAGTAGGAGCAAGCATGGAGCAAGCAGCACAAATATTAGAAGAGTCAGCTGGTATCCCTTATCGAGTGTTTCCTAGTTTATCTGGATTAGAGGCTAATGATGAGTTTTTTTCCTTTTTACAAACATTTAGTGGGCAGTCTGTTTCTCCATTTTATCGTTGGGAAAGAGATAATTTAGTCGATTGTTTATTAGATGCTCATTTTAATTTTTTAGGAAAAAAAATAGTCGTAGCATTGGAGCCGGATCATCTTTATTCCATGATAAGTATATGTAAGGAATTGGGAGTAGCATTCTCCGGATTGGTTACCACATTTTCTACACGGTTGCTTTCTAAAATAGAGGAAGAGATAACCATAGGAGATTTAGATGATTTAGAAACGATGGCAAAAGACGCCGATTTATGGATTAGCAATTCTCATGGAGAACAGGGAGCCAGTCGAATGAATATTCCTTTTATGCAGATGGGATTTCCTATTTTCCATCAAATAGGCAGTGCATTAACAACGAATGTTGGATATCGAGGTACAGCAGAAACGGTTATTAAGCTAGCAAATTTAATAGAATAGAAAAGGATGTGGAAAAAAATGATTAAAGTGGCATTTGCTACAGAAGATGGAGTGCATGTTGATACACATTTCGGCCATTGTGAAGCATTTGATGTTTATGAAATTACAACGGAGAAATATCAAAAGCTGGCAACAAGGGTGATAAGCGATAAAGAAGATAATAATGAAAGCAATCGAATAGAAGAACGATTGAACCTAGTGATTGATTGTACGCTGTTATTTATAAATCAAATTGGTCCTACTGCAGCTGCACGTGTTACAAGAAGTAAAATCATGCCTGTGAAAGTGAAGGAAGGAACACCTATATATGAACAATTAGATCGACTACTTTTGATGCTGCAAACAAATCCTCCATTGTGGTTATCAAAGGCAATGAATACTAGAGCTGAACATACTTTTTAAAAGAATGGGGATGAGTGAAAATGAACTCGATACTTCATCAAAATGAGAATAAAGATGTATATTCTCGATATAGCAGACAATTAAAGCTTTTAGGAAAAGAAGGGCAGCAAAAGTTAAAGAAAGCTACTGTATTCATAGCTGGAATCGGCGGATTAGGAGGAACGACAGCTATTTATTTGGCGGCTGCAGGAATTGGGAAGTTAATAATTGCCCATGAGGGAAATATTGTACCCCCTGACTTAAATCGGCAAATATTAATGGATAGTACAAAAATAGGATCAGAACGTATTCCATGTGCAATTGAGAACTTAAAACGAATTAATCCAGAAGTCGAAATTGAAGCGTATTCGCAAAAAATTACTTATCAATCTTCTTATTCATTAGTAGAAGCAGCAGATATTGTAGTGGACGCTCGTTATGATTTCCCTGAGAGATATGCCTTAAACAAGCTTTGTATAGATATAGGTAAACCAATGGTAGAAGCAGCAATGTCCGGGTTTGAAATTTCTCTGACTACCATTAAGCCGAATGAAACAGCTTGTTTAGCTTGTATTTTTCCAGAAAGAGATAAAAGTTGGGAGCCGCTAGGTTTTCCAGTATTAGGAGCAACATCAGGAATCGCAGGTTGTTTAGCTGCGATAGAGGTAACAAAAGTTGTAACTGGAATAGGGGAAGCCTATTACAATAAATTATTTCGATTCGATTCATTGCAGTTTCATTCCAGTGTTTTTTCATTAAAACGAAACCCTTCATGTAAACATTGTTCAGAAAAAAGGGAGGAAGTGAAGGCATGAAAAATCCATTAAAGGAACTATATGATGCAGAAGACTTTTTTGAATTTTTTCATGTACCATACCATCCAGAAATTCTAAATGTATCTCGTATGTATATTCTTAAAACGTTTCGAACCTATTTGCAAGAAAAGGGATACCTAGAGGCTGATTCTACGGATAAAGAAGTTTGGAATGTGCAAAGAGCCTTGCTTATTAGAGCATATCGTGAATTTGTAAAACCAACACCATTAAGGCAGAAATTTTTCCCAACATTTTATCAAAATAACGGAACGTTTTATGCATTTGATCAAATAAAGAACAGAGGGGATGGTCAATAATGCAAATTACCGAAGATGCAGCAAAGAAGGTACTGGAGCTTATGGAACAGCAGGATAAATGTAATATGGGACTGCGAATAACTGCGAGGTCTTCAATGGACAAAGTAGATTTACAAATCTACTGGGAAAATAATGGTTTACCTACTGATCAAATAATTCAACAAGAGGGACTGAAGATATTTGTAGATAGTGATTCTAGTAAACTATTAGAGGAAATGACTATATTTTATACGGAACAGGATGGTAAAGCTGGACTTTTTATTATGAACGCAATTTCCGATTGCTCTAGTTGCTCGACAGTGTGCTTTTAAATTTGCATACAACAGAAAGGGGGGAGAATAAGTGGAGTATATTCAATTTTGTGATACAACATTAAGAGATGGAGAACAGGCTGCTGGTGTTGTTTTTACTGCCGACGAGAAGAGAAAGATAGCAACTTTATTAGCTGAGGCAGGAGTTGAACAGGCGGAGGTTGGAATACCTGCAATGGGAAAAGAAGAACAAGCTGTTATTCATTCTATTGTTGATATGAACTTGCCGATGCAATTAATTACATGGAATCGAGCAGTGAAACAAGATATTGATGCCTCTATACAAGCAGGAGTAAATTGGACTCATATCTCTATTCCGACCTCTGATATTCAGATGTACCACAAATTACGATTAAACAGGCAAGATATCATGATGCTCATTCAACATGCAGTTGCTTATGCACAATCATTTGATTTGTATGTTTCGGTCGGTTTTGAAGATGCTTCACGGGCAAGCCTTTCTTTTTTAATTGAGTTAATACATGCCTTATATAAGGAAGGGGTAACACGTTTCCGTTATGCCGATACAGTATCGGTATTGAACCCAATAACAACTCAGATCAATATACAAAAAATAATTAAAGAATGCCCAGCGGATATTGAACTGGAGATACATTGTCATAATGATTTTGGTTTAGCAACTGCCAATACCCTTTCTGCTCTTTTTGCTGGGGCAAAATGGGCGAGCACTACTATATCAGGAATTGGGGAGCGGGCAGGTAATGCATCTTTTGAAGAGGTAGCAATGGGGTGGCGGCATCTTTATAATGGGAAATTGAAAGTAAATACTACTCATTTTCATCAAATGGCAGATATGGTGAGCGGAGCATCTGGCAGGGGGATTTCTGATGATAAGCCTATTATAGGAGCAAAGGTTTTTACTCATGAATCAGGAATACATGTGGATGGGCTGCTTAAACATAGTGCTACCTACCAAACTTTTGATCCGGTAGAAGTGGGGAGAACACATGATTTTATTTTAGGTAAGCATTCTGGTTTTACATCCATTGCTTATTTTCTGCAAAAGGAAGGAATCCTGATAAACAAACAGCAAGGGCAGGATTTATTAGATTATGTTCGAATGTTTACAAGTGAAACAAAAAAGGCAGTAGAAGTAGCTGATTTAAAGAATTTTTTTTATCAATTAAATACATAGAGATACAAGTGGAGATTCTTTACACTCAAAGGGAATGGCGCGATGCTATTCCTTTTTTGTATTGCATATAAAGGATCTAAAT
>JBDNRM010000071.1:3268-19002 GCA_047718615.1 Bacillus sp. (in: firmicutes) | reverse complement strand
GGATAGTATTGTAATCTAGCTGTAATAAAAATAGAACAACCCTGTAACCCATTTAATAGAAAATTATGAGAAACTATCTCTAGATGATAGATGTGAGCCACGGAAACGTATTACTAAATTAAGAAAACGTATACTTTCTTAATCTTTACAAAAAGGAAACGCAACGGAGGTTACTTGCATGAAAAAGGTTTTTATCATGAGCATATTGTCATTTGGGCTATTATTTACTGGAATATTTGGGGGACATGAAGCAAGCGCAGCATCCTCTAAATCGATTACAAGCATTGCAACGAAATACATAGGAACACCATATAAATTTGGTGGAACAACACCAAAAGGATTCGACTGTTCCGGTTTTGTAGGATACAGTTATAAAAAGACAGGAAAAAAACTTCCGCGTACCGCAGCAGATATGTATAAAAAAGGAAAAAAAGTGACGAAAAAGAAATTGAAAAAAGGTGATTTGGTTTTCTTTTCCACTTATAAAAAAGGTGCATCACATGTAGGAATATATATGGGTGATAATAAATTTATACATAGCTCTTCACAAGGTGTTAAAATAGACAAGTTGTCTAATACATATTGGAAAGCAAATTATTATGGTGCAAAAAGATTGTAAGAGGTTGTTCTAAAAAGTACGGTAAAAATGACATGTTAAACCTTTTTATCTTCCTTTTTGGACAAGCAATGTAAGAATTTATTTAAAACTAATGTTATCTATAATTATATATACCCTATAGAATAATCTGTTAAACAGATTTTCTATAGGGTTTTTTATGTGGAAAAAGGTAATTAACTTAGACTATTGTTTCTTCTAAAAGTCTCTCAATATCTTGCTCCAAATCAATCGGATCTGTTGTACATTCAAAACGTTTAGTAACATTGCCATTAGCGTCTATTAAAAATTTCGTAAAGTTCCACTTGATAGAATAGTCATCTGTTAAATATTCTGGATGCTTCTTTTCGATTAACGGCAGTAAAATTTTAGAAGCAGGATGAAATTTATTAAATCCTTTAAAAGGCATTGCTTCAGAAAGATAGGTAAACAAGGGATGTGCTTGTTCATCACGGACATTAACTTTTCGGAATAACGGGAAATTCACTCCATAATTAATCATACAGCTCGCTTGAATTTGTTCATTGCTATCAGGCTCTTGGTGATCAAATTGATTACAAGGAAATCCTAGTAGAACGAAATTCTTATGCTTATAGCGATCATATAATTTTTGTAAATCCTTGTACTGATACGTGAACCCACATCTTCCTGCCGTATTAACAATAAGAACTACTTTCCCTTTGTATTCAGCTAGTGATCTGTCTTGTCCGTTCATAGCAGTAGCAGAGAAATTGTAAATGCTCATCATGTTCCTCCAAATGATAAATTTTAATTAGAACTATTCAGAGTGTCTAAAAAGTTGGATAGTGGAGTAAAGTCGCTTGTCAATCAACGAAAAATATAAAGTTATGGCATATTTAGTTGATTTTCCATATTTTCACTTACGTCGATGTCTTCTGGATGTTCCTCTCTTTTTAGATGATAAACATCGAGAGCGAACACTTTTTAATGACCTGAATAGTTAATTAGAACTATTTCTTTTTTAATGAATAGTATACTGCTTCAATAGAGATTAGAAAAATGATTTGTTTTAAAAACAAAGGATGATAATGGATATTTTTTGGAAAGTAGCTAATAATACAATAAAATACTTTCTGTTGAGGTAGAATTTTATGGCAACTAACAAAACTGTTCGCAGACCAATTGCAAATGTTAGTATATGGGGAACTACTTTTATTCATAAAAGAGATCCTACTATTATTGCATGTTGGTCGCTCGCATTTCCTGGATTTGGACATATCTTATTACATAAGTATACTCGTGGTTTTGCACTTATCATATGGGAAGTATTTATTAATCAATCGACACGATTAAATGAAGCGATGGTATATTCCTTTTTAGGAAATATTGAAATGGCAAAAGCGGTTCTAAACCCAAATACTGTTTTTATGTATATTCCTATTTATTTCTTTTCCATATGGGACAGTCATAGAACAACGATTGGAATGAATAATCTGCAAATCTTAGCAGAGGCAGAAAAAGGAAATCCGGAAATCCCTGCATTAATCATTAAACCGTTTGAAATTAATTACTTAGATAAAAGGAGACCATTAGTTGCGCTTGCATGGTCCATGGCTTTACCAAGTTTAGGGCAATTATATCTTCACCAAATTTTTTCCGCTATTTTTACACTTGTCATGATTATCGTCTTTAATTATTATTCTCATTTTGTTGAAGGCATTTATTATTTATTTCAAGGGAATATCGATAAATCTACAGAAGTATTGGATAAACAGTGGCTAATGTATATGCCATCATTATATCTTTTTAGCATGTTTGAATCCTACATGAATACCGTTGAATACAATAAACTGCATCAAGTGGAGCAGCGTCACTTTTTAATAGAGAATTTCCAGCCAAAGCGTTTTAAAGTGAAGAAAGGTATTAAGGTGAAATGAATGCAAATATATGCCACATTTGACCATTCTATTCATGTAGAACTTGTAATAACAAAACTGCAAAAAATAGGTGTATCCAATCTTTTTGCTGTACCATTGGATAATTCACCACAAGAACTGAAGCTCTTTGATACGATTCATCGTTCGGATGGAGATTCGTTAATAAATAAAGGTATGATTCTTGCTGTTATTTTTTCTGTTATTACGGCAAGTCGTGGATTTAACTTGAAATGGGGACCAATTTATTGGGGATTAATTGGTGCGATTGCTGGTTTTATCTTTGGGGTGTTGATTGATGTTTTTCTGCATCGTAGAAAAAATAAAACCAGAAGGAAGCGGAAGAACAAGCAGGCGGAGGTTATTTTAATTATAGAATGTAAAGAAGAGGAAGCGAAACAAGTAGAAAAAATTATTTGGGAACATTTTGCTTTCGGATTTGCCAAGATTAAAACCTTTGAATAATCCCATAGTATATGAAAAGAGAAAAGCTTGTAGGAAGCAGAGACTTCATACAGGCTTTTTTCTGGTTATTATAAATTAGGATAATGAAAACCGTATTTCGGATCGGTGTAGTATGGTGGTCTTTGTGCTATTTTGGGCATTTGCCATTTATGCTGCAAATACCTCATGTCTACTTTTTTATTAGATTGTTTTTTTATTAAAAGATTTACTTTTGGATTGTATTCAAATCGCATTATTGAACCCCCTTTAAATGTTTCCTCTATAGCGTATTCATTATTGTATAGGAGAGAGCAAGTACGAGTTTTTTCATACAGGCACTCGCATCTTTTTTTTACATAGAATGTGTCATTATGATTATTAAAAGGGCGGAGGAATTATTATGTATTATTATCAAAGAAACCCTCAGCATTATCCTTATCATCCCCAGATGCAGGAACAGCAACGAGTGCAGATGCAGCGTAATCAACAGTCTGAGCTATTAAAGCAAATAAAAGAGGCGCAGCAAATGTTTGAGGCAAATAAGAAGGAACATCCATACCCTTTGTATGCAAACTATGGGAAAATAACGAAATATGAAGAAATCCCCATCAATTTTCCGGAAAATCGTCAATTACAGCAGCCGGGTTTAGAAAGTTTAATGGTGCCACGCCCCATTATTGAGAACAAAAATTACAAAGGAAGTGAGAAGCTAAAAGGAAAGGTCGCACTTATTACGGGTGGTGACAGCGGAATTGGAGCGGCAGTAGCGATTGCTTTTGCAAAAGAAGGGGCAGATGTGGCAATTGCTTATTTAGATGAGCATGAAGATGCCAATCGCACGAAACAGCGAATTGAACAGTTAGGACAGCGCTGTTTATTAATGCCGGGAGATTTGCGCAAGAAAAAACAATGTGTTGCTATTGTAGAAAAAACGATGCAAACATTCGGACGTTTGGATATTCTATGTAATCATGTAGGCATTCAATTTCAGCAGGCGAATTTAACAGATATAACGGATGAGCAGTTTGATGATACCTTTAAAGTAAATATTTATTCTCATTTTTATACTACAAGAGCAGCACTTCCGTATATGAAGCCAAGCAGCTCCATTATCAATACCTCTTCAGTTGTGACCTATGCAGGGGAACCACAACTGATTGATTATACAGCAACAAAAGCTGCTAATGTTGGTTTTACAAGAGCACTAGCCAATAATGTGGTAAAGCAAGGGATCCGCGTAAATGCCGTCGCTCCAGGAAGAATTTGGACACCGCTTATTCCCGCAAGTTTTTCATCCGATCAAGTCGCTGTCTATGGATCATCCAATCCAATGCAGCGGGCAGCACAACCATTTGAGCTCGCTCCAACTTACGTATACTTAGCCTCAGACGATTCTCGCTTCGTAACAGGGCAAGTACTACATGTAAATGGTGGAGAAACAACAAGTTCATAATCCTAATTAGATGAAGCGTTTTCAAATGGGGGGAGCGCGGAATAACAGAAATGCTTGCGGGAAAATCTCCTTTTTCGCAGGCATTTTTTTGATAATGGTGGATGGCTGACTGAAAATAATGAAATAGTTGATTGGGGTGGAAGGGAGTTTGTTAAGCGTGAGGAAGTGGGTGAATTGTCTCTGATGTCTTTTTGCTTGGGAGATGGGATCAAGAAAGTTCCTCCTGATTGTTAATAAGACGGCGATGTAAAGAAGTGTCAAAGGTTAAAATGCATAGGTAATTTTTGCACCCGAGGATTCATACGAAGGTTGGAGTTAAGATCAAATAGTCTATTTAATAATACTTCCGTCTTACAAAGTCTAGTATCTTTGACAATTTCATTTAAAACCAACTAAAATCACATCCTTTCTTACATAAACCTTTTCTACATATTTTTAAAATTTCCTTTAATAAACTATTAATATAGATTCTTTTGCGCAGAAAGGCATAAATAATAAAGATAAAAATAGGGGATAAAAGCAGATTCTCGCTGCTTTTATCCCCTATTTCACAAGGTTACGAATACTTTGCCAAATAATGTTCAAGGAAAAAATCAATTTGATCTTCTGCAGGGATAGGATTCCAAACGATTGCAATGTTTTTTTTGCAGCTCATTAAGGTTGGGAGAAAGGTGGCTGCAGTCATTTGCAATATCATCATTGTAAGCATATCTGAATTCTTCTCCCCAGTAATCTCTTCTAAAGTCG
This sequence comes from Bacillus sp. (in: firmicutes), assembly GCA_047718615.1. Classification (GTDB taxonomy): domain Bacteria; phylum Bacillota; class Bacilli; order Bacillales; family Cytobacillaceae; genus Niallia. The sequence continues at coordinate 13,847 of JBDNRM010000071.1, read as the reverse complement.
CTTTAATTTTATTTAATCCCATTGTTTTCATATAATTTTTATATTCATATTGTGAATCAAAGGAGATGTTGCCTTTTCCAAGTAACTCTTTCATCAATTCAGGGTAACTTTTGATGGAGTTCATATATTGGATTAAAAAGGTCTTTAAACGTTCTTTCGGAGATATAGAAAAATTATCTAAAATGATAAAGGCTTCTTGAAAGGAAGCGAGCATTACTTTCAAAGCTTCATTAATCAATTTATCCTTTGATCCAAAATAATAATTAATAAGTGCAAGATTTACATCTGCAGCAGCGGCGATTCTGCGCAATGTTACTGTTTCGAGTCCGTCCATTTTAATTAATTGTACTGTGGCATTTAGGATGTTGTCTTTTGTTGTTCTATCTTTTTCGGAGCTTTTATTCATCTTATGACTCCCCTATCAACTAGTTCATGTATGGTAAAAAGCAACAGAAGCTGCAATGCAAATGTTTATGAAAGAAAGTATTATCCACTAAACGATAATACTTTTCGATATAATGTGTCAAGATGGTGGTCTGTTATTTCCATTCTATTATCAGTAAGAAAAAAATATTGACAGTTGGGAAGAAAAAGGATAAATTTTATTTAAACATTGTTTTAAACGTTGTTTAATTCTATGAGGAAGAAACTTTTTTCTTATAATATAAACACGTATATTCGGAAAGAATGAGATTAAGAATATAGAAAACAGAAAGTTGGTTAGGAAAATATGTCTAATTCAAAAGTGGAGAATGTCTCCAGCAGTTCAGAGGAATTCTCCATTAAAGCAATTATCGCGCCACTCCTTGCTGTTATTGTTGGAATGATTATGGTTATTTTAGACAGTACAGTTGTGAATGTTGCGATTCCAAAATTAGTTGATTTTTTCAAAACAGATCTTAAACTAATTCAGTGGACAGTTACGGGTTATACATTAGCTCTATCTGCCGTTATTCCTCTTGCTGGATGGATGACAGATAAATTTGGTGCAAAGAAAATCTTTCTTTTTACGATTACTTTTTTTACACTAGGTTCTGTATTATGTGCGTTTGCACAATCACCGATGCAGTTGATTGTTTTCCGAGTGATTCAAGGACTGGGCGGCGGTATGGTTGCTCCAATTGGAATGGCTATGGTGTTTAAGCTTGCTCCACCTGAAAAAAGAGGAGCAATTATGGGGGTTCTTGGAGTCCCGATGCTGTTAGCTCCAGCACTAGGTCCTGTATTATCCGGTTGGTTAGTAGAGTATGTTAGCTGGCATTGGATATTCTTAATTAACCTGCCTATTGGAATTGTTGCGTTAATCGTGGGAATTAAATTTCTTCCACCTTCAGAAAAACAGGAAACACCGCATCTTGATATTATTGGCATGATTATTGCTCCAATCGCTTTTTCCATGCTTGCTTATGGTGTAAGTGAAGGTGGGTCAGACTGGACTTCAACTTCTGCGATAACAGGTTTAACGGTTGGTGGAATAGCATTGATCGCCTTTATATTTGTTGAACTGCGCCAAAAACAGCCACTTCTTGAGCTGAGAGTATTCCGTTCAACGGACTTTACTCGTGGAATCATTCTTGCATGGCTGGCACAAGTAGCATTATTCGGTTCGATGATACTTGTTCCATTGTATTTGCAGCAGCTTAGAGGTTATACAGCACTTGAAACGGGTATTATCCTGCTTCCACAGGCACTCGCATCGGGTATTTTTATGCCGATTAGCGGACGATTATTTGACAAAGTTGGAGCACGTCCTCTTGCGTTTACAGGACTTGGTGTGATTTCAGCAGGATTATTTCTACTGTCACGAGTGGATGTTGATACGAGTCTTGCTATGATTATTGTTTGTTTATTTATGATGGGGGCTGGAATGGGTCTAACGATGATGCCTGTAAACACGCATGTGCTAAATGCAGCACCGCGTCAATTAGTTAGCAGGGTCACACCGTTGACAACAGCAGCACAGCAAGTAGTCGTATCCTTTGCTGTAGCAGGATTAACAGGATATTTGACATCCCATATTAATACACATATGAAAGACGTTGCACATGGAACGAGTCAAATTGCAGCTGCGAACGCTGGATTTAACGATACATTCTTTTTAGCTGCATGTTTGGCAATAGCTGGATTTGTTTTCAGTATGTTCCTTCGCAAGCCGAAAGTACAACCGAGAGAAGAAACTGGTTCAGAAGAAAAACGTACTGTCAGTTTTGATGTTCATTAATAGATGGGAGCCGCCTTTACCATATAGGCGGCTCTTTTTAATAGAGATATGCCAAAATCTTTTTTTGAAGAGGTTGTTCAAAAAGCCTGGTAAAAAGGATACGTCGAATTTCTTCTTTCGCTTCTTCCGTATTACGTTGCTCAAAGTTAAGTCTCCTCAAGCTTTGTGTTCCATTTTATCCATCTTTTTGAACTTGCACTTATATGGTTATTTTTACAAATTTTCGTTTTCCAACTTGAATAATAAGACCAGCTGTGATGGCAACCTGTAATGAAATATCCTCGATTTTCTCTCCGTTTATTCGAACACCGCCATTTTGAATCATTCGTTTTGCCTCACTTTTTGATGGTTGCAATTGTAAGGAGACAAGCAGATTTACAATACTTTCTTCCTTTTTTCCTGCCCATTCTACAACAGGAATATTGTCAGGGAGTGCCTTTTGCTGAAAAACTTTTTTAAAATGTTGTTCTGCCAATTCGGCTGCAGCATTTCCATGAAATATACGGACAATTGTTTTCCCTAGGAGCATTTTTGCATCTCTTGGGTGCAAGCATCCTGACTGTAAATTTGTGTGGATTTCGGCAACTTTTTCTGGAGGTAAATCGGTAGCCAGTTCAAAATATTTTTCCATTAAAGAATCCGGAATGGACATTGCTTTACCAAACATATCATTTGGTTTGTCATCTACACCAATATAGTTATGTTTTGATTTCGACATTTTTTCCACACCATCTAATCCTTCTAATAAAGGCATTAGCATAGCAATTTGTTTTTCTTTTCCAAATTTCTCTTGGAAATGTCGTCCCATTAAAATGTTAAAATACTGATCCGTGCCTCCAAGCTCTATATCAGAATCTAATGCAACAGAATCATAGCCTTGCATTAATGGGTAGAAAAACTCATGAAGAGAAATGGGTCTGCCCGCTGCAAGTCTTGCTTCGAAATCATCCCGTTCTAAAAGTCTGGCAACCGTAATTTTCCCAGCGAGCTGAATGACATCTTCAAAATGAAGAGAAGATAACCATTTTGAATTGTAATGAAGCTCTACTTGTTTCATATCCAAAATTTTGCCGAATTGATCAAAATAAGTTTGTGCATTATGCTTTACTTCTTCATCTGTTAATTGTTTTCTAGCAGCAGATTTTCCAGTTGGGTCTCCGATTTTTCCTGTGAAATCACCAATAATTAGTTGAATAATATGTCCATTTTCCTGAAATTGCTTTAGTTTATTCAGAACAACAGTATGACCAAGATGTACATCAGGAGCAGAAGGATCAAGCCCTAATTTAATTTTAAGAGGATAACCGGAAAGAACCGACTTTGCAATTTTTTCCGCTAACTCATCTGCTGGAACGATTTCTTGAACGCCTTGGCGATAAAGAGTTAATTGCCTATTTACTTCTTGTAATTGTGTTTCCGTTAATTGTTCCATAAAGGTACTCATTCATTTCTCCTCCTGTTGTTTTTTTGGGTAAGGGCACAAATAGGTGTTCATAGGTGCTTAGTCTACTTTTAGACCTGGGTCCGCTCCACTTAATGGCATAAAAAAACCACGCCCCTATAAAAAGGGACGTGGTTGCATAATGCACGTGGTACCACCCTAATTGAAGAATAAACATCATTCTTCCACTCATTAAAGATAACGGTTTTTTCCGTTCTTTGCTACTAAAATTTAAGGAGTTTTGTACTCAAATTAGGTGAGTGTCTAGCTCCAGCGCCTAGCCCTTGTGTGTCTTGTCGCTTGCCTCCAAAAGTAGAAGGAAGCGAACATTTTTCTTAGGGGCACTTACACTTTTTTATAAATAGTTCACAAAGAAAGCTCTAGAAGGTAATTCATCTTTATCTTTGTGTCGATTTGCACCGTTCATCGACTCTCTATAAACAGGGAGATATAGACTACTGTGTTTCTGTCATCGCTTTATATAATTTTATATGATGGTATCAGAATTCACTATATTATGCAATGTTATTTTAATTGATTGATGAAAAAAATAGTGTTCTTAGAAAGAATAGTTTTAGCTATATAAGTGGCTGCCTTTTTCTACGAATTCTTTTGCTTTTTCCTTTAAACCTTCTTCAATAATATCTGTTTTACACAAAGTATTTTCTTTTGCCCGGTTGCGGATATCTTGAGAAATCCTCATGCTGCAGAATTTAGGTCCGCACATGGAACAGAAGTGGGCTGTTTTTGCGCCTTCTGCTGGCAGTGTTTCATCATGGTAAGCCAATGCTTTTTCTGGATCAAGTGAAAGATTAAACTGGTCTCTCCAGCGGAACTCAAAGCGTGCTTTTGATAAGGCGTCATCGCGCTTTTGTGCTCCAGGGTGGCCTTTTGCAAGGTCGGCAGCATGCGCAGCAATTTTATAGGTAATAACCCCTTCGCGAACGTCGTCTCGATTTGGTAATCCTAAATGCTCTTTCGGTGTTACATAGCAAAGCATCGCTGTTCCAAACCAGCCAATCATCGCAGCACCGATAGCGGACGTAATATGGTCATAGCCAGGTGCGATATCGGTTGTGAGCGGGCCAAGTGTATAAAATGGCGCTTCTTGGCAAATTTTTTGCTGAAGATCAACATTTTCTTTGATTTTATGCATTGGAACATGTCCTGGACCTTCAATCATCACTTGTACATCATGTTGCCAAGCGATTTTTGTCAATTCACCAAGTGTTTCAAGCTCTGCAAACTGTGCTTCATCATTCGCATCGGCAATGGAACCGGGACGAAGCCCATCTCCAAGGGAAAAGGCAATATCATATTTTTTCATAATTTCACAAATATCTTCAAAATGAGTGTAAAGGAAACTTTCTTTGTGGTGGGCTAAGCACCATTGTGCCATAATAGAACCACCTCGTGACACAATCCCTGTAACGCGTTTTGCTGTTAATGGAATATAACGAAGCAGTACACCAGCATGAATGGTAAAGTAATCAACTCCCTGTTCAGCTTGTTCAATTAATGTATCGCGATAAACCTCCCAAGTTAGATCTTCTGCAACGCCATTAACTTTTTCTAACGCTTGATATATCGGTACCGTACCAAGAGGAACTGGACAATTGCGAATAATCCATTCTCGTGTTGTGTGAATATCTTTTCCAGTAGATAAATCCATTAAGTTATCGGCACCCCAGCGAATGGCCCAAGTCATTTTTTCCACTTCTTGCTCTATGGAAGATGTAACAGAAGAATTTCCAATATTTGCATTAATCTTCACATGAAAGTTTTTTCCGATAATCATTGGTTCGCTTTCAGGATGGTTAATATTGCTTGGAATGATTGCTCGGCCTCTTGCTACTTCTTGTCGAACGAATTCTGGATCAACCTGTTCTCTTATAGCAATAAATTCCATTTCGGAAGTGATGATCCCTTGACGTGCATAGTACAGCTGTGTAACATTTTTTCCTTCTTTAGCACGTTTTGGTTTCCTGGATAAATGAAAGGTTTCTTCTGTTGTATGCTGTGTTCTATGACCATCATCTTCTGGTTTAATGGCACGACCTTCATAACCTTCGACATCCTGTCTTTCATCAATCCACGTTGATCGAATGGCGGGCAATCCTTCACGGATATTTACCGTGGCATTTTGGTCTGTATAAAGACCGCTTGTATCATATACTCGAACTGGTGTATTTTCCTCTGCACCAAAGGAGCCAGTTGTTGGGCTTAGTTCGATTTCTCTCATTGGTACTTGGATATCGCTTCTGGAACCCTTCACATAAACCTTTTTGCTTCCAGAAAAACTAGACATAATGGAAATGTTTTCTTGTTGAATCGTTTTGTTCTTCACTTTTTATTCTCTCTCCCTTGTTAAGTAATGGGACAAGATCAATAAACAAGCCAACACAAAAAAACTAGATTCATAATATGAACCTAGTTGGAAGTTAACACAAAGAATTTCATTTATATCATGCATAGCAAAATGAGTGTACATTCTTTACTTCCCCACGCTGGTACGAGCCAGATCAGGTCCAAAGGGTTAGAAACATAGTCGAATGTTTCCTCTCAGCCTAACTTGGCACCCCTAGTATAAATATTCTTTTCATAAGAATGGTAGCATATGTAAATAAAAAAAGAAAGAAGATTTAGATTATAATTTTGCTAGTCTTTATGAAAAATTATTTAGTAATAGTTTTGGAGTGTGGAAATCTGTTGGCAGCTGTTCCGAGTCGGAAAAGCTGAAAATATGTATAGATATCAGTTGAAGGCTTGAATTGGGCTAACGTGAAAAGAGGTGATCCCTCTTAATGAGTCCGTAGTCAGAATACACTTCGCTTTCCATGGTGCGAGAGGTGAGCCTCCTCGGAGCTCAGCTCTGAGGGGGCTCACTTATCTCGCAAATCCCAGAGGAGTCTTTGTGTATTCTGACTGCTTCCTGCTTAAAAATTAGACCATGAAAATGGAATACTGCTTCTTTTCATGCAGATTGGTGCGAATTTTGTTGAGTGGATGTCTATGCAATCTAAAAAAATATGGGAATAATAGGTTATTGTACAAGCGTTCAGCGGAACATTTAATATACTTTATTGTAACTAACTATAAGGAGGTTCATACCGTTGAAAAAAGCAATAATTACAGGGGTTAATGGACAAGATGGTTCTTATCTTGCTGAATTTTTACTAAAGAAGGGCTATGAGGTTCATGGAATAGTAAGACGAAGCAGCATCGTAAATACAGAAAGAATCGATAATCTTATGGAACAACAAAAGAAAGATGCACCGCAAACACTTTTTTTACATTATGGAGATTTAAATGACGGAGGAAGCTTCCATTCCTTAATAAGAAAAATTCAACCAGATGAAATATATAATTTAGGCGCACAAAGTCATGTACAAGTTTCTTTTGATATTCCGGAATTTACATCGGATGTAAATGCGATAGGAACTTTGCGGATTTTAGAAGCAATTCGTGAGGTAAATCCAAAAATTAAATTTTATCAAGCATCCTCAAGTGAACTTTATGGAAGGGTTCAAGAAGTTCCCCAAAGTGAAAAAACACCTTTTTATCCACGAAGTCCATATGCTGTAGCAAAACTTTATGCTTATTGGATCACGGTGAATTATCGAGAAGCATATGGATTATTTGCATGTAATGGAATTTTATTTAATCATGAGTCACCACGAAGAGGAAGAAATTTCGTAACAAGAAAAATTACAACTGGAATTGCAGATATCTTAAAGGGAAAACAGGAAAAACTTGTTTTAGGAAATCTAAATGCGAAAAGAGACTGGGGATTTGCCGGTGATTATGTAGAGGCAATGTGGTTGATGCTTCAGCAGGATAAAGCGGAGGACTATGTGATTGCAACAGGTGAAACCCATACGGTTAGAGAGTTTTGTGAAATTGCTTTTCAGAAGGCAGGCATCTCCATTACTTGGATAGGTGAAGGGTTAGATGAGAAAGGCATTGATCAAAAAACCGGGAAAGAATTGATTGTTGTTAGCAAAAAGTATTTCCGGCCAAGTGAGGTTGATTTGCTTTTAGGAGATCCAACTAAAGCGAAAAAAAATCTCGGCTGGGCTCAAAAAGTCAGCTTCGAGCAGCTAGTTGAAATGATGGTGGAGAGCGATAAAAAATAACGATCTATGACAATCAGTTAGAAAGGAGTGTATGAGTAATGGAGAAGGGCAGCAAGATTTATGTTGCAGGGCATAGGGGGCTTGTCGGCTCAGCTATTGTAAGAAATCTTAAAAATAAAGGCTACAAAAATATTGTCGGAAAAACACATCAAGAACTTGATTTAACCAATCAAGCAGCAGTCGAACAATTTTTTAAAAACGAGAAGATTGATTATGTGTTTATGGCAGCTGCCAAGGTTGGTGGAATTGGTTCAAACAATGCATATCCGGCAGATTATATAATAGAAAATTTAATTATGGAATGTAATGTGATTAAAAGTGCTTATCAATATAAAGTGAAAAAGCTTATGTTTTTAGGGAGCTCATGTATTTATCCCAAGTTTTGTCCGCAGCCAATAAAGGAAGACTATTTATTAACAGGACCATTAGAACCGACGAATGAAGCGTATGCATTAGCAAAAATAGCTGGTTTAAAGATGTGTCAGTTTTTTAACAGTCAATATGGAACAAAATTTATAAGCGTCATGCCTACAAACTTATATGGACCTCATGACCGTTTTGATCCTATCCACTCCCATGTTATTCCCGCGATAATGACAAAAATGAACACCGCGAAGGATTTAAATAAACCCGTTGTAAATCTATGGGGGACAGGCACTCCGCGCAGAGAATTTTTATTTGTGGATGATATGGCAGAAGCTTGTGTCTTTTTAATGAAGAATTATAATGGCAATGAACATATTAATATCGGCACAGGTACGGATATTGAAATTAAAGAGCTAGCAGAGTTACTAAAGAAAGTGATTGATTATAAAGGCGAAATTATATTTGATCCGACGAAACCGGACGGTACACCAAAGAAGCTATTGGATGTAACGAAATTAACCAGTCTTGGCTGGAAACCTAAAGTGGAACTAGAAGAAGGATTAAGGTTAACCTACGAATTTTATAAAAAAGAGCATAAAAGCTAATGAAGAGAAATGGAGGAAGTGATGGGATAGACAAAAAAGAGGGAGTCTGACTATATGGAAAGATATGCAGTCATTATGGCAGGTGGAGCGGGTACAAGATTATGGCCACTGTCAAAAGAAGATAAGCCGAAGCAGTTTATTAATATGGATGGCACAGAACCATTGCTTATTCAAACAGTGAAACGAATAGGTACACTTATACCACCAGAGAATTGCTTTGTGATTACAAATGAAAGATATCTAGAGCTAACTCGAGAAACATTAAAAAATGTTATACCAGAAAATAATATTATCTATGAACCATTAAGAAAAAATACAGCTGCATGTATCTCTTATGCCTCCTTGTATTTAGAAGGGAAATTAGGAAATGGAATAGTATGCTTCCTTCCTGCTGACAGCTATGTGAAGAACCATGTCGAGTATCTCCAGGCAATACAAAATGCATACGATGCTGCAGAACGTAATCAGAAATTGGTTATTATCGGTGTAGAACCTTCCTATCCAGCAACAGGCTTTGGATATATCCAAATAAATCCTGAGGAATTTAGGGATGGAAAAGGAGTATCAAAAGTTGTGCAGTTTAAGGAAAAGCCAGACGTAGAGACAGCAGCAAAATATTTGAAATCGGAAAGTTATTTATGGAATAGCGGAATGGTAGTTGGTGAATTAACTGCCTTAAAGTTGGGGATAAAGAATTTTTTGCCTATCCATTTCCAAAGTCTCTCCTCTGTACTTGTGCATAGTAAAGAAAAGGATTTTCAAACTCTTTTAGAAAAAGCGTATACAAAATTGCAAGATACTTCCTTTGACTATGGGGTTCTTGAGAAGACAAAAGATCTTCTTGCTGTAAAAGGTACTTTTGATTGGTATGATATTGGAAGTTTGGACAGCCTTTCTATTGCAATAGATAAAGATGAAAATAATAATGCTGTATATGGAAAACATGTGGGCATTGATACAACAAACTCCATCATATACAGTTTGGATAATCTTGTTACAACAATTGGGCTTACAGATATTATTATCATTGATGTTGGCGATTCTATTATTGTGTGTCCAAAAGAAAGAGCGCAAGATGTGAAAAAATTGGTAGAGCTAATGAAAAAAAAGGGATTTGAAAAAAATAGTTAATTTGCCAAATGAAAAGTTGAAGAGGGGAGTTTATATAAAAGCCCTTATAAAAACTTAATGCTTATTAAAAAAAGGAGAGGAAAATGAAAAAATGTCCATTATAAGGCTTTTAGATAAAGCTGTTGCGGGAGTAGTGAGAGAAGTTCTAAGAATTGTATTAGAACTGCATAGACATTGGGAATCAAATAAGGAAAGTGAGAATCATCAGCTTAATATTTCTATCAGTACACCGTTATTTAAAAAGCAGATTAGTCTGCCAACACCCATTCCAAACAGAATTTTTTCGGTTAATCGTAACACAAGAACAATACGCAAAAGAATCGTACCAGCAGTAGCTGCTAATAACACAACTATCCCTCAAACTAAACCATCTATTGCCGCAACAACACCCTCAATCCAAAATTCGCGGCCAATCCCGAAAGCGGTAAGACCAGTATCCGCACCAAAACCAGCAGCCAAAGCAGTAAAGGCAACTCCAGTACTGAAAGCGAAAGCGGCCGCAAAAGCAGTAAAGACAACGCCAGTACCGAAAGCGGCTGCCAAAGTAGTGAAGGCAACGCCAGTACCGAAAGCGGCTGCCAAAGTAGTAAAGGCAACGCCAGCAGCGAAACCAGTAGCCAAAGCAGTAAAGGCAACGCCAGCAGCGAAACCAGTAGCCAAAGCAGTAAAGGCAACGCCA
>JBDNRM010000071.1:0-3168 GCA_047718615.1 Bacillus sp. (in: firmicutes) | reverse complement strand
GCAGCGAAACCAGTAGCCAAAGCAGTGAAGTCAACGCCAGCAGCGAAACCAGCAGCTAAAGCAGTGAAGGCAACGCCAGTATCGGAACCAGCAGTCCAAGCAGTGAAGGCAACGCCAGCAGCGAAACCAGTAATACCAACAAATAATAATGCTGCTGAGACATTGAATAAAAAGAAAACAAACGAAGTTATTATTACAACATCGATTGGTCCAGGTAAAGTGGAAGTTCAACAAAATGCAATAAAAACATGGGTAGACGCAGGATTTAGAGTAGTTTCTCTTAATTCAGCAGAAGAAATTAATACACTGAAACCATATTTTCCTACGATAGAATTTCAAGAAATCAGCAGAAATGCACAAGAAAAATTCGGAAAGCCATATATCTATATTTATGATTTTATGCAGTATTTAAGCAGCACGGATTATAAAGTATGTGGTATTGTGAACTCAGATATCCACTTCTTAGAAATTAAAGACAATTTTATGGATTTTATCTATAAAGAATCAATTGGCAGTCTAGTTTACGGTCATAGAATGGATGTAGATAACTTAAACAATCTAAATGGAAGAGTAAGCAATGGAGTCGATTATTTCTTTTTTGACAGAGATTTAATCACCATTTATGAAGATGATGGTCTTTGTATGGGACAGCCAGCATGGGATTGGTGGATGGTATGTGTGGCAGCAGCGGCACATAAACCAAATAAACGAGTATTAAACACAGTTGCTTATCATATAGATCACCCTCAAACTTGGATGGAATCACTTAATCTTTATTTGATTGAAAGTGTTGTGATTGATAAATATTTGAGAAAACTATATCCAGAAGCACTTTACTATGAATTAAACTTAAAAATGTGGGATATTGTTATTTCTAAAGACGGTATTACCTATCAAGGGTGAATGAAATAGTACAGGCGCATTACTTCTATAAGAGGTAATGCGTGTTTTGTTTAGGAGAAAGAAATTACCTTCTTAACTTGAATATGAAATATGTGTAAATGTAGATGGAAGACTAATGAAAAATAGTTGTTGTAATATTATAGAAGGAAAGACTCGAATTTCCTTTGAAAACTTTCTCTTATTTATAGTGAAGCGGAGCCGCTTCTCGAATAGCACATCTCTCAAATGTTTTTCACACTCGATTTTTTATAAAAAGAATCAAGATAATTCTATTCTTACATACGATCCGTTTTTTAAAGTGACATCTACAAGCGGATCAGTCCATTTGTCTTTTTTTATTTCTTTAACCAAGTTTTTTAGCATTTCTTTTATAATAGGTGTATGTGTATAAATGGCATGAACTGTTTTATCTTTTGCCTGACTATTAATAAGCTTCCAAATAAGATTAGAAAAAGCAATATTGATTAGTGTTTCAAGTAAAAAAGCAGGAATTGGGATAGTATAATGTTTCTTTTTGTCTGTACATAGATACACTTTTACCATAATTAATTCTCCTCATTATTCTACATATACTTGAACAGTATCACCATTAGTTAATTTAACATCCACAATTTGTCCCACCAATTCGTTATCTATTGCGCTAATAAGCAAATCGATATCGATATTTTCTGCATACTGCTGTGCCTGAGGGATTTTTGATGCAACGCTGTGACCCGTTTAATAATGCTTTTACTAAACGCAATGGCACATTTGTTTCTAAATTAACACGAACACGAAAAAAACGTATACCAAGGATTCATAAGACAACGTTTTTGAGATAGGTGAATAAAAACTAGAAGGAGTGTTGGATTCAATTTGGAATTTCACTTGAAGAAGATGGATAGAAAATGTGCAGAACATGTTCTTAACTGGAAATATGAATATCCTTATGACTTTTATAATGATGAAGACAAAAAGGAATCCATTGCAGAGCTGCTTGGAAATCCATACTTTGTTGTCTTAAATACGACAAGAGAAATAATTGGATTTTTTTGTATAGGGTATGCTGCGCAAGTGCCAAATGGGTATTTATTTGGAGCATACGAGGATGGCTACATTGATATTGGATTCGGTCTGAAGCCTGAATTAACAGGAAGAGGAAATGGTTTTTTCTACTTATCTTTTATTCTTCAATATATAGAAGAAAAGTATAAAGGGATGCCAATCAGATTAACGGTTGCGAAATTTAATAGAAGAGCAATCCATCTTTATGAGAAAGTTGGATTTGTAAAAAGGATAGAGTTTGATAATCTTATAACAGAGTTTCAAACAATGGTAAAAGAGCAGTGTGGACTCCCAGTCTAATTAAATTTGCACCAAAAGAAGTAATTTTTTTAAAGTTTTATAAGCAGGGAGCAGTCAGAATACACGAAGACTCCTATGGGAAGACCCCACAGAAAAGCGAAGTGTATAACAGTAGTGGAAGGGAGAGTGATAAAATGAAAAGAATATTTATTGCTAGTATTGGAACAGTTTTTTTGGCGGGTATTATTTGTTTTAATTTTTTTGGTCCGTATAATGTGTTAACTGCTTTGACTGCAAATAACCTTGCTGAATACGAAGAAATTCAGCAGCAATTAGAAGGACGAATTTTACATATAAAATATATTGGAAATAAAACATATCAAATAAAAACAGATAAGAAGAATTATATCCTTGTGGAAAATGAAGATTATTCACATGTGAGATTTGAAGTATTTGAAATGAAGAGAAAGATAGAGATTTTTAAGAACTCAATGTGAGTAAGTTGTTGATTTTGAATGAGGTGGTGCTTTAAAAACAACTTGCTGTTCAAATATTTCTGTTGCTAGGTTGAACCTTTATTCGATTTTCATTAAAAGAAAAATAAATGTTTAAGAAGTCAGATGAAAGACCAATCGTTAAAATGAACAATTTCCATTTCTCTTCTATATTGGTGGTTCAGAGACAACATCAATACGAATACATGTTGTATGCTGGAGCATCTAAATTCAAATTATGTATGTTCCTTCTATTAGATTGTTTTGTTGGAAAGTTAATTATCTTCAGCTTTTAAAAATACGTTTTGTTTACACTTTGAGGTAGAGTTTTCTCTTATTAATAAAATCATTATTTTTTTTATAAAAAGGTATTGACCAATCTATTTATCCTTGTTATTATATAAAAGTTGCTTCTGACAGCAACGAAAAATAAAAAAATAGCTTCATTTACTTTTTCATAATAAGTGAAAAAAACGTTGAAAACTTT
>JBDNRM010000070.1:0-19019 GCA_047718615.1 Bacillus sp. (in: firmicutes) | reverse complement strand
ACCCAGAATAGCCACTCGCCCGTTTTATTTTCACAGAAAAAGCGCAAGCGCCTTGGTAAGCCCCGAAGAAAAATGTTCTCCTGACTCAAAAAGTGCTTTTTACTTTTAGAGTCAGGAGGTTATCTTTCACAGGGGCTAGGCGCTGGAGCTAGACACTCAACTAAGTTGAAAAATTTTATACTTTCTGATCTTAAAATAAAAAAATGCAGTGGTGTAAAACCAATCTGCATTTCCCTAAAAAGATCTGGATTTATACTTTTTAAGCTTCAAACAATAATGATTCAGGATCTTCCAACAAGGTTTTGATTCTTGCTAAAAAGGTTACAGCCTCTTTCCCATCAATAATTCGATGATCATAGGATAAGGCTAAATACATCATCGGCCGGTTTTCCATCTTTTCCTCATCTATTGCAACAGGACGAAGTTGGATTTTATGCATTCCTAAAATACCTACTTGCGGTCCATTTAAGATAGGTGTTGACAAAAGGGAGCCAAATACACCGCCATTTGTAATCGTAAATGTCCCTCCTTGCAGATCATTCAATGATAATTTATTGTTTCTTGCCTTATTGGCAAAATCCATTATATTATTTTCTATCTCTGCAAAGTTTTTGCGATCTGCATCTCTAAGTACAGGAACAACTAACCCTTCGTCCGTTGATACTGCTATGCCGATATCATAGTATTTTTTTAACAGGATCTGATCTCCTTGTATCTCAGCATTTAATAGGGGAGCTTTTTTTAAACAGGCAACAACCGCTTTTGTAAAAAAGGACATAAAACCTAATTTCACATCATTTTCTTTTAGAAATTGATCCTTTCTACGTCCTCTTAATTGCATTATATTTGTCATATCCACTTCATTAAATGTGGTTAGCATCGCAGTGTTTTGCTGCACTTCTAATAGCCTGTTTGCTATTGTTTGTCTTCTTCTTGTCATCCGTATTCGTTCCACTCGTTTGTCTTCTGCTGCTACTGGAGGAACAGTATTTTTAGGATGCTGCAGTTCTGCAGTTGATTTTTTTGCTTCTTTTTCCACTTGTTCATGTTTCACTATATCATGTGCTCTAAGTCTTCCAAGTGGGTCACTAGCAGTTATCTCCGTTAAATCAATCCCTTTGCTTCTAGCCATTTTTCTTGCTGCTGGTGAAGCAATCGGTTTATTTAGTGGAGAAACAACATCAGAAACAACTTCTTGCTTTTTCGCCACTTCTTCTTTATGTAAAGCTTCAGATGATGTTGCAGTCTTTTCTTCTTGCCCATTTGCAGCATCCGAAACGATTGCAATCGTCTCGCCAACCAATACCGTATCGCCTTCTTTTGCCTTTAATTCTTGTAAAATTCCGCTTTCCTCTGAAATAATTTCTACATTTACTTTATCTGTTTCTAACTCTACAAGATATTCCCCTTTTTCCACATACTCGCCTGTTTTTTTTAGCCATTGTGCAATCGTACCTTCTGTAATCGATTCAGCCAGTTCTGGTACTTTAATTTCAGCCATTTAACATCCCCCTCTATTCATTCCATGTTAATGCTTCTTTAATAATCCTTGCTTGGTCTTTACGATGCACATTTGGATCTCCTTCAGCTGGACTAGACCTTCTTCGTCTGCCAATATAATTTATGGAAATAGAATCAGGTACAATTTTTTTTATTCGTGGCTCCAGAAAACTCCATGCTCCCATATTCATCGGTTCTTCCTGCACCCAAGCAACTTCTTTTGCATTCGGATACCGAGAAAAAATAGCTCTTAAATTATTCTCCGGAAAAGGATATATTTCCTCTACCCTTACAATATGAATTTCTTCCATAATAGGCTGCTCTTTTATTGCTTGATGCAAATCAATCGCCATTTTACCTGTCGCTAATAGGATTCGTTTCACAGCATTCACGTTTTTACCCAAGTTTTTTTCTTCGATAACAGATTGGAAGATGCCTTCACTTAATTCTAACCCATTTGATGCTACCTCTGCATTTCTGAGAAGGCTTTTTGGTGTCATAATAATAAGTGGTCTAACTTCTTCTTTGTTTAAAATGGCAGCTTGGCGGCGCAATATATGAAAATATTGTGCAGAGCTCGATAGATTAGCTACTGTCCAGTTATTTTCCGAAGCTAATATTAAAAACCTCTCCAAACGGCCGCTGGAATGCTCTGGACCTTGCCCTTCATACCCATGTGGCAGCAGTATTACTAATCCTGATTTTTGTCCCCATTTTGCTCTTCCTGCTGCAATAAACTGATCAAATATTACTTGTGCAGCATTGGCAAAATCTCCATATTGAGCTTCCCATAAAACTAATGTTTCAGGAGCAAATACATTATAACCATATTCAAACCCTAATACAGACCCTTCTGAAAGCGGACTGTTATGTACAGCAAAGGATGCTTTCGCTGATGATAAAGTGTGCAGGGGCGAATAAGAAGTTCCTGTAACATGATCATGCAAAATAATATTTCGCTGTGCAAAAGTACCTCTTTGTGAATCTTGACCCGATAAACGGATTGGCGTGCCATCTTGTAAAATACTAGCAAACGCTAATGTTTCAGCTAACCCCCAGTCAATCTTCCCGTTTCCTTCTAGTGCATCTTCTCTTCTGTTTAGAATTTTTCCCAGCTTTTCAAAAATTTGAAATGGTGCCGGAAAATGCAGCAATTCCTTGTTTATTTGTTTTAATTTTTCTAAAGGCACTGCCGTTTGTATGATTGGGAGCACTTTCTCTACCGAATTAGGCGGATTCGTAATCGTCGCTTCCTCTTTTTTCTTTGGTACTAATTCATAAGCCTTTTGAAGTTTTGCTAGTACTTCCTCTTTTATCGTCTTTGCTTCTTGTTCTGTTAAAACTGCTTCCATTTGCAGCTTCTGCTGGTATCTTTTTGTTACGGTTGGATGCGCTTGGATCAATTTATACATTAAAGGATTAGTCGTCATCGGCTCATCCATTTCATTATGACCATATCGTCTATAGCCAACCAAATCAATTAAAAAATCCTTTTTAAATGTTGCTCGATATTCACAAGCTAATAATGCAGCTTTTAAACACGCTTCAGGGTCATCTGCATTCACATGTATAATTGGAATTTCAAAGCCTTTTGCTAGATCACTTGCATATCTTGTAGAACGGGAATCCATTGATTCAGTAGTAAAACCAATTGTATTATTTGCAATAATATGAATGGTTCCGCCAGTCCGATATCCTTTTAATCCTGTTAAATTCAATGTTTCTGCTACAATTCCCTGTCCAGGAAATGCAGCATCTCCATGTATCAATATTGCTTGTGAAGAATTGGAATTTTCAACTGGAAAGCCAACAGAACTACGATCATCTTGGGAAGCTCTTGTAAAACCTTCCACAACAGCACCTACAAATTCTAAATGACTCGGATTATTCGCAAGAGACAAGCGAACTTTTGATGTACTGCTGCTTTTTATTTGGCGATTTAAGCCTAAATGATATTTAACATCTCCTGTCCATCCAAAGCTAATCCCTATGGAGCCTTCTGATGGGACAAGCTTTTTGTTCGGTGCGTGCTGAAATTCAGAAAAAATCATTTCATACGGTTTTTCTAGAACATGCGCTAATACATTTAACCTCCCGCGATGAGCCATTCCAATATTGATGCTTTTGGCTCCATTAACAACAGACTGCGAAATGATTTCATCTAGCATTGGCACCATTGTATCTAGACCTTCAATGGAGAAACGCTTTTGTCCAACATATGTCTTATGTAAGAAATTCTCAAATTCTTCTACTTCTATTAGTCTTTTAAATAATTTTTTCTTTAAATGTGTACCACAATCGGATTGAAGACTGCCAGATTCTACTTTTTTCTGCAGCCAGTTTTTCTCATTAAGATCATTGACATGATAAAATTCAAATGCAATCGTATTAGAGTAAACTTCTTTTAAATAATTTATGGCTTCATAGCCAGTTTTTATATTAGGTGGTGCGTCGGGACATATTAATGTGGCAGAAATATTGTCTAAATCTGCTTTTGATAACTGATAACGTGAAAGCTCAAAGATCTCATACTCTCTTTCATGATCCTTTAATGGATAAATATCTGCTGCTAAGTGACCATAAGCTCTTATTTTATTAACTAATGTTACTGCAGCAATAATTTTCTCCATTTGAAGGTGATTAACCAGATTGCTTGATGAAGTCGATGACTCTTGCGTTTCAGAAGGAGCACCCCACTGATCAAAATGAAGACGCATCTCCTCATCCACAGAATCAGGGTTTTCTACATACATTTCGTATAGTTCTATTGCAAGCGCAAGGTTTGGCCCGTAAAATTTGGGTTGGCTTAAGTCCATACCATTATTTTGCTTTCCCATGAAATTCCCTCCACCACTATTAGATTCATTTCTTATTCCCTAATACCCTCTAATTTACACTAACTTTGTGGTAATTCCAAAAATAAAACGTTTACATTTTTTATTTTATCATGCATATTTACACGCTACAAAAGTTTTATACTTATTAATAGTAAAAAAAGTGTTTAATTCATATGAGTAGATATTTTTATCCACACTGTTATGTACTAAATGAATATGCAGCACCCCCTAAATGAATGTCCAATTACGAGAAATAAAGAATCACCTATTTATTCACCTACAGAATGTTAAATAAGAAGCACTCTAGCTGAGTCACCAGAGTGTTTCTTATCTTTTGAAAAAATAGTCGTCAAACTGGGAATAGTACACTTACTTTTGTACCGATTCCTTCTTTGCTTTCAATTCCTATTTCTCCATCATAGTATTCAACTATTTTCTTCGCTATAGCAAGTCCCAGCCCAGAACCACCCTGCTCTCTGCTTCTTGCTTTATCGACCCGATAAAATCGATCAAACACTTTGGTTAATTCTTGTTTCGGTATTCCTATACCATTATCTGAAATCATTAATACAAACTGTTTATCACGCTCTACTGTTTCAATCGTTATTTCTTTATTAACTGTCGAGTATTTTATGGCATTATCCAATAGTATTGTAAGAATTTGTTGAAAATGCTGCTCTGTCACTCCAAATAAATTATTCGATTCTATCTTTTCAATAAACCTAAAGTCTTCATGCAGCATATGAAAATCTTTCACGGTATGGCAAATCATCTCTTCTACTTTTTCAGGTAAAATCATGCTGCCTGTCCGATTATGATCAAGTTTTGATAAATTCAACAAGGAAAGTACTAACTTTTTCAACTTGGCTACCTCTTCTACAGACGCTTGCAAAGACTCTTCTAAAATTTCAGGATTATTTTTTCCCCAACGATTTAGCATCGATAAATGTCCTTCTAATATAGAGATAGGAGTGCGCAGCTCATGTGAAGCATCTTCAATAAATTGCTTTTGCTGGTGAAATGAACCATCAATTCGATCCATCATTTCATTAAATATCGTCGAAAGCTCAGATATTTCATCTTTTTGTGCATATACAGGAATTCTTTCTTTAAAACCAGCGCTTTTAATCTTATTCATTGTTTTTGTAATAATATTTAATGGCTTTAATAGTTTAGAAGCTAGAAAATAACCGATAGCTGCACTAATAAGAATCGTTGCTACAGCAAATAACATCATAGCAAAAGCTAAATGTTTTCTTACTAAATCATACGAATCCAGCAATCGGATAATTTCTACTTTTCCCGAAAAATTTTCACCTTTGATGTTTTGGCTATATACCAATGATTTTTGTTTTCCTATTGTGACATAACTGATTTCCTTATTACCTAGCATTATATTCGGTTCTGTTATAGGAAACTCTCCATTTTGTTGAGCGATAACTACATTACCTTTTTGATCGATAACACGAATAAGCTGATTTTTTGTGTTTATTTTCTCAACAAACAGAAAACCAGAACGAATCTTTTCTTTAGAAAGTGATCCAGAAGCTGAATGAAAGTTCTTTAATACCTCATTCATCGTTTGCTTTACCGAAATTTCTTCTTGTTTCATTAACCAGGAAGAGACAGTATGGTATTCAAAAAATGTAAAAACGCTATATGTTAAAAAAATACTTGTTGACAACCATACTGTCAATTTCCATTTCCATGGCAAATGGGATATTTTTTTAAACAGATTCATCTCATCACATACCCTATTCCGCGAACTGTTTCTATATATATTTCATTTCCTGTCGAATCTAGTTTATTACGTAAATAACGAACATAAACATCAATAACATTTGTTTCTACTTCTGTTTCATATCCCCAAATTTTATTCAACAATACTTCTCTTGTAAGCACAATATTTATATTACTCATAAACATACTCAATAAATCATATTCCCGTTTCGTAAGAGCAAGAATCTGATCTCCTTTTTTGGCAATATGCGACTCCACTTCTAAAGTGATATCCTTATAAACAAGGACAGTCATTTTTGGAGGTTCAGAGCTTATTGTATCTACTCTCCTAAACAAAGCCCTTAGGCGTGCCAACAATTCTTCAATCGCAAATGGCTTTACTAAATAATCATCTGCTCCACTATCAAGACCAGAAACTTTATCCAATACACTATCTCTTGCTGTAATCATAAGAATTGGCGTTTCCTTCACTTGTCTAATTCTTCTGCATACTTCTATACCGTTTAATTCAGGAAGCATTAAATCTAACAGGATAACATCCCAACTTTCTGTCATCGCTTTATTTAAACCAGTTCTTCCATCTGAACAAACGCTTGCTTCATACCCTTCATATACTAGTTCTAATTCAATAAATCTTGCTAAATTTTTTTCGTCTTCAATTATTAAAATTCGTTTCATTTTTCACACTCACATCTTAAAATATAAGATTATTTACTGTCATTTTTTTAAACATATATTCATTATAGCATGGGTAATCGCAACCATTTGATACCCTATTAAAGAAACTGCTGTTATAGAGAAAAAACTAATGACAACAGAACGTAAAATCATCAACATTTTCTACCATCCCCTTTGTTCACCTAAATTTCCTGACACCAGTACCATCCCCTAATAGTACTTTGCATTTTAAGGCATTCCGTTTTATTCTCTTTTTGCTGTACAACACCAATTACTAAATACTACCCCTAGTATTTAAGAAATTGTTCAAAAAGTCCGGTAAAAAAGAGTTGCACTATAAACAAAAAATGTTTAGATTGCATTGTCTTTCTTTAAGCTACTCCCTTTACGGGAAAAACAAATGAAAAGAAGATTAAAAAAAAATGAGAACCTTTTTTGCATGGATAAAATCTTTCCTTTTTACGGATTATATAGGTATAGGAAGATTTGTTATTTCTAAAACTCTTTTTAAAAAACACAATACTACTTTATAAGGAGAAAAAAATGAACACTGGAAGAGCGATTGAGATTATGAACTCCGGAGATATGATAGAAGTCAGCTTTCAAGGGGAGAGTATAATTATTCAAAATGTTGATGAAAAATCAAAAACAGCGACAATCTATACAAAAATAAATCCAGATCAGGAAATGGATGTAGATGTTTACCAATTAATTGAGGAATAATAGTTGTACTAGTTTTATTTTATAGTTAGCCGCCATTCTACTTTTCTATAGATAGAACTTTTAGCTTAAATTATTCTTTAACTGGTGTATTAATAGAACAGAATACAAAGTTATATAAAAATAATATTGCTATTTTTAAAAATATATAGTAAATTTATAGAAAATTACATAGATAATTTCTTATCAAGAGAGGTAGAGGGAATGGCCCGTAGACACCTCAGCAACCTTCAGTTATACGAACTGAAAAGGTGCTAATTCCATCAAGTTTTATAAAAAACTTGAGAGATAAGGAGAATGGCCTTTTAAAACACAAGTCTTCTTCTTAACTTAAGGAAGAGGACTTTTTTATTTAAAAAAATGCGATTTCGAGCCATTTTTGAATGCAGGTATATCTTTTCCTTTCCTCTCTATGATCAGAATTATAATTGTAATCAATAAAAAATGAAATCAAATGTTGAGAATAAGAAAACGAGCAGCATTGATGAAGGAGTGTTTTTCATGTACGGAATAGAAACAAAATTAGCTCAAATTGGAAATAGAAGCGAGAATATTACAGGAACAGTAAACCCACCAGTTTACTTTTCAACAGCATTCCGCCATACTGGCATTGGAGAATCTACCGGCTATGACTATACTCGAACTGGCAACCCGACAAGAGAGATATTAGAAAATGCGATAGCCGAGCTGGAAGAAGGAGATCGGGGATTTGCTTGCAGTTCTGGTATGGCAGCAATTCAAACCATTCTTGCTCTATTTCAAAGCGGGGATGAATGGATTATCTCCAAGGACTTATATGGTGGCACTTATCGTTTATTAGAACAAGGCTTTAAAAAGTGGGGTCTTCGATGTTCGTACGTAGATACTTCTGATATAGATGAAATCCAAACAAAGATAACTGCTAATACAAAAGCATTGTTTATTGAAACACCAACAAATCCTTTAATGCAAACAGCTGATATATCAGCCGCAGCAGCTTTGGCAAAGGAAAATAATATTTTATTGATTGTTGATAATACTTTTTATACACCACTTATTCAACAGCCTATTGTCTTAGGAGCTGATATTGTCATTCATAGTGCAACAAAGTATTTAGGCGGCCATAATGATGTGCTTGCTGGATTAATTGTCGCAAAAGGCACAGAACTGTGTGATGAACTTGCCATGCACCATAATTCAGCTGGAGCAGTCCTAAGTCCCTTTGATTCATGGCTGTTAATGCGCGGTATGAAAACACTCTCCCTAAGAATGGCAAAACACGAGGAGAATGCAAAAACACTTGTTTCTTATTTAAAAGAGCATGATACCGTTCTTGATGTGCTTTATCCTGGCAGAGGCGGGATGCTTTCCTTCCGAATTAGTGAGGAGGAATTAGTTAATCCTTTCCTGCAAAATTTAAAGTTAATTTCATTTGCAGAAAGTTTAGGAGGAATTGAAAGCTTCATCACGTACCCTGCTACACAAACACACGCAGATATTCCAGAAGATATCCGTATTGCTACAGGTGTCTGTAATAAGTTATTACGTTTTTCAGTAGGAATTGAAAATGCAGAAGATTTAATAAAGGATTTAGACAAAGCATTCGCTTTAGCTAAGGGAGTTAAAGTAAGCAGCAATTAACAAAACTGCTACTCCTATGTTCGAACTTGCTGGCTTTTTATAAGCTTGATAAAACACTTCTGTTCTTCCTGAAGCATTTTAGTGAAGATGCAATGATGGCTTCTTCACTAAAATGCAGAAAATTTTGAAGAAGCATAAAAAAAGAAACATTACATTATATATAGATTTTGAGGTGTAAAAGAATGACCTTTCTAAAAAAAATGAAAAACGAAATATTAATTGCTGATGGAGCAATGGGCACCCTTCTATATTCTTACGGCAAAGACAGCTGTCAAGAAGAGCTAAACCTTTCCCACAGTGATAAAATAGAAGAAATTCACCGAGCATATATCGATGCTGGTGCAAATCTAATTCAAACAAACACATATGCAGCCAACTATTTAAAGCTGCAGCGCTACGGATTAGAAGAGTCTGTAAAAGAAATAAATAGTGCAGCAGTACGCATTGCTAAAAAGGCAGCAAATGAAGATACTTCTATTCTTGGAACAATTGGTGGAAACAGAGGAATTAAACCACAAGCCATCACGATGGAAGAAATAAAAAGAAGTTTTCGCGAGCAGCTTTATTGCCTTTTATTAGAAGGAGTTGACGGGATTCTTCTTGAAACTTTTTATGATTTAGAAGAGTTGCAAACAGTTCTTTCTATCGCAAAAAAGGAAACGGATATCCCGATTATCTCTCAAGTTTCTGTTCATGAAATTGGTATTTTGCAAAATCAGCTGTCCATTGCAGACGCATTCCACCAACTGGAAGAATTGGGTTCTGATATTGTTGGTTTAAACTGTCGACTTGGACCGCATCATATGATTGCATCATTAGAAAATGTGCCGTTATTAAAACATGCTTATTTATCCGCCTATCCTAATGCCAGTCTACCGGCTTATAATGACGGAAAATTCGAATACAAAGAAAACGCAGAATACTTTCAAAAATCTGCGCTTGAGTTTCGTAAACAAGGTGTTCGCTTATTAGGCGGATGCTGTGGTACAACACCAGAACATATTCGCGCCTTTTCTAATGCATTAAAAGACTCTCAGCCTATTGCTGAAAAAGTGATAAATACGAAAAAAGCAACCAACCGAATTATCACAGAATCACAAACAAGAGAAACAAAACCGTTAGAACAAATTGTAAAAGAAAGACCTTCTGTTATAGTAGAACTTGATCCACCAAGAAAATTAGATACAGAACGTTTCTTTACTGGTGCACAAAAGTTAAAAGATGCAGGCATTGATGCCCTGACTTTAGCAGACAATAGTTTAGCTTCTCCAAGAATTTGCAATACCGCACTTGGTTCTTTAGTAAAAAACAAAACCGGTGTTCGTCCTTTAGTGCATATTGCATGCCGTGACCGAAATCTAATTGGACTTCAATCCCATTTAATGGGGCTTCATACCCTTGGTCTACAGGATGTTTTAGCTATCACTGGCGACCCAGCGAGAGTTGGCGATTTTCCTGGTGCATCATCAGTATACGACATGTCTTCCTTTGATTTAATTTCGATGATTAAACAATTAAACGAAGGAATGTCACTATCCGGGAAAAATTTAGGGGAGAAAACAAACTTTTCTGTGGCAGCTGCTTTTAACCCGAATGTTCGCCAAGTTGACAAAGCAGTAAAACGTTTAGAAAAGAAAATAGATGCTGGAGCTGATTATTTTATTACACAGCCTGTTTATTCAGAGGAGAAAATAATCGAACTTTATGAAGCGACTAAACATATTAAAGCACCTATTTATGTCGGGCTGATGCCATTAATCAGCAGCAATAATGCAGAATTCTTGCATAATGAAGTACCAGGCATCAAAATCGCTGATTCTATTCGACAAACGATGAATACGTATAAAGACAACCCTATTCAAGCATGCAAGGAAGGGATAAAAATAACCAAATCTTTAATAGATGTTGCCTCACAATATTTTAATGGCATTTATTTGATAACACCTTTTTTACGATATGAATTATCAGTTGAACTCGCACTATACACACATGAATTAACTGCACACTTAAGGAGGACAACAGATGAGAAAAGCATCATTAAAGGATGAGTTAAAAAAACGAATCCTGATCATGGACGGTGCAATGGGGACCATGCTACAGCAAGCAGATTTAACCGCTGAAGATTTTGGTGGAGAGGATTTAGATGGCTGTAATGAAAATTTAAACTTCACTCGCCCTGATGTTATTGCAAGAATACATGAAGAATACTTAGCTGCAGGAGCCGATATTATTGAAACAAATACATTTGGCGCAACGAGCATTGTTCTAGATGAATACAAGCTTGCCGATACTGCATATGAAAATAACGTGGCGGCAGCTAAAATTGCAAAAGAAGCAGTCGACAAATTCTCAACAGCTGAGTGGCCAAGATATGTTGCTGGCTCTATGGGACCAACAACGAAAACACTAAGTGTAACTGGCGGAACTACTTTTGAGGAGCTTATCTCTTCCTATGAAGAACAAGCAAGAGGATTGATTGACGGGGGAGTAGATTTG
The DNA here is from genome assembly GCA_047718615.1 of Bacillus sp. (in: firmicutes). Taxonomy (GTDB): domain Bacteria; phylum Bacillota; class Bacilli; order Bacillales; family Cytobacillaceae; genus Niallia. The sequence goes on along the minus strand of JBDNRM010000070.1, from coordinate 7,428 downwards.
CTATTGCTTGAGACAAGCCAAGACATGCTGAATGTAAAGGCTGGTTTTATTGGCATAAAAAATGCTTTTGCAAAAACAAATATAGAAATCCCTTTAATGATATCAGGAACCATTGAACCAATGGGAACAACACTTGCTGGCCAGCCGATTGAAGCATTTTATATCTCGGTAGAACATATGAATCCTATTGCAATTGGCTTAAACTGTGCTACCGGCCCAGAATTTATGCAAGATCATATTCGTTCTTTATCCAACTTATCCCAGTTCGCTGTCAGCTGTTACCCAAATGCTGGTTTGCCGGATGAAGAAGGTCAATACCATGAAACCCCTCTCTCCCTTGCTGAGAAATTAGCTGGTTTTGCGAAGGAAGGATGGCTTAATATTGTAGGCGGATGCTGCGGAACTACTCCTGACCATATAAAAGCAATGGCAGATAAAATGAAAGAGTATGCGCCAAGGCAGTCATCTACATTAGACGTTCATATGGTTTCAGGAATTGAACCATTTATTTACGATGATCCTACCCTTCGTCCGATAATGGTCGGCGAAAGAACAAATGTTATTGGATCAAGAAAGTTTAAGCGCCTTATTAGTGAAGGAAAATATGAAGAAGCATCCGAAGTTGCTCGTGCACAAGTTAAAGGCGGAGCGCATGTTATTGATATTTGTTTAGCAGATCCGGACAGAGACGAAATTCAAGATATGGAATCATTTATGAATGAAGTTGGAAAAAAAATAAAAGTTCCTCTTGTTATTGACTCAACCGATGAAAAAGTTATTGAAAAAGCCCTCTCCTATTCTCAAGGGAAAGCTATCATTAACAGTATTAACTTAGAAGACGGTGAAGAACGATTTGAAGCAATCCTGCCGATTGTCCACCAATATGGAGCAGCAGTAGTAGTCGGGACGATTGATGAAAAAGGAATGGGTGTTACCGCCGAGAAAAAACTAGAAATTGCTAAACGTTCTTATGATTTATTAACCAAAAAATATAATCTAAAAGGCAGTGACATCATTTTTGACCCTCTTGTTTTCCCTGTGGGTACTGGTGATGAACAATATATTGGTTCAGCTAAAGCTACGGTTGAAGGAATTAAGTTAATTAAGGAAGCTTGCCCAGATGTTCAAACAATACTCGGTATAAGCAATGTATCCTTTGGACTGCCTCCTGTCGGCAGAGAAGTGCTAAACAGTGTCTTTTTGTATCATTGTACACAAGCAGGTTTGGATTATGCGATCGTAAATACAGAAAAGCTTGAAAGATTCGCTTCTATTAACAAAGACGAAGTACAGCTTGCCGAAACATTATTATTTGAAACAACGGATAAATCTCTAGCAGAATTTACTAACTTTTATCGCGGAAAGAAAAAAGAACAAAAAAACACCTTGCCTGATATGACATTAGATGAAAGATTGGCATATTATATCGTGGAAGGCACAAAAGAAGGTCTTGCAGCTGATTTAGAACTTGCTTTAATTAATTACAGCGCGCCCCTCGATATTATAAACGGTCCTCTAATGGACGGTATGAAAGAAGTAGGCAAACTATTTAATGATAACCAATTAATTGTAGCGGAAGTGTTGCAAAGTGCTGAAGTCATGAAAGCAGCCGTTTCCCACTTAGAACCACATATGGAAAAAAACGAGACAAGTTCAACGAAAGGAAAAATCATCTTAGCTACCGTTAAGGGAGACGTACATGATATCGGCAAAAATTTAGTAGATATCATATTAAGCAATAATGGTTTTGACGTAGTCGACCTTGGGATTAAAGTCCCTCCTGCTGAACTTGTTGCTGCAATCAAAAAAGAAAAACCAGACATGGTCGGACTATCAGGTTTATTAGTTAAATCTGCACAGCAGATGGTCATTACAGCATCTGATATGAAGCAGGCAGGAATCGACATTCCTATTTTAGTAGGCGGTGCTGCTTTATCAAGAAAGTTTACTGATACAAAAATTTCAAATGAATACAACGGAATTGTCCTTTATGCAAAAGATGCGATGAATGGTTTGTCTATTGCCAATCAATTATCAGATCCTGCTGAACATGGTCAGCTAAAAAAAGAGCATGAAGAGAGATTGGAAAAAATCAAGGCGAATGCAGCAAGTGTCGCTGTAAAAACAATTAAAAAGCCAACTAAAATCACCAAAACTGTTGACCAAAACGTTCCTGTTCTCATTCCACAGGATACAAAAAGACATATATTAACAAGTTATTCTTTAGCACATATAAAACCATATATTAATAAACAAATGCTTTTAGGCCATCATTTAGGCGTAAAAGGAAAAATAGACAGACTTCTTGCAGAAAAAGATGAAAAAATCGTCAAACTTAATGAAACGGTAGAAAATCTCCTGCTGCAAGCAGAAAAAAATGATTGGATAAATCCACAAGGTGTTTATCAGTTCTTCCCTGCTCAGTCTGAAGGGAATAAAGTCCTTATCTATCATCCAGAAAATCAAAAAGATGTACTGCAAGTTTTTGATTTTCCTAGACAAGAAAAGGCACCATTCTTATGTCTTGCTGATTATGTTAAACCGGTAGAAAGTGGAATAATGGATTATGTGGCATTTTTTGCTGTAACATCAGGCAATAAAATTAGAGCTGCTTCCGAATTACTAAAAGCTGACGGCAAGTTTTTAGAATCTCATGCTCTTCAATCACTTGGGTTAGAGGTTGCAGAGGGATTTGCAGAATTAATTCACCGTCAAATAAGAGATCGCTGGGGATTCCCTGATCCAACTGATTTTACGATGAAGGATCGTTTTTCTGCTAAATACCAAGGACAACGCTATTCCTTTGGCTACCCTGCTTGCCCTGAGTTGGAGGATCAAAGAAAATTATTTGATTTGATTGCCCCAGACAATATTGGCATTCATTTAACTGAAGAATGTATGATGGAACCAGAAGCATCTGTTTCTGCGATGGTGTTTTCACATCCAGAAGCTAGATACTTTAATGTTCTGACAAGCCCATTATTATAATGTCGCAGGAAAAAATCCTATTAGTCCGCAAATAAAGAAGTTTATTTTTTATTTTGCGACATAGGATTTTTTCCTTATTTTTATGTCTAATACTGTTTTTTATGGTATGATATATTCCAAAAATTACATCTTTAAAGAGGGATAAACATGATTAATCAATTAACAGCAAAAGATCATTCTATTGTTCTGTCTTTTTTACAAAAGGAACCGTCTATCAATCTTTTTATTCTTGGTGATATTGAGGCATTTGGATATGAGACATCTTTTCAAAAACTTTGGGGAGAATGGAAAAACAACAACCTAAAAGCTGTCCTTCTTCAATATTATGACAGCTTTATTTTTTATGCAGAGGAAGCAAGCAGTTTTGATGTACACGGGTTTGCTCGTATCTTACAATCTACTACAATGCCTGTTAAATTATCAGGAAGGTCAGAGCTAGTAGAACAATTTGAACATATCCCTGGTTTGATTCTTTCTAGCAAATCTGTCACTTTTTTTTCAGAATGCAGCAGTATGGATTCTCTGCCTTCTTCCGATAAAACCATTAAGGAAGCAGCCATTCAAGATGTTGATCGTATCATCTCCTTACGAAAAACCATTAAAGAATTTAAGTTAAGTCCCAATAGTCATGACATGTTAAAAAAAGCTATACAAACTAAAACCGGAAGAACGTATTATATCGAAAATCAACAGCAAGAAATCATAGCCTGTGTATCTACTACTGCTGAAACTAGCCTTTCCGCTATGATTGTAGGTGTGTGCACTCGACCTGATTCCCGCAACCATGGATTGGCCAGCAGTCTTCTCACATTATTAGTTGATACACTACTACAGGAAAAACAAACAGTTTGCTTGTTTTATGATAATCCCATAGCAGGAAAATTATATAAAAAACTTGGGTTTATTGATATAGGAAACTGGACAATGTACCGTTAATAAAAACATTTGGAAGCCTAATGTAATGATCCTCTAGCAAAAATAAGCCAAACACGGCAGGCTTTGCTTCCTGCCATGTTTGGCTTATTACTTATAACTACTGTTTGCACAAAAAGGAAATCCTCTAATTGAAGATTAGCAGAAAACTTAACGAATAATGGAGGTAATATCCATAAAAGGCGATATCACCTTCTCTATTCTCTTCCAATTCTTTTCTTTTTCGTCAATCCCTATTATTTTATATTCTTTTTCGACTGTTTTTAATGTAACTGTCCACTTATTTAACGGTTCATCTAGCTCATTTGAAGTTAAATCCCATATTTTTAATTTATAGATTTCTTTTTTTAAGGATAAAAAATCGTTCCCTATCACTATATTTCCACCAGATGAAGATTTTTGTTTTGGAGCACGATGCCATTCCTGAAAAATATACGTCTCTTGTATAAAATCAATAATAAATTTATACCAGTTATTTGTCTGCTCTTGAAACTCAATTACTAATTGTGTTATTTGTTTTTCAGGAAGAATGGAAACTACATTGTTTTCTACAAGGAATAAATCTTTTTTTCTTGATATGGCTGATTTAATGGATGAAAGCTGTACATATGCATTTTCGTTAAAACCATCACTACAATCGTTGTTTAATTCATCATAAATAGAAGAAATAGTTGCTGGCCCTTTTCTTTCTAATATGTCTAATATCTTTTCATACATGCTCATCAGAGAACCCCCGTCATCGTCAATCTTTTCTAGCTTCATCTATTTATACCTTATACATTAATATATCAAAATAATCCTATATTTCATAGAATAATAGGATTGGGAAAGTTCTTTATCCATTTTCACAAAAACTCCATAAAAAGGGAAGATGGAACTCCTTTTTTTATGGAGTTGCTCTTTTCTTCAGTAATGATTTGTTTTCTCAAAAATGGTGCTTTACTGCTGTGCTTTTATATTGGTTAGTAACAGTAATTCTTGATAAATAATCTTACTCATTTCTTGATAGCCATTGGAATTTAAATGAATTCCATCATCACTTATAAAATCTGTCCATTCACCAGCCTTTTTCAGTGCTGATCGAACATCAATCGACGGAATATTTAATTGCTGAATTAACTTTTTTAATTGTAGATTATACAAACCATGCCAGTGTTCAATCCCACCGCAACTGCTGACCCAATGACCTATCGTATTCCCATATCTGCTTGCGATAAATTGATAATATCGAACAGGATCTAATGGCGGCAGAGTCAATAAAATGGGCTTGATATTCGATTCTTTCACTTGTAATATAATGTTCTTTATATTATCAATATAATCAGCAATTGGTACAATTGGTTCATGATTTTCCTCAGGGAACTTGGCAACCTCGTCCCATTTAAAGTTACAATCATTCCCACCAATTCCGATTAGTACATAATTTGGTTTTTCAGAAATAACATCTTTATTTAATCGTTCCACTAATAAAGCAGAATTGTCATTAAATACGCCTCTATTAATAATTTCCATTTCCTCTATTTTATTTGCGGAAAAAAACTTTTGTAAAAAGGCTGGATAATTATCCTTTAGAATTCTTACCCTTCCCTTCATAAAGGAAACTCCCCGTGTTAAACTATCTCCAAAACAAACAATTTTCATTTTACCCCTTCTTTTTAAAAATCTCGTTTTTTATAATTTAACTATTTATTCCTTTTATTATACCAGTATTATGCAGTAAACAGAACAAATCTGATTTCCCTTCTATTTATTGACAATTTCCTTCCATTCTAATGTTGTTTCTTGAAAACCAAACTTCTTATATACATAATGTGCAGCATAATTATCATTTGTGACAACTAAATAGAGTTCTTTATAGCCCTTTTTATAAAGTGAGTGCATACTATGAGCAAGAAGCTGAGAGAATATACCTTGTCGTTTATATTCCGGCAATGTAACCGCATAAATTAATAGAGGAATATTTTGATACAATGTAATTAAGGAAGCAGACAGCATTTTCTTTTTATCCAAATAAACATACGAACTGTCAAATAAAAAAGGACCATATAGTCCTCTTAATAGCGCTTTTATTTCCTTACGATACATACATAATGTTTCATCCCGATAATCCACACTATCTTTATAGCCATGATAAAAAAGAGTGCTTAGCGGTGTAAGATCATTTTCTCTAACTTTTCTAATTTTCACAGATTCCTTTAATGAGGGATAATAACTAAGTGGACGTAATCTAATCTTCATTTTTGTTCTACTCATTATATTCCTTTCTTGCTATCTCCCCATTTATCTGCCCATACTGCAATAGAATGTATTACTTTTTCCAGCTCTTGTCCCTTTTGGGTTAAAATATATTCAATTCTTACAGGAACCTCTGGATAAACCTTTCTTTCTACAATCTCTAATTCCTCTAATTCTTTTAATCTTTCGGAAAGCAGCCGGCCACTAATCGGTAAAGAATTCTCTATATCTGTAAATCTTTTTTTCCCAGACAGCAATTGTGTAATAACCAAACCAACCCATCTTTTCCCTAACAGGTTCATTGCAGCTTCAAATTTAGGACACAGATTTTTTGCTGTTTTGTCCTTTTTTTGCTGTGTATTTTCCACGAAAACACCTCTTCACTAAATAGTCTTGCCATTATTTTAATATGTGATGATTATACATAAATGATTATTTAATATCAATGAAAATCTGCGTTTATTCATTGCTGCTAGTAAATTTATCATCACAAAAATACTTTGCTTCCTGCATGAAGTTGTTCTCTTCATCAACTGATAAACTAAATAGGTTCTGATCAATTTTTTTTTTACATATATTACATTATTCGTTTTAAATAAATTAAAAAGTGGAATAAAAGGAAATACCATCAAGAGTAAAAGAAGAAGGGGGTAAAGGAAAATGATCGTAGTATACGGATTTTTACTTCTACTATTAATAGAAGAATTAGTAGTATTAACAATCAACCGCATTATTAATGGCCCATTTAAATGGGAAACCACCATAAAAAAACTATTTATCTATTACAAAAACAAATTCAAAAAAGAGACAAAAGCTGCTTAGTATAATGATAAGAGGCTAAAGACATAACGAAATAGATAATAGGTAAAGACGAACATGCTCTAATTTAGCACGTAAATGGTTACTTCCCTATACTGGTTATTTATGTTTTTTCATCTAGTTAACTCAAACTTCGCACCTTCAAATTCGTTTGCAAGTCTTGATATTACTCGGTTTAACAATAAAATGGGAGGCTTGTTTTTTATTGTGGGGGTTGCTTTCCACTACGGGTTGCTTCGCTTTCCGCGGGGTGGGATCTGAGCCTCCTCGGCGTTGCCTTGCGGGGTCTTTAGCCTTCCCACATTTCCCGCAGGAGTCTTCGCACCCTTCGTTACAAGCAACCTGTTTTAGAATAAGTTCTTGTCTTCGAATTTCATGAATAGGTTTGACTACTAAATACTAGTAGCGTTGATTTTTTATGTTATTATTCAACGTTGTTCTCCCAAAATGTGC
>JBDNRM010000069.1:0-19060 GCA_047718615.1 Bacillus sp. (in: firmicutes) | reverse complement strand
TTAGTCGTCGACATTTATGTCCAAATCCACCTACTTTAGTAGGTGGTCGTTTAAGGAACCTGTTTCCGCAATTTCCACCATATAATATAATTGTTCTATGTTCATTTAAATCATTCCTTTTTAGTTAAGTTGCGTTTAACTAAAGTTAATTATAATTAAATTTACCCTAATCAACATATATACTATAATAATAGTGTTTCCTAAACATGGAAAGACTTAAAGGCCTTTAAGTAATAAGAATATAAACAGAATGTCTCAATGCAATATAATGTAAACGTTTTATTTTTTGTGACAAAGGGGATGTAAGAATATGAAAGCATTAAGATGGCATAATCAAAAAGATATACGCTTAGAGGAGATTGAAGAACCACAGGCTGCACCAGGAAAAGTGAAAATTAAAGTGAAATGGTGCGGAATTTGTGGAAGTGATTTACATGAATACTTAGGCGGTCCAATTTTTATTCCAGTGGATCATCCACATCCATTAACAAACGAAGTTGCGCCAGTAACATTAGGTCATGAATTTTCAGGTGAAGTCGTGGAAATTGGGGAAGGTGTGGCTAATTATCAAGTGGGTGATCGAGTGGTTGTAGAACCAATAATTGCAACAAATGGTCACCAAGGCGCATACAATTTAGATGAAAATATGGGGTTTTTAGGCCTTGCTGGCGGTGGCGGCGGTTTTTCTGAATACGTATCTGTCGATGAAGAATTGTTATTTAAATTGCCTGATGATCTATCGTATGAACAAGGTGCTTTAGTAGAACCTTCTGCTGTAGCATTATATGCTGTTCGTTCAAGTAAAATTCAAGCGGGAGATACGGCAGCTGTTTTTGGCTGTGGACCTATTGGGTTGCTAGTTATTGAAGCGTTAAAAGCTGCAGGTGCAACGGATATTTATGCAATTGAACTTTCGCCTGAACGTCAAGCAAAGGCAAAAGAACTTGGAGCAATTGTGCTAAATCCAGCTGATTATGAAAATATAGTCACGGAGATTGCAAGTCGTACAAATGGTGGAGTAGACGTTTCATTTGAAGTAACAGGAGTTCCAGTGGTGTTAAAACAAGCAATTCAATCAACGGGAATTTCAGGTGAGACAATCATCGTAAGCATTTGGGAAAAAGGAGCAGAAATCCTTCCGAATGAACTTGTTATAAAAGAAAAAACAATTAAAGGTATCATTGGCTATCGTGACGTTTTCCCATCTGTTCTCAACTTAATGAGAAAAGGGTATTTTTCAGCGGAAAAATTAGTAACAAAAAGAATTAAGTTAGATGATGTAGTAGAAGAGGGTTTTCAATCTTTAATTACAGAAAAAAACCAGGTGAAAATATTAGTAAGTGCAGAATCAAAAAAGCAATAGAGCTATCAGTTATTATTTAAAATAGTGTTTAAAAGAGCGGCATTTCTCAACTTCATTCGAGAAAATGCCGCTTTTTTTGTCTAATAATAAAAATGAATTAGGAAAAACACACTGTATAGAAGTTTTAATAAAATTTATATTTCTTTATGAATGAATAAATTATGTTGTTGAATAGAAAGAAAAGAGGATATGAAAGGGTTAAAAATATACTTAAACATGATTTGACACTATAGGAAAAAAGTCTTATGTTTTAGAGAAGGATTCACTTTCCAAATTTAAGTAAAATTCGACATTCTTATCATCTAATTATAAGGTTAGAAAAGAATTCGATAATGGCAAACTTACTGAAAGGTAAGGGCGCAAAACCACGGGCCTAAAGAGAGTATATATCCATGGCAGCCGGGTCGCCGAATGGGTTGGATTTTCTAAGGTGCTAATAGAGTATATATCTGCTATATACTTAAAAGTAACACCCATCAATCTTTTGGTGGGTGTTACTTTTATTTAATAGAATAAATTAGTATTTGAAAAGTAGCGAGAACCAACCTTTTCTAAGGAGGGATAAATCATGAATAGATTAATAGTGAAGCAAAACCGTAAAAGAAACGAGGATATGTCTCGAAAAAAAATGCTTAAGAGTTTTTCCAATACGTATCGTAATACATTTTCGGGAATAGGTTGTCCTTATATAAGAACCATTAAACAGCCGTCTATTATAGAACTGGATAAAATTATTGTGATGAAAAACATCCCTTATTTCTCCATTTCTAAAACTCATTCCATCTATTATTGGAATTTAACATTAGGCTTTTTACAAAATGAACAATTAAGTGATTATAGTCAAATTGCTCGTTTACTTGAATTTATTCCTCAGCAAATCGATAATCAAGAATCCCTAATAAATTATATTGCAGAACGGATAATCGAGATTATTTGTTTAAAAGGGGTAATTGTAAGAACGAAATTAGTTCAAGATTGTTCTCCTATTATATTAGATGGGGAATATCGGAAAAATCAAACAGTTGTAAAAGGAATATTTTCTTTGAATCAGTCACTAGTAGATCAATTTAAACATGCACTTTAATAAAGGGAACTTCACATATGGGCATTAAATCTAATAGGTATAATTAGAATTGGTGGGATGAATAATGAGAAGTATTATTTCAAAAGGTAAAACAGTTAAAGAGGCATTGAAGTTAGGATTAGAAATATTAAATGTCCCAGAAAAGAATGTAAACATAAAAATTATTCAACCAGAAGCCAGATCCTTTTTATGGTTTAAGAGAAAACAAGCTGTTATTGAACTGGAAGTAAATGAGGAAAAAGAGGAACTTGAAAGAAAAAGGGAAGAGGTAGCGAAGGAAGACATCTGTGTGGATAGAAAGGTGGAAGAAATACAAAAGAACGAAGAAAAGGGAAAAGCAGAAGGAAAAGCTTGGACTAAAAATGGAATGCTTTACGCACAACCAACTTCAGAAATTATTCCTATTGCAACGTTGGCTAGTGGAATTAAATTGGTCAGAGGAAAAAAAATATTGCAAGGTCAAACAATTCCACTTTATGAAAGTGGTGAATATAAACTGATTGTTGAAACAGAAGAGGTAAAAACGGATTGGAATTTAACTATAGACAAGCATAAGTTAAAAGCAACACTACATGTAACACCTGGATATACCATAATTCGAACCGTCCCTGATTATAAACCTGTCAAGTCTTTAAAAATTAAACTAACGGAAAAAAAACTAATAAAAAACACACTTAAAAAACAAGATATTATAAAAAAAATGGAAGAGCTGCACATCATATATGGAATTAACCAAGCCGAAATAATAAAAGCTACGCAAACATTAGTGCAAGGGGAATTTGAAATAGCAACAGGCAAAAAAGTGAACCAAGGAAAGCATGGTTGGGTAGAAAGTAAGGTAAAGACAGATGTAGAAAAAGGATACAAAGAAAATGAAAAAGGGCAAATTGATTTTCGAGAGATTATCACTTTTCCAACAGTTGAAAAGGGCTTCGTCATTGCAAATATTCATGCGCCTGTAAAAGGAGAAGTTGGGATTACTGTAACCAATGAATTATTGCCTGCAAAGGAACCGTTCCCAATTGTATCCGAATTAAGCAAAGAAGTAATGCTTGTGGATAATAAAATTGTGGCATTAGAAGATGGAAGACCAACGATTGAGAGGAAAGGGCAGCTCGTTAAATTTTCTATTCTGAAAAAATTAGTACAGAATGGAAATGTCAATTTAGCAACAGGAAATATTCGTTTTAACGGAGATGTGGAAATAAAAGGAGAAGTAGAAGAGAAAATGATGGTAGAGGCAGAAGGAAATATATGTATACATCAGTTTATTCATTTGTCTACTATATTAGCTAATGGTTCAATCATAACAAAAGGGAGTATTAGTAAGTCTAGATTGGCGGCAGGTAAGAATCACATTTTTATGAACGAACTAACTACATTGCTTCAGCAAATCAGTACAATAATAAATACGCTAATTTTATTACTAGAGCAAGTCATTTCTTCACCTGGTTTTAATAAGGAGAAGTATAATGAAAGAGGAATAGAGCCATTAATTAGAACTATAATGGCGAAACGGTACCCGCGTTTTCCGACAATTGTTAGTAAATATAGAAGTACAGTAAAAAAAGACCCTTTTTTTACTGTTCATTCACCATTAAATGAGCTTGCCGAATCTTTGAGAAAGTTATTTCTTTCCTTATCACCATCTATCTTTTCGATTAATGACTTGAGGGAATTATTAATGACAGTGAAAGAAATTCTCGAATTAGGGGAAACTCCTATTGATGAGAATAGTTTTATCAAAGTTCCCAATGTGTTCAACAGCTATTTAAACAGTAGTGGGAATATTACTATTTATGGACAAGGCTGTATTAATTCACGGGTTTATGCTGGGGGGAAAATAAATATTTCAGGGGTATTGCGAGGAGGAGAATTATTCGCAAAAGAGGGTATAAGTATTTATGAAGCTGGTTCAAATAGCGGCACTGCTACCTCTATCATGATCCCTGAAAATAAAAAGATCATGCTAAATAAGGTATTAGAAGGTACAAATATTATTATCGGCAATGTTCGGTATACGTTTAAAGAAGAAAGAACAAACATAGTAGCCAAATTAAGCAAAGATAAAAAAATAGTGTTAAATACATTGAAATGAGCAGTGTATTCTAGCAAATCATCATAAAAAGATTTAATAGTGGAGGGGCTGGTTTAAGGTGATGAAAGTGGTAATTGCTGAAGATGATCTTTCTATAAGAACATTTTTTACGCTTTTCATAACGAAACGTCCTGAATTTCAATTAGTTGGAATAGTTAATAATCGAGAAGAATTAATAGAAAGTATAATAATGAAAAAACCAGATCTTTTGTTAATGGATCTGGATATGCAAATAAACAATGGCATCGAGGCAATCGAATATTGTAAAGATATTCATCCATTATTACAGGTGATTTTTATTACCAGTAAAGATTATTACGCAGTTCGAGCATTTGAACTAGGTGCCGTTGATTATATAGTGAAGCCGTTAAATAATGCACGACTTTTTATCGCATTAGGGCGCTTTTTGCAGATTTGTCCTCCTGAAGCAGAAAGAAAAAATAAATTGATTTTGAAACAAAAAAGCAATCTTTTAATAATTCCTTTAGAGGAGGTTCTTTTTATTCAAAAATTAGGGGCCGTTACTTATTTACATACAATAAATAAAATTTTTGAATGGAAAGAAACATTAATGAATATACAATGTCTTTTAGATTCGCGCTTTCTTTTATCTCATCGATCCAATATTATTAATATGGATAAATTAATAAAAATCGAAAAGACTTCGCAAATATACTATGCTCATTTTTTGAACTATCAGAAAAAAGCTAAAGTGTCTAAGTATAAAATTGAAATGATAAAAAAATATTTGTCTTGATCATTGAGCTCATCTGCCTTTAGTCTATTCGTTCTCTGTTCTAAAATGGAGAGAAAAAATAGTAGGAAATGAATCGCAATTTGAAACAATGGTACTTTATGTTTAGTAACGAAATGACAGAATTCACTATATAAAGGGAAACCTAGTTATCCAAATTATTTCGATAACTAGGTTTTTTAATTAGTTTTCTGCTAATTTATTTACAGAATTAGGTTTAGTAAATTGGTTTACCTCGGTATTTATATCTTCTGCTGGAGTTGCTCGTTTCATAAAGAAGGAAAGCAGAAGCGCTAAAATAACAATTCCCACGGAGATAAAAAAAGCGTCATTAATTCCTTCCAGCATTGCTTTCATCTCTATCGCTTCTTTTGCTGCTGCAATTGTCTCTGCTGAAGGCTGTGCAGTTGTATTGCTCATATTGTGCATTGCTTCTTCTGCTATTTCTTTACCATGTGTTTTAGTTCTGTTAGACATGATTGTGATCATTAAGGCAGAACCAATCGCACCGGAAATCTGTGATAAAGTATTATTCATTGCAGTGCCATGAGGATTTAATCTTCCAGGTACTTGATTTAAGCCATTTGTCATAACAGGCATCATTACCATAGACATCCCGAACATGCGGAAGGCGTAAATAATAATTAATGTTGTGTAACTGGTAGTCATGGTTAAATTACTAAATAAAAAGGTAGTAATAGCTGTAATAGATATCCCCGTAATTGCAAGTATACGTGCTCCATATTTATCAAATAATCTTCCAGTTATTGGCGACATGATTCCCATAATGATAGCACCTGGGAGCAATAATAATCCAGAATGTAAAGGGGAAATGCCTCTAATCGTTTGAATATAAATAGGCATTAATAGCATAGCTGAAAATAGGGCGATATTTATGACAATGGAAATACCTGCGGATAACGCAAATAATGGATATTTAAATATTCTAAACTCAAGCATTGGGTTCTCAATTTTTAATTGACGTATAATAAACAGTATTAACGATAATAAACCGATGATAAGTGTTCCATATACTTCTGGACTGTCCCATCCTTTGCTGCCAGCTGAACTGAAGCCATATAATAATCCGCCAAATCCAAGACTGGATAATACAAGCGATAGTTTATCAATGCTAATAGCTACCTTTTCTTTTGTATCTTTTAATTGAAAGATAGCAAGTATTAAAACAAATGCTGCAATTGGAGTAATTACATGAAAAAGCATGGTCCATTTATAATGCTCGACAATATAGCCTGATAATGTTGGTCCGATAGCAGGAGCAAAAACCATGACTAGTCCAAATATCCCCATAGCTTTTCCCCTTTTTTCTACTGGGAAGTTTGTTAGTAAATAATTCATTAATAATGGCATCATAATAGCAGAACCAGTGGCTTGCACCATTCTAGAAATTAACAGCAGGGAAAAGAAGCTGGAAGCTCCTGCTACAATTGTGCCTAATGTAAACAATCCCATAGCTGTGATAAACAGTCTGCGAACGGAATATTTCTGTATTAAAAATGCTGTTGTTGGAATCATAATGCCGTTTACAAGCATATAGCCTGTTACTAACCATTGACCAACGGAAGGGTCCAAATGAAAATCTTTATTAATAGAAGGTAAAGCAATATTTAATAAAGTAGAATTTAAAATGGCAACAAAAGCACCAGCCATTAAAATAGCAATAATTCCATAGGATGGCTTTGTATGATTTGTTTCAGTTGTGTTCATTTATATAACTCTCCTTTTATGAACTTGCGGTTCAATTTTTATACATTTGTTCTAGGCTTAAATAATATACCTATAGTACAATTAATTCAACTAAAATATTTCGTCAATCTAAAAATATAGGTGGCTCTTAAAAAGAAAAATTGATTTTTACTAATTTTCAATGGTTTTTAAATTGTATTTGCTTATTAATTAAGGTAGTATACGACTTGGACAGGCAGTCTAATTTCCCTAAAGGTGATTGAAATGAATAATCGAAAAAAACATGTCTTAAATAAAGCACATGAACTATTTATAGAAAAAGGGTTTCATGCAACTTCTATACAGGAAATACTGGATAGAAGTGGAATTTCAAAAGGAACCTTTTACAATTATTTCACAAGTAAAAATGAACTATTAATTTCTATTTTTCAGAATATCTACTCAGAAGTTGGAGAGAAAAGAAGGAAATTAATTCGTGGACAGGATAAAACAGACATTGAGGTGTTAATAAAACAAATAGAATTATTAATAAAAACAAATGAACAATTAAAAATCATTTCTTTATTTGAAGAAATTTTATTTACAAACGATCAAGAATTAAAAGAGTTTTTAAAAATTAGAAGAATGGAAGAACTCAACTGGCTGTATAATCGTTTATTGGATATCTGCACTTTTGATAAAGAACCGTATTTATTGGACTGCGCCATAATGCTGACAGGTATTCTTCATAATAACTTTTTCTTTTATGGACTTGAAAATAAGGATATGAAAGATGTACATAAAATTGTGAAATATAGTGTAAACAGAATTATGCATATGATAGATGATCTATCCAAAACAAAGGAGCAATTATTAGAACCGAAACTCTTGAAAAAATGGCTTCCAGATCACTACTCAACAGATAAACATATAGATAATGATTTAGAAGGTACCATTCAAGAGTTGAAAAAATCCATTCTTTTATCTTGTGTGAACAAAACGGAACAAGGGAAATACGAGGAATTAATAGATTTTATTCAAGAAGAAGTGAAGAAAGTCTCACCAAGAGTATATTTAATAGAGAGTATTCTTGATACATTAAACGAGTCCTTGAACAAAGGTATTTGTCAAAAAGCATATAATACTTTTGAAGAAAGAATCTTATTAATAATGGCGAATTAATAGAGAGATTAGCATCTCTCTCATTTGAGAGGCGTTGTTAAACTTGTTTCTTGATTTCCAATCCCAATCAAGAATATGTTAATAGCAAAAATTAGCATTAATACAGCCAATTACAAAGTGGAAGGATAAAAGAACACGCGCAAATTACTCTACTAGGAAATTGCACTTGATTTATGTTATCTTTTTTATAAGAATCGAAAATCAGCAATAGAAAAATTATTATATGTTTGAGGCTGATTATACATGTTGATAAAGGGAACAACTAAAGTAGAAGATTGGAAAGAGGTTTGATGAAAGTGGATTTATTTTTAGCTATTCTTCCTGCCATTTTTTGGGGAAGTATTGTTTTACTAAATGTAAAAATAGGAGGTGGAGCATACAGTCAAACGTTAGGCACCACTATAGGAGCTTTATTGTTTTCTACTATTGTTTATATTTTTGCTCAACCCCAATTAAGCATAACTATTTTTATTGTTGGTGTAATTTCCGGAATGTTTTGGGCTTTTGGGCAAAGCAATCAATTTAAATCGATAGAGTATATCGGTGTTTCCAAAACAATGCCTATCTCGACAGGATTGCAAATTGTTACAACCACCCTATTTGGTGTATTAATTTTTCATGAATGGACTAACTTGACAACTATTCTATATGGTGTAGTTGCGATTATCCTTATTTTATGTGGAATTATTTTCACTTCCTACGATAATAACAGAAGTAAGGATGAAAATACGATATTTAAAAAGGGTGTCTTTACACTGCTTTTTTCAACGATTGGATATTTAGGTTATGCAGTAATTGCCCGCTTTTTTGGAGTAGATGGCTGGTCTGCTTTATTTCCACAGGCGATCGGGATGTTTATCGGCGGCGTTATCATTACATACAAATATAAACCTTATAATAAGTATGCAATTTATAATATATTCCCAGGTCTTTTTTGGGCAGCAGGGAACATGTTTCTGTTTATTTCACAGCCAAAAGTGGGGGTAGCAATCAGTTTTTCTTTGTCCCAAACAGGTGTCGTCATTTCAACCTTAGGCGGAATTTTCTTATTAAAAGAAAAGAAAACGAAACGCCAATTGGTGTTTATTGGGATAGGAATTGTTTTCATTATTATTGGTGTAGTATGTTTAGGGTTAGCGAAAAAGTAACAGTTTTTCTATAAGATTTAAAAAGCCGCTGAACAATCCTTTTTAGCTAAATGGAGTTGTTTAGCGGCTTTTTTATTTATTTATAAGGTAGTAAGCGTATTCTCTTAAATAGGAAAAGTACTGCAATCATGAATTGGAAAAAATAGATAGGTTCGAAAAAAGGAATTTCTTTAAAGAGGATTACTAGTCTTAATATAGGGTAGATTATAATATCGCTTAATCATTTTACTAGAGAATTTTATACATATTTTTCAAGGAGGAATTATTTTGTATACTGACTTACAAGACAAGGTAGTTGTCATAACAGGTGCTTCGAAAGGATTAGGCCGAGCAATGGCTAATCGTTTTGGAAAAGAAAAAAGCAAGGTAGTTATAAATTACCGCTCAAAAGAAGAAGAGGCATTAGAGATAAAGCAAGAAGTAGAAAGAGCTGGAGGAAAGGCGATTATTGTAAGAGGAGATGTAACAATAGAAGAGGATGTTGTGAATCTTATTCATACTGCTGTTGAGCAGTTTGGACAAATAGACATTTTTATAAATAATGCTGGAATTGAAAATTCTGTTCCATCTCATAAATTGTCATTAGAAGATTGGGAAAAAGTAATGAAAACAAATTTAACTGGTGCATTTTTAGGAAGCCGTGAAGCGATAAATTATTTTGTAGAGAATGATCGAAAAGGGAATGTTATTAATATGTCAAGTGTTCATGAACAAATCCCTTGGCCAACATTTGTTCATTATGCATCAAGTAAGGGCGGAATGAAAATGCTGACGGAAACATTAGCACTCGAATATGCTCCAAAAGGAATTCGAGTAAATAGCATTGGACCAGGTGCGATAAATACACCAATTAATGGGGAAAAGTTTGATGATCCGATAAAACGCAAAGAGGTAGAAAGTATGATTCCACTTGGCTATATAGGAGAACCAGAAGAAATCGCAGCTGTTGCTGTTTGGCTCGCTTCTACAGAGTCAAGTTATGTAACAGGTATTACCCTATTTGCTGATGGTGGTATGACGAAGTATCCTTCTTTTCAGGCTGGTAGAGGATAAAAAAATTATAAATATAACTTTTGGACGATTCTCAGAAAATGAAAAGTAAAAGGAAAAGTGGTAATTTGGAGTAAGGAAGTCATTTAAATAAAATAAATAGCAAAAGTTGAGATGATAAAATGCCCCTGAATCTTTGATTGTGGGGCATTTTACTATATAATGAAGAAAAAATTTCAATAGGGAGAAGACGATGCAGAAAGCACTTGTTTTAGGAGGTACACGTTTTTTTGGTCAGCATTTAGTTAGATCACTTCTCGAAAAAGGGTATAAGGTAACCATTGCGACAAGGGGAATAACATCTGATGCTTTCGGTAAAAAAGTTGAACGGATCATTTTTGATAGGAACATTTTAGACAACTTTAAACAAAGTTTTGAAAACACAACATGGGATATTGTTTTTGATCAAATTTGTTATTCTTCTCAAGATGCAATCAACGCAATCGAAGTTTTTAGTGGAAAAACAAAAAAATACATATTAACAAGTACACTATCTGTTTATGACGCTTCACCTAATTTACTAGATGAAACAGATTTTGATCCCTATTCCTATCCTATAAAAATAAAAACACGAGAATCTATTTCTTATCAAGATGGGAAAAGGCAGGCGGAAGCAGTGTTATTCCAACAAGCACCATTTGATACAGTTGCGGTAAGGATACCGATTGTTTTAGGGGAAAATGATTATACAGAAAGACTGTTGTTTCATGTGAGAAAAATTAGGAAGGAAAAAAGCATCTATTTTTCTAATCTCGATGGTACCATGGGATTTATTCACGAAAAAGAAGCTGGAGAATTTTTAGCATGGATTGGTGCAACGAATTGTAAGGGACCGATTAATGCATGTTCTGATGGAATCATCTCTATAAAAGAATTGCTTGAATTAATTAAAAAGAAGACAGGAAAACAACCTATACTTGCAAATGAAAAATGTAAAGATAATTTATCACCTTATAATATAGAAAATTTTTGGGCAATGAGTAATAAGAAAGCGGAAGAAACGGGTTTTTTATTTACAAAATTAACTGATTGGCTTCCGAAGCTAATAGAAGAATTATGTGAAAAAGAGGAAATATAAGCTAAGATGGGCATTCTATTGTCTATCTTAGCTTTTTTTGCTTTAAGGAAACTTTTTTTCCTTTGGTTAATATAATAAAGCAGAGGTGATTAGAATGAAACAAAGTGGACGAATCCAAACTAAGATTCACGCATACTCGTATCTGTTTAAATGTCTAGGTATTATTGGAGAGAAAGAGTATAAGGATATGCAAAAGACATTTAGCAAGAAAAAAGAGAAATAAAAACGAAAAAATGTCTTTCTTACATTTCGAGACATATATGCAATTAAGGTAAAAAATAATCGGAATAAGGAGGGAATTGATGAAAAAAAGACTTTCATCTTGGCAGCTGGCCAAGATGGCTTTGGAACAGTATGTAGTAGCTGGTTCCTTTATTTTAAAGATTATTGGGATAAAGCAAGCAGATGCCTCTATCCATATTTCTTATATAGAAAGAGGCATTTTTATTTTTTTAATTCTGGCAGCATTTTCTGAAATAACGATTGCGGTACCTGCACTTGAATCATTCAAACATTTGAAGAGAAGGCATTTAATCATGGTGTCGAATCGATAGTAGGATGTGGGTATTGGACAGAAAAAGCATAAGCGATAACAGGTAAAGCAACTGCTGAAATTTGCAAGTAGACACTCATGCAACCAAATTTGCACCATGATACATAAAAGAAGCAGTTTCCAAATTTATTTATTGTATGTTGAAGCGGGGAGCAGGCGGAATACACGAAGACTCCTATGGGATTAGCGGGACAGAAGAAACCCCACAGGAGTAAAAAGCTCCGAGGAGGCTCGTAGATGAGCCCCATGGAAAGGAAAGCGAAGTGTATATCGGCTGCGGACTATTTGAGAGGGCCCAGCCTTTTTTAAGGTAGCCTTCACATAAATGACACCGTACACCAACCTCTTAAAATCCTCTTTACCTGATGGAAAGTGATGGAATGATAGGATACAACCAAACTGGGAATACTACAGCTTATCATCCAAACTTGAAGGGGGTTTATTATGCGGAGTATCATGCAAATTTACAAAACAGACTGGGTTAATATTTGGAGAGCACCAGTTGCATTGATTCTAATAATAGGACTAATGTTCCTGCCTTCCTTATATGCCTGGTTAAATTTAATTGCGATGTGGGATCCTTATAGCAATACATCTGCTCTTACTATTGCTGTGACAAATGAAGATAAAGGCACTGTAATCCATTCTAAAGAAATACAGCAGAATCTCCAAGTAGGATCAGAAGTTGTTCGTCATTTAAAGCAAAATCAACAATTGAATTGGGTTTTTGTTGATAAACAAAAAGCCGATCATGGTGTTTATGTTGGAGAGTATTATGCGAGTATTACTATTCCAAAAGATTTTTCTGCCAAAATAGCTACGTTATTAGAGGAAAATCAAAAACATCCACAAATTATTTATCGGGTGAATGAGAAGATAAACGCCATCGCCCCCAAAATAACGGAAAAAGGTGCTTCAAATGTAACAGAAACGGTCAATCGTAATGTGATAAAAACAGTTAGTGAAGCCATTCTTAGCGAATTTAATAAAATAGGAATAAATCTAGAAAATGAATTACCCACTATTCGAAATGTAGAAAATCGTATCTTGCAGCTAGAAAAGCATTTACCAGAAGTGGAAGAAGCGGGGAAAAAGGCAATAGAAATAGAAAAAAAATTACCTGCAATTCATCAAAATGGTCAAAAAGTTATTGAATTAGAAAAGAAAATTCCGGAAATTAATAAAGTAGGTTCCTTTATTTTACAATTAGATACACAGCTCGCTAAAGTAGAAGAAATAAAAAAAGAGCTTCTCCCGTTGAAAAATAAACTTCCTATTATAGATAGTAGCTTAAACAATATACAAACAATTAAAGAACAATTTTCAACAATTGAAACGACATTGCATCAATCATTAAAAAATGCTGCGGCATCGGAAAACAAGATAAAAAATGCGATGAACGCAAGCACAAAATTAGCGGAAATGGAGACAAATTATACAGACGCAGGTAATCAACTACAGAAGATTATTCAACAAAATAATGCGGCCATCGTATCTATTTTGCCTATAATAAAATTAAATATTAACGCTTTACAGCAAACTGCTACTCAAGTGAAGGGAATGACTGAAACATTAAAAGACGGCAGGAACAATAAACAAGATACATCAGCCGCTTTATCTTTACTAACTAATCAGCTCCCTACACAGATAAACATGATTAATCAGATGCTTCAATTATTCTATGAAATAAATCATGTCTCGCAAACGGCAGAAATGGATGCAATTATTTCAAGGTTATCACTATTAAAAACAAATTATTCTGCACAATTAAAGGATATAAAGGATATACAATCTTCCATTAATAAAGGTGTATCTTCAGATGAAAATAATGTTGCTTCACTAGAAAAGTTAGCTGTCGAAGCTAGTACAACTATCGAAACTCTGCTCCAGCATTACGATAACGAAGTAGAGGGGAAAATGCATGCGGCTTTACGCAAACTTCAACAGGAGGCAGAAAACGAACAACAGTCTATGCAAACAGGAGAACAAGCGTTGCCGGATTATTTTGATCTTCTACAAAATGCAGCAAAGGAAGTCCAGCTTGCACAACAATCATTAGATCAATATGAGCAAGACTTCTTGGAGATAAGTGACCGATTTCATCAAAATGTTGGAAATGTGGAGGGGAATCTGCAGTCATTTAAGAACAGTATAAAAGAAATGATATCTTTTCTTAAAACAGAACTTCCAACGGTTGAAAAGGAAGTAGGTAATGCGGCTAGTTTTGTCCAAAATGACTTGCCTAACGCTGAAGAAGAAATTCAAAGAATATCGAATTTTGTTCAATATAAACTGCCAGAGTTAGAAGGAAATGTGCACAAAGTGGCTAATCTTGTCCGCAGCGACTTACCCCAATTAGAGGATGCGGTTAAAGTAGCTGCAGATAAAATACGCAAGTACCATCTTACACATGATACGGAGGAAATTATTTCCTTATTGAAAAATGATATTCAAAAGGAAAGTCAATTTATCGCAGAACCTGTTCTTTTAAAAGAAAAAAAGATTTTCCCCATTCCAAACTATGGATCTGGCATGTCTCCTTTTTACACTACTTTATGTCTATGGGTAGGAGCACTGTTGTTAGTTTCCTTATTGCGTTTTGATGTGGAAGCAGGGAAAGAAACATATAAGAGCTACCAAATTTATATAGGCAGGCTGCTGACTTTCTTAACAATTGGCTGCTTTCAAGCGATTATCGTAACAATAGGAGACTTATTTATTCTCCATGCATTTGTAAAAAGACCATTCTGCTTTATCCTGTTTGCTGTTTGTATCAGTATTGCATTTATGACAATTGTGTATACACTGGTGTCTGTATTCGGAAATATTGGAAAAGCGGCAGCGATTATATTTCTTGTGCTTCAACTGTCGGGCTCTGGAGGAACATTCCCTATTCAAGTCACACCACCTTTTTTTCAAGCGATTTTTCCCTTTTTACCGTTTACATATGGCATCAGTTTATTAAGAGAAGCTGTAGGCGGTATTGTACCTTCAGTGGCTGTAAAGGATATCAGCTGTTTGTTTATCTTTTTAGCTGCGGCTCTTTTTTTCGGTTTGTTTTTAAAAGGCCCGCTTCGCAGAACAACAGAAAGCTTTGCTCAAAAGGCTAAAGCCAGTAAAATTATTCATTAAACGAAACGAATTACCATGATATGTATGGGATTAGACAATATCTAGATAGTTGATCATTTAAGTCATTGCATTTTTAATGGGTGGCTTTTTCTTTTCTATTCATGAATAGAACCGGTTCTTTATTAGTTTTAGATGAAAATTTATTAGTGAATTATTGCATGAACAATGCTACTATAATAAGGAAGGGGAGAGGATGGAAGAAGAATCGATTGGAAGAGAGGCAGATAAAAAAAGGAGGAACAATGTTTAAATACGATAATTATTTGTTAACCTTATTAATTGTTTTGGTACCAACCTTGATTTATTATAATTATTTTTATAAAAAGGAGCTGCAAAAAGATAAGAAGTACATATTAGGACTATTTTGCATGATCACGGTTATACTTGAAATGAGTTTTCCATTAAAATTAGCTCCAGGCCATTATTATGATTTGCGAGCGATTCCCTGGTTAATCTCTTTTTTTTATGGAGGGTTTGAGAACGGTATAATAACTACTCTTTCTCTTTTTATTTATCGATATTTACTTGGAGCTAGTGATGGGTTCTTCATTACAGTATTCTGCTATATTCCTTCTGTTCTGTTGGTAAGTTTTTGTATGAAAAGATATCAATCTTTGACATTAATACGGAAAATAATCGCAAGTGTCATTCTTATGCTAGTATGTAATACACTTATTATATTAGCTGTAGTAGAACGCATAGGAGAGACACATAATTCAGTATTGCCAAGTTTTATTTTATATTTTTACGGATCGCATTTCGTAACAGTAATTATTGTTATCTATTTAATTGAAACACTACAAGATAAAGAACAAAATAAAGAGAAATTACAACAGTCAGAAAGGATAAAAATAGTAGGTGAAATGGCTGCTTCTGTAGCTCATGAGATACGCAATCCATTAACGGTTGTAAAAGGATTTATTCAATTATTAAAAAGTGATCATAATTTAACGACAAAGCAAGTCAGTTCTATTGATTTAATTCAATCAGAATTATTAAGGGCCGAAAACATTATCAATGATTATTTGTCGCTTGCTAAAACAAAAGTTACTTCTCCTGAACAGATAGACATTAAAGAAGTTATTTCTCAAGTAGTGGAAGTAACAGAGCCTTTTGCTTTATTAAATAATGTGACAATTAGTAATAAACTGAATAAGTCGCTTTACATTGAAGCAAATCGCAATGAAATCAGCCAGGTATTTTTAAATATTATAAAAAATGGCATTGAAGCGATTGAGGAAAAAGGAGAACTAATTATACATGCTGAGAAAAGAGGCATGAATATCGGAATTTGCATTACAGATACTGGAAGAGGTATGACGGAAGAACAAATAAAACGAATTGGTTCTCCCTTTTATACAACAAAAGATCAAGGAACCGGTTTGGGAACAATGGTTTGTTTTAAAATTATTCATAACTTACGTGGTGATATTAAGATTCGCAGTAAAATCAATCAAGGTACAACCTTTGAAATTATTATTCCGATGCTTTAAAGGAAAAGGAAGAAACTATTTAATCTACTTGCTTTCTCGTATTGAGAAAAACAGTAGCTCTCTGTCTCTTTTATGAACATGATAAAGATTAAAATAAGTGAAAATGATCCTTAAAAAGGATCATTTATTTATGCGGAATGGTAGTTCTCCCATATATACGAAGCTTGCGGCTAAACAGATCTCTTTTATTGCATAATTTTGCTACTAGTGTCATCTTGACAGAAAAATAGGACAATGGTATATTTATCTCGAATTAAAGATATTTTAAACTGAACTATAATTAATTAGAAGGAAAAGCAGGTTGTAATTGAACGGCACAACTTATCGCTTATTGCGGAAACAACGATTAGTCTTGCAAATATAAAGCATAAAGGCAGGGGAATAGAATGAATGGATTAAAAGGCATTCATCATGTTACAGCGATAACTAGCAGTGCAGAAAAGAATTATCATTTTTTTACAAATGTTTTAGGAATGCGTTTAGTGAAAAAAACGGTGAATCAGGATGATATCAAAACGTATCATTTATTTTTTGCAGATGATCGCGGCAACGCAGGAACAGATATAACTTTTTTTGATTTTCCAGGAATCAAGCAAGGTGTTCATGGTACTAATGAAATTTCGAAATCCTCTTTTCGAGTTCCAAGTGATGAAGCAATCGAATATTGGGCTAAACGCTTTGATCGGTTAAAAGTGGCACACAGTGGCATAAGAAATCAATTTGGCAAAAAAACACTTTCTTTTGTCGATTTCGACGATCAGCATTATCAGTTGATTTCAGATGAAATAAACAAAGGAGTTCCTTCCGGTGAACCGTGGCAGAATGGACCTGTACCTTTAAAATACGCGATAACGGGGTTAGGGCCGATATTTATTCGAATTGCCCAATTTGATTATTTTAAAGAAGTGATGGAAAAAGTGCTGCAGTTTCAAGAGATTGCAAACGAAGAATCTTTATTTTTATTTGAAGTAGGAGAAGGAGGAAACGGGGCGCAAGTTGTGGTGGAGCATAATACAACACTTCCACAAGCACGACAAGGGTTTGGTACAGTTCATCATGTTGCCTTTCGTGTCGAGAACCGTGAAGTATTGGAATCATGGATTGATCGCATGGAAGGCTTCGGATTTCAAACATCTGGATATGTAAACCGCCATTTCTTTGAATCTTTGTATGTTAGAGTTGCACCACAAATATTAGTTGAATTTGCAACAGACGGACCGGGTTTTATGGGCGATGAACCATACGAAACACTGGGGGAAAAACTATCCTTGCCACCATTTTTAGAACCAAAACGCGAACAAATTGAAAAGTTAGTTCGTCCAATAGACACGATTAGAAGCACCATATCATTTAAAAAAGAATAAATGACCTTTGATAAGAAGACAAGGAATATTCTGTCTTAAAATTATTTAGTGAAAGGTCGCACAAAAATTAAAGGAACTGTACTTCTGATTGTTGCATACTGACAATTAGAGGGCAGTTTTTTTATCTTAAATTAAGGTGGGCGTTTTCACCAGTTTAGCGACAGCAACTAATTGATCAGACGGCTTGTTTGAAGCGGATATGCGAGACTCCTGTGGGATTTAGCGGGTTAGATGAGATCTAAGCAAGCCCCTATTTACAAGGAATACTGTTTGCAAAAAAAACTAAAAGACGAATCAATCACCCTTTTCTAATTGCTCTAAACCAAGTTATGGCATTACATCAAGAGGAATGTATAACTGCAAATTTTGAGTTAAATAAAACAAACTTTAGAAATAAAACTAATAGAAACGAAAGAAAAAATACTTTAAATTTGATGCACTCCTAAATTTTCGTTAAAATAAACATGTAAACTTATGTAAAGAAAGAGGTCCAGTATGATAGATCATATCGTTCTTGTAAAATTTAGTGAGACGACAACAGAAGAACAATTGCATGAAGTAATAAAACGATTTAGAGCATTACGAAATAAAATTATGGGCGTAATAGACTTGCAGGCAGGCTTCAATTTTGCCGACTCTCATAAAGAGTATCAAGTGATTTTAAAAGTTCGTTTTGAAGATCGGCAAGCACTTGAACTATATAAACCAAATCCCGAGCATCAAGCAGTTGCTACATTTATAAAGGATTCTGGCAGAATAGATAGCATTGTTGTTGATATAGAAATATAAAGAGAAGTTTCTTTAACACAGGTGCTTATCGATTTATTAAAAAAGAGAGAAAACGCTTTCTTTTGGTGGGTTCAATTACTATCCACAAAATATTCTACGTAGGAATAATTTACTGAACGATGGGGTATCTATAAACAAATAAGGATTAGATTTTACTTTGAAAAATTGTCTAAAATATAATTTTAAGTGATTAATATCTCATTTCTTGAAAAAATATCTAAAAAATTGTCATTCTCACATTTATTTTTAATATAAAAGTGGTATTATATTAAAGGAGTTAAACAAG
>JBDNRM010000068.1:0-19127 GCA_047718615.1 Bacillus sp. (in: firmicutes) | reverse complement strand
ATTTCGACCTTTTATTCTTCAGTAATAAAAAATTAGTTCAAATGAGGGGAATATATTTTAGAAAGAAAGGAAAAATAATAAAAATGATTTAAACAGAATGGAGTAATTGTATGAGTACACCTTATTGCTGTCCCAACTGCAAAACAAATAGAAGCCGTTTTAATATGATTCAACAAGTTGTACAATCAGTAAAATTAGATCCGCAAACGGGCAATATTATAGAAGAATATCCTTCCGATAACTTATCTCCGTTTCATATGAGCTATAATGGTCCGGAATATCGTATTCAATGTGCTGCTTGTGGATTAGTGGAAGATGAACGGACTTTTGCAAAGTTTGGAGAAATGAAATAGATTGAAACTGCTATAGTTAGAAAATCTACTATAAGAAAGAAGGAAGCTGGGACATAAGTATTCCAGCCGAAGATAACCTGAACAATGATGCGAAGATGTAAAAAATATTTTCGTATCATTGTTTGGGTTTTTTATTCATGTAAAAAGGAAGGTTTGTGGTAATCACCCGCAGCCTGCATACACTTCGCTTTCCGTGGGGGCAAATCAATCGATGCTGCGTTTTGCGTTGCGCAGTTATGTGTCTATGTGTATTTAGCCGGCCAGCTCCTAGCCCCTGGGAATATTGCCTCCTTCCCCTAAAAGTAAAATACACTTTTTGTGGCAGGAGAACATTTTTCTTCGGGGCTGAACAAGGCGCTTCCGATTTTCTTATTGCAAAAGCTTTTTAGATACAACTACTTTCCAAGGTTCAAGAGGAGAACAACGCAATAATGTTACGTTTTTATTTTGTTCAAATGGCTTTTCGTTTTTTCTATACAACTGCCATTTAACTTCCATCTCTATCGTATTACTATGCATCATATTATTGCCTTTACCCTCTTTAAGCTGGAGCAATTTAATATTTTCTAGTGAGGATAATTCTTTTTTCCAGTTTATACTTTCTGTTGAAAGATGGGATAGGATAACTTCATCTTGTTCTTTTAAACCAGCTACAAAGGATTGAATCACTTGGTCAGGATCTAAATGTTGCAGATAATCCGGCAATATCCCAGCTGCTTTATATATCATTAATTTATGTGAAAGATCCATCTTTTCTGTTTTATGGGTCGTACTGCCAAGAAAGTGAATACAAAAATGACCAGGAAAATTATTATTCAGAGCTCCTGCTCCATGGGGCATTCCATGCATAGACGCCGCAATCCATTGATCATCAACCATAACCAATATCGCTCTTCTTTTCCAGCTCCATTTGTCACTATATATCTTTTTCATTATTGCTGTATCCTCTTTACTAAGAGGTTGAACATCAGCATGTTGACTTCCTGCTCTTCTTTGAACATGAAATTCTTTGCCTGTTTCGATATCTATAATGGAAAACTTGCTGTATTTCGGAATAATCTTATCCGCTGTTGTCCATTCCAATAGTTCTACCTCATAACTAATAGGAGAATAACCGTCATTCTTTTTATCAGCATTTATATGATTATTTACGCTGCCGATAAAAAAATAACATAAAGGCAGCAGTAGTATCTTCTTTAACATTTATACCATCCTTCTTTTATCTCAGCCATGTTAAATGATACTATCGATTAGTTAAAAAGAAATCTGTGCGAGATGCCTGTAAAAACAACTCTATAATGAGGTACAACCACGTGATCTGCAGTGAGTCCAGCAAGCGCGAGTGATTTCTCTGACCATTTAAAAAATCAACAATAAAACATAACTTAGCCTTTATCTTAAAGAAAGTTTGCCCTTTATTTAATACGATACTCCAAAGAAAAAATGGTAAAATAAGTAGACTATTAAAGTATATCTAATTTTGCCTCTATTTCTCCCCAATTAATTTTCTCCCCAATAAACACCATATTTAAAGGCATCATCATATATTCTTGCATAAAAATTGGTGTCCCATAGGAATATTGAAATAAGGATGGATACTTAGCATGTGAAAAAGGAACATATCCTTTTATTCTATAAATGGTTTCTGGCAAGCTTCTTAAAAACGAATCAAATTTATCTGCTGATATAGAATGTTCAAATGTATAAACAAATGAACTTAGCTGTAAACTTGTTATCGTTGTTTTTGCAACCCTTCCATTAAAGTGTACCTGTAATTCCTTTACTTTATTGTATGGAACTTTACTATAACTCGTTAAGAGTGCAAATGCTTGTGCGTTAATAGACTGCAATTCAAATGTTAATGCTGCTTTTTCCTCTTCTTTTAACAAATCTTGCTTATTGATTAGAATTAGGTTGGCATGGCGAACTTGTTCTAACAGCAGCTGCTGAATGACAGGACTAAAGCTTTGTCGATTTAACCACTGCTTCCCATCGATAACCGTGATTATTCCTTTCAACTGCAATTTGTTTACGAAAAGTGGTGATAATATACTATCCATCGTTTCCACAGGATGAGCAGCACCTGTTGTTTCTAAATAAATGACATCCGGTTTTTCTTCTATTAATAAAGATTGAAGCTGTGCTTCTAATTTTTCTTGGATAGTACAACAAACACAGCCGCCTAATAGCTCTTTTAGTGGGATATCATTGTCCACCTCGTTTGAATCAATAGATATACTTCCAAATTCATTCATCAAAACTGCAACTTTTCGATTTTCTTCTTTTTCTTTTTTGAGCAGTTCTTTTAATAAGGTTGTTTTTCCACTTCCTAAAAATCCAGATAATATATATATTTCTGCTTTGTTCATATTGTTACACCTCTTTACTATTTGCTTTTCTTCCATAAAAACGAGGGTGACACAAATAGTATCACCCTAGAATTATTACTTTTTCATTTCGTCTTTTAACACTTCTACTGCTTTTTTCATTTGCGTATCAGAATCTTTGATTTTTTCACGGAGTTGATTCATTAATGCCATTGTAGTTTCGCCTGTAATTACTCCGTCTTCTTTTAATTTCTCTTTTTTCTGGAATTCTTTCGTTGCTTTTTCTGTGCTCTCATCAAAATAGCCATTAGCATGATCTATTTTATACCCTAGTGCTTTTAACATTTGTTGGGCTGTTTTCACTTCTTCTGAGTTGCTGTCCATCTTTAATTTAGAATCAGGATTTACAATAGATAGACTCGCATAACTTGGTAATTCCACTTTATATGTCGGCTCAATGCCTTTTCCATGAATCCAAGTTCCGTTCGGTGTTAACCATTTATCTGTTGTGTATTTAAAATTACTTCCATCTGATAAATCAGTCGCACTTTGCACGGTTCCTTTTCCAAAGGATTTTACGCCAACAAGTGGCACCCCAGCTGATTGATTGACAGCTGCTGCTAATATTTCTGACGCACTTGCACTTCCGCCATCT
This sequence comes from Bacillus sp. (in: firmicutes), assembly GCA_047718615.1. GTDB lineage: Bacteria > Bacillota > Bacilli > Bacillales > Cytobacillaceae > Niallia. Next base: position 15,792 of record JBDNRM010000068.1, on the reverse strand, counting down.
ATTAATACAACAAGCGGTACATCTGTACCATCACTATTTTCGGATACAGCTTTTTCTATTTTTCCATTTTTATGTTCTACTTGATAAATTATATCTCCTTTTGGAACAAAAAGATTCGCTATTTCTTGCACTTTTGTTAATAAACCACCAGGATTTTGTCTTAAATCAAGTACAATTCCCTTCATTCCTTCTTTCTGGAACTCATTTAATTTATTTACAAGTTCTGATGATGTATTTTCAGAAAAACTAGTTATTTGAATTTCAGCGATGCCATCTTTTCTTAAATTGCCGTAAACTGTTTCAATTGGAATCGTATCACGAACAATAGAAATATTCATCGGTTTTTCAACGCCAGCTCTTTCTATTTCCAGCTCTACTTTCGTTCCTTTTTTCCCTCTGATTAATAAGACTGCTTCAGATGAACTCATGCCTTGCAGACTTTTTCCATCAACAGAAACAATTTTGTCATTTGGTTTTAGATTTGCTTTTTCTGCTGGTGAACCTTTGATCGGCGTGACAATCACAATACTATCATTAATTTGTTGAATTTCTGCACCTATACCTTCAAAGGAAGAAGAAATGCTTTCATGAAAGCTTGCTGCTTCTTTCTCATTCATATAGTCAGAATAAGGGTCATCTAAGGCTGAGAACATTCCATCAATTGCTCCGTTTACTAAATCCGTTGTATCAATATCTTTATAATAATGTTCTTTCAGCGTATCATATGCTGAATATAATTTATTAAATTCACTACGTTCCGTACCAACATTTACTGCCTTTTCATCACCAAAAGCTAAAGCAATTGTTGTAATGCCGGCAGCTAATATGACCGTAAAAAATAAAAGCATCACAAAATGAAATTTTTTCATTCGTATAAAACTTGATTCATTTTCTGATGATTCCTTTACATTCTCTTCGTTCTCCAAATATTTCACCACTTTCATTAACCATAAATGTTCTTTCGCTAAAATACTTTTCTTTTATAAAAATACCAAGCAAATGGGAACATTTTAATGCTGAATTATGAACAAATTATTAATGAATTTTTTTAACCAGAAAAACTTTGACTTTTCCCTCTAAGCCATTCAGAGGAAATTGGGCTCTTCTTTTCTGCTCATAACTCATAAATACTGTTCATCTTTTTAGCTTTTCTTAAGCTGTATAAACAACATAAATAGTGCATTCCTATTTTTATATTTTCTTTACTAATTGAAAATATTCTTCTAATGTCCAACCATTTTCATAAATATCTTTTGCTGATTTTTTTCCAACATAACGAAAATGCCATGGTTCAAATTTATAACCAGTGATGGATTCTTTTCCTTTAGGATATCGTAAAATAAAACCAAAATGATGAGCGTTTTCACTTAACCATTTGCCTTCTTTGGTTTTATCAAAATCATCACTTAATAAAAAATTCGCACTTTCACTGGAAATATCCATCGCTAAACCTGTTTGATGCTCACTGTTTCCAGGATAAGCCACAGCTTGAATCGCCTTTTCTTTTCCGACTCTATCTACTTCTGCATCATAAAGAACCGTTTGACGATCAAATGAACGAAAACCAGAAACTGCATATAAGGTCAATCCTTGTTTTTTTGCTTCCTTAAACATCTCTTCTAGTCCGTTTGCTGCTTCTTTTCTCATATAGCTCTTTTCAATTTTTTGATCTCCAAAAGAAAAATCAACATTTGGTCTTTCTAAGTCTTCAGGCGTGTATCCATCAGGAAGACCAAAATCTTTATTTACTAATGAGACCGTATTGGTCGGATTTTGAATTATATTTCTTCCATCTACTACCTTGATTTCATTAAAGTAAGTAGATTCTAAAGTCCAAGGAGATTGTTCTTGTTCAGGTTCTTCTTTTTGTGTATCTTCTTCCACTTGTTCGGAACCTGGTTTTTCTGTAACGACAGTTTCCTTGTTTTCTTTCTCTTCCTTTTTATCTTGGAAAAACGGTAAAGTATCTAAACTTTTACATCCGCTTAGTATGATTGCTAAAAAGAAAGATACAACTACTATTTTCTTCATGATTCCACCTTAATTTTTATAGAGTTACTAGCTTAGCAAGAAATTGGTCTTTTTCTATTTTTTCCTTTGCTGACATATCCTTTACTGCTGTTTAGACGGTATTATTTAATTGCCGCTTCTAAAGCTACTTCAATCATATCATTAAATGTTGTTTGACGCTCATCTGCTGTTGTTTCTTCACCAGTTAAAATATGATCACTTACCGTTAAGACAGATAATGCTTTACGATTATATTTTGCTGCCAATGTGTACAGTGCAGCTGATTCCATTTCAATCGCTAGTATTTGATATTTTGCCCATTTTTCTAATTCAGAATTATCATTGTAGAACATGTCTGCTGTAAAAACATTGCCGACTTTAAGGGAAAGTCCTTTTTCCAAGCCAGTATCATATGCTTTTTTCAGCAAATCAAAATCCGCTGTCGGTGCAAAATCAACACCGCCAAAAGTTAAACGGTTCATTTGAGAATCAGTTGATGCGCTCATTGCTAAAATAACATCACGAACCTTTACATCTTTTTGAATCGCTCCACATGTACCAACACGAATTAGATTCTGTACATTATAGCTTGCCATTAATTCATTAATATAAATTGAAATGGACGGAACTCCCATGCCAGTACCTTGTACAGAAATTCTTTTGCCTTTATATGTACCTGTATAACCAAACATATTACGTACTTCATTATAGCAAACAGCATTCTCTAAAAAAGTTTCCGCAATATATTTTGCTCTTAAAGGGTCTCCTGGTAAAAGAACCGTTTCTGCAATCTCATTTTCTTTTGCGCCAATATGTACACTCATTTTGTTAAACCTCCAATTGTTTAAAAAGCAGTATTTCATTTTTGACATAAAATGACGAAATTCGTCTAGTTTATCCCTATTTGTACTATATCATATTCTATTTTTATGATAAACAAATTTAATTGTAGGATACTATTTCATTCCATGGTTAAACTATAATTAGTTTTCCTTCTTAAAAGGAAAACATGCTAAAAAAGCACATAAAAAGGGTGATTATATGGGTAAAAAGCATAGAAATCGAATTAACTCTCCAAAGAAAAATAACCATATTCCAAAAGAAGCAATTATTGCTGAAACGGAAGCACACGGCAAAGAATTTTCTGCAAAAGATAGGAAGAATTCCTAAAAAATTAATCAGCACAGAATAAAAAGACGTGTGAGTTTCTCACACGTCTCAGGATATTATGAAATTCCCTATTTTTTAAGTGTGTTGTTCAATAATAGCAAATAGTTGCTGCTGTAACGCCGGCAGCTCCTCTTCTTTAATGGCTAACCTGACAAACTGTTCATCCATATCAAAAGCTTCAGCAAATAACCCGCTTAACCCTCTTGCCTTTTTGTCAATTTGCAAAAGAATTTCTAGCGTTTTGTCCTGAATGGATAAAAAGATAATTTCTATTTCGTCTAATTTTCCGTAAAACGGGCCAGAAACCGGCATATATTCTAGTTCTTGCAAAAAAGGAAGATGTTGTCTTCCATGTAAGGAACCTTCTTTACATTCTACTTGTCTTAATTGGAATCCTAAATCAGAGATTGTATTTAATAAACTTGATACCATATGATTTGCTTGTACTTCCAAATAATCTTTATCTGTTGGATCAACTGCATTCTTTATATCTAATCCAGTCGAAATCCACACCTTTGTTTTCCCTAATGTAAGCGGTGTATATGGAGATAATACAAAAGAGAACGGAATTTTTTTTTGTTCCTTTACCCCTATCGTCAGCTTTTCTGCTGCTAAAAATGATTCAATAATAGCTGTGTCTGTATACTTTTTATCATCCGATTCCTTTTCAAAGGTAGCGAATACACGCAGATAAATTTTTTCAATTGTTTGCATAACATTTCCGCCTTGGATGATAATTTCCCCTTCAACTGGTTTTCCTGGTGATAACAAATGATGATGCAAAACTGTATCTACCTTTGCTGCTCCCACCCCAACACTTGCTAATGCTTTTTGAAAAAATGACATTCCTTGTCCTCCTCTATCTCTATTTGTTGTAAAAATGCTTCTTTTATCTGATAACAATCTTTAAAAGGCTCTTCGATTGCCAAAAGTTTTTTTATAATATGTTTTGCTTCTTTAGAAATTGGCAGTTCTTCTTGCCAGCTCCTTTCCTTATTATTGGCCGGTTCAAAAGTAGAATAAAATAGAAATAACAATATCTGTCCAATTCCCGCAAAGTCTGATTGAAAACTCTTTAAATCGTCTTGTGTCGCTGCAATGGCTAAGCCAAAATCAATTATGATAGGCTGTTGATCCACCAACATCATGTTTGGAATATGTAAATCACGATGTGCAATATTGTTGCTATGTAAATAAGCAACTAATTCCACTAGTTTCACTCCAAAATAAAATGTTTGCTTTTCGCTCCATCTATAAAGATCATCAAACAAGCATTCTTCAAGCGTTTTTCCTTTTTTAAATTCCATCGTAAAGTAAGGAATCTTTCCTTGAATGAAACCATTATCGTAAAACTTCGGAAAACTTGTGTGGTTTATTTTCTTAAGAATATCCTGTTCTTGTTGAAATCTTCGTTGTTCTTTTTTACGCAGTCTTTTATGAAAACGAAGTGTTTTTAAAACAACCTTCTCTTTTAAAAACAAATCTTCGACAATATACGTATATCCATATCCTCCTCGAGCCAGAAAGGAAATTATTTTGTATCTATCATTTATAACGGAATTAACTTTTAATGGTTTTTCTATATACTTAAATAATCTACGAAGTATCCCTCTTCCTCCCTTCCACTATTAGCTGCTATAAAAACTAGAAGAGCGCTTTCTTCTTTTTCCTTTATAATAGTTATGCCCCCTGTTTTGTTCATATTTGTTATTATAAAAATGCCTTCTCTTTTTGCTGCTTGAAGAAGAATAATAACGTTTATGGCTGCTTTTTCCTAGAAATTGTTTTAACAACTTTTTAATCATCGTATCCCTCCGCTTCTTATTACTCTTTACGTATATCTTAATAAAAAGTTTCAAAAATAAGAAAAGCGAGGGACGCCTTAAACAGCTCTGAATTTGGAAACCAACACCAAGTTATCAACCAGCCCATTTCGTTTACATTTCCTGACGACAAAAAAGAGCTGTCCCAAAAGTTCACTTTTGGAACAGTCTCTTTGTTATAACTATAACTATATAATAAAAATACTCTACTATTCTTCCGTTTCTTCATCAATAATACATTTTTCTAATAAATATTCAAACGTTATGTCAGCCAATTCTTCCATTTCATCCTCTGTGGGAACGTATCCCCTCTTCAATAGCTCACGAAAGAAAAATTCTGCGATTTCCTCAGTATCTATTATTACGTCGATTTCTTTCAAGCATATCGCCCCCTTTGTAAAGAATATATGTGACATTAAAAAAAAGATGATTCTTTTGTACAAATTATCTGATAAATCATCGATTTTTTCAAGAAAAAAATAGACATGTTTTCTTTCTTTTATTCATAAGGTTTTATATATACTTTTTAGGGGGATCTAATCGATGAACTTATTCCAGCACATGATTGCCATTATAAAAGAAGACATTAATACAGATAATAGCGAGATTCTTTCTTTATTTCATAAATACTTAAATACCCTTTTTTCTTTGATTATGATTATTAGTATTCCTTTTTTGATAACTCTGCTATTGCAATTATAACTTTACTCATTTGAAATTTTATCATCTAAGCTGCTAATAAGCTTTAATTTTCTCAACGTCAATTTCATCATATGCTCGTATTCCCGATCTTGGAATAAATCAAATAAAATTCGATAATCATTATATATATCTAGCAGTCCATCAATTAATTCTTTTTTTTCTTTTGTTCGTTCAAGCAGCTCCTTTTCCGTTGCACGAAAAGAGCTGTTTGTTTTCTGTAAATCTATTGGGCGCTTCTTTTTATCCATAATGTATAAAAGACCAAGTTTTTGAATAAATGTTTCTGCATTTTCAGCATCTGCTACTAATGTAAGTTCCTCTTCTCCTGCTTCTAGCCATTCCCCATCACTAACCCTTGATAATTCATAAATAATATCTTCCCAAGCATCTGATTTATAACGCCATATTTCAGTTCGAAATCCCATTATTTTAAATAGATTACTCCCATATCCTTGTACTTTCACTAAATCGCCAATAAAGTACCGATATTCAATGTCTATTTTTTCCGATTCCATTAATTCCCCTTCATATTCGGAAAGCATTTGCAAGCTCGATTCTAAATATAGGCCTTCACTTTTATTTACTTCATATACATGCATATCATCCAGCCATTTTACATCTGTAACTTTCCCTACTGTTCCATATAATGTAATTACGACTGTATCGCCTATTTTATATTTAGGTTTTTTTCGATTTCCCATCGTTTAATAGTCCTCTCTAAACAAGATTATGAGTTTTAAACCGTTTATACGGCTGATAAAACCCCCACGCTCTTGTTTAAAAATATTGAACAATTAAGGTGGGGGAAAACGTTAGGATATTACGCCTCACAGCAAATTCCATCTATTTTTTCATCCTTCGTCTGTTCGCTTATTCGTGATTTTATTTTTATCATTATATGCAAATAGAATCGTTTCGCTAATCGTTCTCTTTTTGGCTGAATACAATTTGTTCGCTTTCTGCATGGGGAATATTCACTTGTTGGGTAGTTTTATAGGTATGAAAGGTTTTTCTTTTGTATGTTTTTTGTTTATCAGGAGTAAATAATGAGCTATAAGCTAGATAAGAAGGGAAAGTTTTATTTATTATATGAGTGGATATCTAACAATATAACGTAATCGTTTTAGAGAGTTTGAAATGAGGGATGTACCTATTTGGTGTTTTTAAAAGAAGTAAAAGGCAAACAAAAAAGCCTGATTTCTTGATAAAACAGGCCGATTTCTATTCTATTAGCTCCCCTAAAAAAAATTCCGCAGTCAGAATACACTTCGCTTTTCACGTGGCGGGCGTCAAGCCTCCTGTCCCGCAATTCCAATAGGAGTCTTCGTGTATTCTGACTGCTACCTGCTTTTACCATAAGAACAAACTTAATTTAACCTGCCTATTATCATTCTTTATAGTCACATTTTTTTATATGGTGTCTAATAATTAAAAAACAAAGTATTAATAATCATCATTCTTATTTTTTTCTTCTTGAAATAAATATGTTTCCCATGCTTGATCGAATATTTGCATACTTGGTAAATAATGGCCATTTAATTCTAAATAGCTGCTTACTTCTTCATAATCTTTACTATTTTTAGGGAAGCTATGATCAACATATGCGTTATTTGCAAATTCACTTATATCATCTTTGGGAGCAGGATGACGAAATTTCATTAAAAAGTGGTAAAAAGATTTTATCATAAAAATCATCCTTTATTTATTTAATATAAATAATATACAGAAGATGTGAAAGTTCGTCCAGTTTTCTCTATTCAACTTATTACTGGATGCAAAGGTTCAATTTTCATTTTCCTCACACAATCGATAATAAATGCCAAGCAGTTATTAGAATCTCTTCCATTGCTTCTTAGCATATTACCAGCCATTTTCCCTTCTCAGTTGGCTCCTTTTGCGTTAGGATAAGTAATATAGATTAAAAAGAGGGGCTTTGTGTTTTAGAATGAAAAAAAAATCACTTTATCTGTTTATTATCACTTTTTCTGCCGTTGTCCTTTTACTTTTATTGCTTCACCCTTTTGAAAAGAAGTCTTCTGCTTCTAAAAACGTTTATGAAAAAATAAAAGATAAAGAAGCTGTTCATTATGTTATCATCGGTGATAGCATTGGCCGCGGTTCTGGGGCATCAACAAAAGAAGCTACTTGGTTTCATCTATTGGATCAGAAAATAAAAAATCAATATCCTATACCTCTTTCAAGAAGCTCTGTTGTACAAAGCGGAGCAACTGCTTTTGAAGGATTGTATAAATTTAAAAACACAAAAATAAAGCAAGCAGATCTTGTATTTATTGTTTTTGGTGAAAACGATCGAAAATATATGGATAATAACCAATTTGCTTTATTTTATGAACAATTGCTTTTAGAGGTAAAAACACGTTTTCCATCCGCAGAATTAATTACTATCACTGAAAGTTGTTTGGAGAATGAAGCATTTGCTCAAACTATCGCTGCTGTTTCCAAAAATTATCTAGCGACAAATATCGATATGCGTGTTCCTTTCAAACAGTCAGGCTATAGCACAAAGGAATTAACAAAGGATTTTATTCATCCAAATGATAAAGGATACCAGATTTATAGTGAGGAAATTTATTCTGTTTTAAAGAACAACCTAAAAAAAAATAAACCAACAAGCAATATAGTCATGGATCCTAAAAAAAAGAGCAGCTATTTATTGCAAACAAAATATGCTTTTTAAAACAAACAGGCTTCTTTTATAAAAAAGAATGGTTATTATACTTCAGAAAAAAAAATGGCATCCATTGATTATACTTTTAAAGGGAGTTACGTTGGAGTAAATGTCATTAGAAGTGAAAATGGCGGAATGATGGATGTATATATAGACAATAAATATACAACAACTGTTTCAACATGGTGGCCATTTGAAAAAAAACGTTCTTTATATATATCAAGTGGTTTAAGTGAAGGGAACCATACGATTTCTTTTCGATTAACAGGGAAAAAGTCGAGTGAAAACCACTCCAATCAACATAAAATTCAACTATCTTCTATTATAGTAAATAGCAACTAGTTGAATTACTGAAAATACTTATTTAGGAGCTTAAAATGAAAGCCATAATTAAAAACTTTATAAACGGTATTATCACCATTGTTCCAATTATTTTAGTTATTTACGTTATATACCGCAGCTTTTTGTTTCTGGACAACTTATTAGGAAGCTTTCTTAGAAGTTATTTAAAGGATGAGTATATTCCTGGGATTGGCATTCTATTAACCCTTATCTTAATAACTATTTTAGGATGGTTATCTACTAAATTTATCATTTCACATCTTATTAGATGGATTGATTTATTATTAGAAAAAATCCCATTCATTAAAACCATTTATTCTGTTATAAAAGATACGATTCAATCCTTTTTAGGAGAGAAAAAATCCTTCTCAAAGGTTGCAGTCGTCACTTTTCCAGGAACAGGAATGAAATCTATCGGGTTTGTAACGGCAGAAGACTTAGAAGACTTTTATGAACCTTTTAAAGAATATACAGCAGTATATGTTCCGCAAACCTTTCAAGTTGCTGGTTTTACTTATCTTATTCCAAAAGAAAATATTGAATTTATCGATTTAAAGCCAGAAGATGCGATGAAATTTGTTTTATCCGGCGGATTAACTTCCAAATAGAAAAAAGCTTATGTATAGTGCGAAATAATGCACATTACATAAGCTTTTTTTTGGGCGTTGGCTGATTCCTGCCGTTATTTACTAAATAACGGCAAATATTTTCCGTAGCCTTCTTCTTCCAATTTTTCTTTCGGGATAAATTTTAAAGCAGCAGAATTAATGCAATAACGTAGTCCATTTGCTTTTGGACCATCAGTAAATACATGACCTAAATGAGAATCTGCTTCTTTGCTTCTTACTTCTGTACGAATCATAAAATGGGTTGTATCTGTTTTTTCTGTTATTTCTTCCTCCTCAATCGGCTTTGTAAAGCTTGGCCAGCCGCAGCCTGCATCATATTTATCCAGAGAGCTAAACAACGCTTTTCCAGAAACAATATCAACATAAATCCCTTCTGAAAATTCATTCCAATATTCATTATGAAAAGGGGGTTCTGTTCCATTATTTTGAGTCACTTCATATTGAATAGGTGTTAACTTATCTTTTATTTGTTTTTTATTATCCATTTATATCACTCCAGTTGTTTTTCGTAAATGCTGCCCTTCCAGATCCGACATGATAGCGATTATAATGATCAGGATTTTTTTTATAGTATGCTTGATGATACTCTTCAGCAGGATAAAATTCTTTAGCCGGTAAAATCTGTGTCGCAATTGTTTTTTGAAAACGGCCGCTTTCTGCCAATTGCTGTTTGGATGCTTCCGCTAATCTTTTTTGTTCTTCTGTATGATAAAAAATTGCCGTTTGATACGATTGTCCTCGATCAAAAAATTGACCTCCTGGATCAGTTGGATCGATCTGTTGCCAGAATAACTGCAATAATTTTTCATATGAATACACACTCGAGTCAAATGTTATTTGAACTGCCTCATAATGGCCAGTTGTTTCAGAGCAAACTTCTTTGTAGGTCGGATTTTCTGTTGCTCCTCCTGTATAACCGGATACTACTTTTATAATGCCTGGTTGTTGATCAAACGGTTTAACCATACACCAAAAACAACCGCCTGCAAATGTTGCCACATCATAGTTATTCATGTTCTACCCCCTATTTCTTTGTTCATTACTCTTTCCATCTAAATTTACTTATTCCCTATTATAATGGTTTTAACACTTAAGAAAATCGTATAAAATATTCAATGAAAAAGCAATAAATTGAATTCAGGAAGTAATACGCACCTTCTGAAAAAAACTCCAAGGAAACTTTCTCTTGGAGTTTTTGCTTATAAAAATATTTTCTTGTAGTTGTGGAAACAGTAACAATTTTTTTATTTTTTCATTGTTTTTATTTGCTTATGGAGCTGTTTCCATTTCTTTTTTTCCTCTGATTGTGCTTTTTTAGATTGTTTCCGTTCTAAAAAGGCAAGTTCCTTCAAAAGTTTCTGATAACTTATAAGACGTTCTTTCAGCAAATCACCATTCTCCATTGCTATTGCTACTGCACAGCCCTTTTCACCAGTATGGGTGCAATCACGAAATTTACAATTGGCAGCTAGGCTTTCAATATCTGAAAAGCTATCACTTAAACCTGATTCACTATTCCATAACTGTAATTCACGCATACCAGGTGTATCAATTAAAATACAGCCATTTTGGAGAAGGATCATTTCACGATGGGTAGTTGTATGTTTACCTTTATCATCACTTCGTATATCTTGCACTTCTTGTTTTTTATATCCTACTAAATAATTGATCAAAGTTGATTTCCCTACTCCAGAAGATCCTAATAAGGCAAAGGTTTTGCCAGGAAGAAGCAATTTATTTAATTCTTCAAAACCACTTTCCTCTACAACACTTACTGGAATAATTGGAATGCCAAAAGCTACAGATTCCACTAATGATATAGCTTCTTCCACACTTTCAGAAAGATCAGCTTTTGTTAAAACAATAACTGGATTTGCCCCACTCTCCCAAGTTAATGTTAAATACCTTTCTATCCTTCTACTGTTTAAATCCTCATTTAAAGAATTAACAAGTAAAACCGTATCAACATTTGTTGCAACAATTTGCTCTTCCGTATTTGTTCCTGCAACCTTTCTTGAAAATTTACTTTTTCTTGGAAGAACTGCAATAATCGTCCCTTTTCCTTCAAGTTCTCGTGGCAAAAGAACAACCCAATCGCCAACAGCTGGATAATCTTCTCTAGTATTTGCTGTATAGGCGAATTTACCAGATACTTCACATAATAATTCCCCGACAGAAGTCCAAACTCTATATATTCTTTTATGCTCTAATGCAACTCTAGCGATAATATGTTCATCTGCTGCATACTCCATAAACTTCTTATTTACTTCCTCATCATAACCGAACTTGGATAATTCCATTGATTCGTTCCCTCCATTTTTTCCTATTAAAAAAACCATAGACTGGTACAGCCCATGGTTTCAATAATGCAAAGGAGCAGAAAAAATCCATCCGCTTTATTGCAAACACGCAAAGGGCTGTACGATCGTCAATACACTTCTCGACACGGAGATTGTTTTATTTTTCATCGTGATCACCCCTTCTGTTAAATGTAAATTTATTATACATACTATTCCAAAAAAAGTAAACGAGTATTTTTCCTTTTTCTTCTTTTTCATGAATAAGATAGGCACTCGTATACTTTTTAGTGCATAAACTAATGCATCATGAATGTACAGGAGTGACTAACATGACTCAAAATGATGAGAAGAATCTAATCCAAGAGGCTGGCATGTATGACTTATTAGCAGGCTATTATAAATATACTAATCCAAATTTGCATATTTTTTATTATCAAAAACATTTACAAAGTTTAAAAGAAGCAATAGAAACGACACAGTCTCCCTTCCCCAATGTGCAAAGACAAAAAGAATATGGGAAAATAAGAATGCTACATGGATCATCGAAAACACCAAAAGTGGATATTTATATTAATGGAATTCGTATGTTTAAAGAAATGACATTTAAAATGATGAGCAATGATTTAACCCTTCCTGTTTGCAGATATCAAGTCGATATTTATGAAGCTGGCAAAATGATTGACACGTATTGTAGTCAAAAAATGGTCGTTGAAAGCAATATATATCATACAATCGCTTTTGTTGGATCAACTGAAAAATTAAAGATCTATTCCTTCTCAGAAAATCCAAATGTACCAGCAACAGAAACAAAACTACGATTTATCCATTTAGCCTCCAATTTGCCTACCATAAATATTGCAGTACAGAATGGAGATATTGTTTTTTCAGCAGTTCAAGCAAAAACTGCTTCTCCTTATTTAGGGCTACATCCTATGACCGTTTATTTAGAAGCAAGAACAGCTGATACAAATGAGTTGATTACCACCTTCCCCTCATTAGCACTACAAGGAAACAAAGCCTACTCCGCTTTCATTTTAGAACAAGATTCAGAGAAAAGCCCAGTGGAAGTTCTACTAGTTCCCGCAACTTAATAAAAAAAAGACGTTGTTCCGTTAACTAATTAACCAAACAACATCTTTTTTCATTATGATCTTAGATTAACAAAAACCCCACAAGTAGCACAAGGTGTATTCTGCCTGCGGAACACCATTTTCAGCGTAGCCATATAAAAAGCAGCAACTATTTAGCTGGATGTAAAATACTAAAGTGAATTTGATCATTAGGAAGATCAAACTCCTTCATTTTAACCCTTAACCCGCTTTCTGTTTTCATTCTTGTTAAATAAACATAAATCATCGCCTTATCAGGATTAATTTCTACCCATTCAGGCAATTTATATTTCTGTTGAATAAATTTCATCACATAAGATACAGGCAAAGGCAACTGACCAATACTAATAGACTTCTGCGTTAACACCAAATCACCGTTCTCCAATGCTTGTGGTTCAAACGTAAGCTTCATTTCAAGGTCTTCATTAAAAACCGGAACATACCCATAAAGCTCCACCTCATCGGACAGATTAATCTCATAATGAATTGGTCCGTCCAACCCCTGTTTTTCTATATAATAATTAATCAGTTTTGTTAAATCCTTTTTATTTGTTGTTACATCCAAGGAGACAGCATCAACTGTAGCATCCGTTTGGCTAATACTGTTAGATTTGTCACTCGGTAAAAAAATTAAAATCGATACTCCAATAAAGACTAGTATATTAATGCTTAACAATATTAAAAATGCTTTTTTCCAACCCTTTAATTTCAATTTCTCATTCTCCTCTGTCTACTTCTTCTGCCGTTCTTTTCGTTAATAGAACTTTCATTGCTTCTTTTTCTAACTCATTGTAAATATTATCTGCAATAAGCTGGTATCCTTTATCATTCGGATGAAAATAATCTTTATAAAACAGGTTCTCTTTTCCAGTTAGGAATATATCATCTATTCGAACGAAATATGTTTGATCAAATAATGTTAGAATATTTTCCCCAGTTGCATTCCATTCAGTCACCACTTGATTCATTTCATCAATATTTGAAAACCATTTTGTAAAAGGATTATATACACCTACTAAAACAATAAGAGCTTCCGAATTATACTCTCTAATTGTTTTAAGGACTTGATAAAGATTTGACTCATATTGTTTCATTTGCTCAGAAAAATCCTCAAGCTGCAAATCAGATAAATGTTCACGTACAACTTTCATAATATCGTTTCCGCCAATTGTTAGAATGACCATATCTGCAGAAGTAATCGATTGATGAACCTCATCTGTTTGTATTTTTGTTAATAACTGATCTGTTTTATTGCCTTTCACCCCAAAATTTTCAAAAGTTACTTCTCCTATGCCCCTATCATTCTCTAATAAACCTTTTAAGTATGGAATATATCCGCCTTTTCCAGTACTATCCCCTACACCTTGTGTTAAAGAATCTCCAGCGGAAACGATTTTAACATCCTGTGGAATAAAAGCATCCGGAATATCTTCTTTACTTGTGACCATCGTTTCTTTAACACCATTGTATTGAAGGATATTATCTTTTGTACAAGATGTTAATAAAAGAAGAGACAGGCAAATAATAAGAAAGAGACGCGATTTCTTCATTATTAACCCCTACCTTTTTATCTATAATATATTTAAACACTTCCAAGAGCCATACAAATTCATCCATTATTACATCTATACTGATTAATATTATAACATAATCCATTATTAAATTAATTTGTTTAAATTTATCTTTTATCCATATCTACTCCTCTATACATGATAGGATTTACCAAAACATCTGATTCCTTATTTGTATATTTTCTTTAAACATCATTTGTTAGAGCGGTTCAGTTTTTTTTTGTAAAGATTAATTAAACGCGAAAAACAAGCATTTCACTTTGTTGTGAGATGCCTGTTTTTGTCATTTTCTTATACACAGCATTAGGTTTGGAGAGAAATCCCCCCTAATGGATGTCGACTATCTATGCAATTTTCTTTACTGCTTTATTTTAGACAGTCTGCTCAAAGTCATGCGGAGTGCCCAATTAGTTCAGTAATAAAGAAATCTTGAAAATTTGCCTATTAATTAATGCTTTTATTCACAGTAATAACTGAAACCAATTGCTCCTTTTCCTGTATGTGTACTAATAACTGGTGTAGTAAAATCAATATCAATTTTTTGAAAACCAGATAAATTTTCAATTGCTGTTTTTAATTTAACTGCGAAATCCAGACTATCAGCATGGGAAATCCCAATTCGTTTAATTTTTCTGCCTATAGTATCTTCTTTAAATGAGTTAACTAAAAACTTGATTGCTTGTGCTCTGCTTCGTACATTTGATATAGGAGTGTACACACCATTTTCAAGTATAGCAATTGGTTTGATGTTCAACAAAGACCCGATCAAAGCCTTTCCTTTCCCAATTCGTCCACCTTTTATTAAATTTTCTAGTGTATCAACTACAATAAATAATTTTGTATGTTTTTTAACATGATTAATTTTATCAATAATCTCTTCCTTACTTTTTCCACTTTGAGCCATTATTGCAGCTTCAATCACCTGAAATGATAATGCTTTTGAAATAAATGCTGAATCAATGACTGTTACGTTTGCATTTGAGAGTTCACTTCCGCTTTTCGCTGATGCAACAGTGCCACTCATACCACCAGTCATATGAATGGAAATAATATCAAAACCTTGTTCTGCTATCTCATCATATTTTTTTGCAAATGAACCAGCAGAAGGTTGAGAACTTTTTGGCAATTCTGCTGCGTCTTTCATTTTATGAATAAATTCTTCTGGCGTAATTTCTACTTTATCTAAAAAGGTTTCACCATTTATGCAAATAGAAAGAGGTACAACTTCTATTTCATATTTAATCAGCTCTTCTTGTGTTAAATCAACTGTTGAATCTGTTACAATTTTAATTCTTTTCATTTTACACGTCCCTAAATCATCTTTTTATAAGTTAAAGCGCTTTCTATATAAAAGCTAATTATATCTTAAGCTGGCTATTTTGTATAATATTTTCTTCTATACTTATGCAGTCTTCTATGTTTCGACATAAATTAATTAGATAAGCAT